>CAYUQM010000045.1:0-16870 GCA_964446855.1 uncultured Muribaculaceae bacterium
ATGCTGGAGATGTGACAGCGTAGTCGAAAAGAAATATCTTTCACAGTGGTTCTTAAAAATTACCGACTACGCCGAAGTTTTACTGAAAGATTTGGATAAACTCGAAGGCTGGGGCGATAACGTTAAAACAATGCAGGCTAACTGGATTGGAAAATCTCAGGGTGCTATTTTTAGATTCCCTGTAATCGACGCTCAAAACGGTGAAAAAATGGAAGTTCCTGTTTATACCACAAGGCCTGACACCGTTCACGGGATTACATACCTCGTTGTAGCGCCTGAATATAAAGATATCGAAAAACTTACAACAGCAGAAAATAAAGACGCAGTTGAAGAATACCGTGCAAACGCTCGTAAAATGACTGAAATCGAAAGACTTTCAACTGATAGAGAAAAAACAGGTGTTCCTCTCGGCACTCACTGTAAAAACCCGTTCACGAGCGAAACATTCCCGCTTTGGACAGCGGATTACGCCCTTGTTGAATACGGAACAGGTGCTGTAATGGCGGTTCCGACTCACGATACTCGTGACTTTGATTTCGCTAAGAAATACAATTTGCCGATGAAAGTCGTTATCGAAAACCCTGAAAACCCTAGCAACTGCAAAGACGCTGCTTATACAGAACCAGGCATTCTTGTAAATTCAGGCGAATTTAACGGAATGAAAAACGAGGAAGCTAAAAAAGCAATTACGGAAAAAGCAGTAAGAGAAGGTTTTGGGGAATTTAAGACCCAATACAGGCTTCGCGACTGGTTAATCTCTCGTCAAAGATACTGGGGCGCTCCTATTCCTGTTGTTTATTGCGACAAGTGCGGAATTCAACCTGTAAAAGAAGAAGACTTACCTGTAATGCTTCCTAAAGACGTTGATTTCTCAGTTGTCGGCAAATCTCCGATTACAACGTCTAAAACATTTAAAGATACAGTTTGTCCTGTCTGTGGCGGTCACGCAGTTCGCGAAACAGACACTATGGACACATTTATGTGCTCAAGCTGGTACTATTTAAGATACTCAGACGCAAGAAATTCCGAAAAATGCTTTGACAGAAACCTTGTAAACAAATGGCTTCCTGTTGACCAGTACGTCGGCGGAATTGAACACGCAATTCTTCACTTGTTATATTCAAGATTTTTCACAAAAGCATTAAGAGACCTTGAACTTCTTGACTTTGATGAACCGTTCAAAAACCTTTTGACTCAAGGGATGGTTCTTAAAGACGGTTCTAAAATGTCAAAATCCAAGGGTAATACTGTTGACCCTGATGAAATATTTGAAAATTACGGCGCGGATACGGCAAGATTATTTATCCTTTCAGATTCACCTCCTGCAAGAGACTTCGACTGGTCAGACGCAGGCGTTGAAGGCTGCTACAAATTCTTGAACAGAGTTTGGAGATTAATTTCTACAAATGCGAATGATATAACACTGTCATGCGGAAGCGAAGCAATCTGTGCACACAAAAAAGAAAATGATGACCTTGTTCGTGTGGTTCATATGGCAATCAAAGGAATTACAAACGACATTGCCAACGACTTCCAATTCAACACAGTAATTTCTAAGTATAGAGAGCTTACTAACGCAATTTATGATTGGCGTGCAGCTAAGAAAGAACTTGACGAAGAAGACAAGAGCGTTCTTAGCTTTGCGATTGTTTCATTGATTAAGTTAATGTCACCTGTTGCGGTTCACTTAACTGAAGAAGCATGGAGCGAACTCGGCGGAGAAGGCTCAATTCACGATCAGCCTTGGTGTGAATGGGATGAAAACCTCGCAAAAGCAAGTTCAATTACTCTTGTAGTTCAGGTTAACGGAAAAGTTAAGGACAAGATTGAAGTTGATGAGGCTTTATCTCAGGACGAACTTAAAGAAACTGCCCTAAATAGTCCGAAAATCAAAGAACTGACAGAAGGCAAAACAATAGTTAAGACAATTGTTGTTCCGAAAAAACTTGTTAACATAGTAGTTAAATAAAATAAAAGACCTTCCTAAATACGGAAGGTCTTTTTTATAAACCTCAAATAAATTTTCCAACGTGGAATTTTAGACTTTGGTACGTATTTTGCAAGAAACATTTCCAAATTATCTGCAGTTTCAACATCAATTTGTTTATTTGCTCTTATACATTCATCAAAATATTTCATTTTTTCTGTATTTTGAGATGAAAAATTATTCTTTCTATAAAACAAATGCGGCGGATTATTCGGAGAATACAATCGACTAGCAAGCAAATGAACTCTACCCTCACATCCTAAAGCTTTACTTTCCAGCTCGGCAAACTTCAAAAATTTTGTACCGTAACCGCATCTCTTATTTTTAATATATAATTTTTCTATTTTAAATGAATCGTAAGCAGAAGTTATGGGATAATATCCGGAAAACATTGTTTCTGTCATAACTCTTCCGTACATTTCTCCGACATAACGCCCGGTTTTAACATCTGCCATTCCGTAATGGTACATTATACCGTCACTTCTCACATCTGCAGCCCTGTATATAACACAATCCAATGGTTTGGAATTGCACCTAATATAACTTGTCACAGAAGGTTTAGAACAATTTAACATACATATCTAATAGCTAAACAAAAAAAATTTTGCCTGCAATTGTAAAGATTGTAAAGATTTTCTAAACATGTGAAATTAGCTAATATAAAACGTTTTTATATATGTAACGTAGTTTAATGAGAGAGATTTATTATGACAACAATCGGACAACTCGGAAGGAGCAATCCGCAGCAAATTGAAGAAAGGGCTCAAGTCAGCTGGAACGCACGAACAGGCGGAGCTGCCGAACAGCCTGCAATCATAAATCAACGAGAGTCTTCCGGTAGAAATAATGTTCAGATACAATACCAAATGTATTGCGAGCAATGCCTTGCCAGCGGACAAACCCCAATGTCTCTGCAACAGTACATAATGTCAATACAGACTGGCACAGACCCTCTCGTTGCATTACAAAGCGGAGTTCAAGCCGGAAAATCTATAGGCGAAACAATTACCGAATTTATAGGATTATTCAAAGGTAATAAAGCTTCAAAAACCCCGAAAGGTCCAACCGAAGCACAGCAAACCTTAATGAATAATTACCAAACCGCCCTGCAAAACGGCACCGAATTCAAGGTTGATAATCTTAAAGATTTTGTGAACGCTCAATTTGCAGGCATGAAAGCAAACGGGGATACGGTTACAACTACACAATATGCAAGCTATTTAAAAGGCTTGGGTTTCGATAGTCCAGGCGAAGCGGAAGCTGTTATAAGCTGTATAAAAACTAAAAATGGAAATATAGGCAAAAAAGACTTACAAAACTTCTACAAAACAGTTATGGGCAATTCAAACACAATATCGGTAGCAAAATTAGAACAAACACTTGAAACACTAATAAATAATAACTCACAAGTTGAATCAGAAAGCGAAATTGAACAAGCATTATCTGCCAAAGGTTATAACTATATAGAAGTCGAAAAAGACGGACAAACCATCGGCGGCTTCCAGAAAGAAGGCGAATTTATACCGATGACTGATACAGACAGGTTACAACAGATTTTAGACGAATAAAAACGGAGAGGTATTAACTCTCCGTTTTTATTTATTCTCCGCTTACTGTAGCATATCTGAAACTATTTACCCAAGTATCGAAACCACCCTCCATGTGCATACAAGGATAACCGTATTCAGCAAGAGTCAAACAAGCCCGAACCCCTAAATGGCATTGCTGATTGTAACAGTAAACAATGGTTACTTTATCTTTAGATAACTTATCCAAATTATCAGTCAATTCATCTTTAGGGATAGAAACAGCCCCCGGAATATGGGCATCAATATAGTCTTCTTTATTTCTAACATCCAAAACAGTGACATTACCTTGTTCCATCATGCTTTTTAATTCAGCTGGACCAAGAGTAAAAGCAAGACATTCAGAAAAAAAACATTGAGCTTTTTCTGTGTTTTTACGTATTTCTTTAATTTTGTCATCCATAATCTGACCTCCTTTTCCTATCAAGGAAAAGGATAAATCAAATTAGGATTAACATACTTAGTAATATGTCTTATATTACAGAAGTATTTTTTGGGGTAAATAAAATAATGAGCATCAGTTCTTACACGAACAACACCGATTAACCAAGAAAGGAAATGTGCTGATCAGGAGTTTTGTTCGGAGTTGAACCGGACGCTACAACATATTTATAAGTTCTCGCAATTTTTTTCAATGTAGACATTATAGGGTTAGATGGCAATGCGTTGTTTAAATTCCCTTCAAATTCACGACGAGCGGTTGGGTTTTGCAAAGCCAAAATCGCCATATTCGGAGTAACGTTATTCGTATTACCGTCACCGAAAGAAATATATTTTTTTGTACTGTTAAATTTTACAGGATTAATTGTTAACATTTGCTTCCTCCTCTCTGGAGTTCTTATTAAGTGTTTTTTGAACACTTCATCTAACACTTTTACTATACAAGATAAAAATTTATTTGTCAACCCCTCTTGTGAAGTTTTGTTAAGCTCTGAAAACCTTGATTATACTTAGTTCTTCCAAAAAGTGCCAAAAATACACTTAATCACCACAAATTCATGGTTTTTGTTTGTTTAAACTTATAACTACATGGGTAATAAAAAACATTTTCAAGATTAAACTACTAATTTTAAATAAAAATTCAATATTCCATAATATACCCACTTGGGTAATTGTAATAATTACACTTAATATGTTTAATATAAATAATCTTTTTCATACTTCCAGCTATTCTTAATTCCAACGAGCCTGTATCCAGGCTCTTTTTTTGTGTATAATAAACTTATGAAAGAATTTGATTTTTATATAGTACCAACCCCTATCGGGAACTTATCAGATATCTCTCACAGGGCACTTGAGATTTTAAGTCGCGTCGACATAATAGCCTGTGAAGACATGCGCGTTACTCAAAAGCTCCTTAATCACTTCTCTATATCTACAAAATGTATCTCATATCACAAATTTAACGAAAAAGAGCGTGTAGAGAAATTCATAGAATTAATTAAAAGCGGAAAAAAAATGGCGTTGGTTTCCGATGCCGGCACTCCGCTATTTTGTGACCCCGGAGCAATTCTCGTAAAAGAATTAAAAAAACACGGGATTTCAATAACCGCTCTTCCCGGAGCCAATGCAGTTGTAACATTTTTATCTCAAGTCCCGAGAGAAAGCGAAGAATTCGCATTCGTAGGATTTTTACCAAAATCTAAATCTCAAATAACAGATTTATTAATCAAATACAAAAACACAGACATGGTATTTTACGAGTCTCCGAACAGATTAAAAGCGACGTTGGAAGTTATAGCAACTGTTAATCCACAAAAAACTGTTTCTATAGGAAGAGAATTAACAAAAATATTTGAAGAAATAATTACTGATAACGTCTCAAATATTATAAAATATTTTGAGGAAAATGTGCTAAAAGGCGAAATTGTCGGCATGGTTCATGCATCTCAGCTTCAATCCGGGGCAGAACAATTTAAAGATGAAATCAAAGCTTTATCTGACAAAGGATTTTCAGCTAAAGATATTTCCATGATTTTATCTGTTTTATACGATGCAAACAAAAACGACATTTATTCGTACATATTAAATGTAAAAAAAATGTAAATTGTTTCTTTTTTTACAATTTATGATATAATACTGGTAAAGTAGGACATAATAAGGATTGGAAGTTGAAAACTCCTAGAATATATAGATTGATAACCGCACTTGCTCTAACAATAACTTGCCCTCTTGCAAGCCTTGCGTCAGAAGATTATTTCCCAAGCTTAACAGAACTTGCATCAATGTCAGAAACTCCTGTTCAGGTAGCAAATGAAGCTACTGCGGAAAAAACATTGAAATACATCAAGGATGTTGAAATCCATGGAATCAATGTAGTTTCAGAAGAAGAAGTTTTGTCAAAGTTAAATCTGCAAAAAGGGGATAAATACGATCGTGACGGAGTACAAAACGGGCTTAGAAATGTGTATCAAATGGGGTATTTTACTGAAAAAATGAGAGCTATTCCGGTAAACAATCCCGACGGAAGCGTTACCTTAAAAATCATTTTAGAAGAAAATGCACCGGTAACAGACTTTACAATCGAGGGGAATACCGTAGTTTCAACAGAAGAAATCCTTGAACCGCTTCTTGCAATGAAAGGGAAACCTCAAAACATATCTCAATTAAATGAAGCTATTGAAAAAATCCAATCCATCTACAACTCAAAAGGTTATATCTTAGCTAGGATTGAATCTGTAAGTGATGATCCGGATGGAACAATTAATATCAGACTTAAAGAAGGTGTTATCAACTCTATCGCAATTGCCGGAAATGAAAAAACAAAGGATTACGTTGTTGCACGAAACATTCTTGTAGAACCAGGTGCCGTTTATAACGAAAATATTATAAAACAAGACTTAGCAAGATTATACGCAACACAAGCCTTTAAAGAAGTAAACAAAGAAATTGAACCTTGTGAAGATGATCCTGACAAATACGACGTAACAATTATTGTTAATGAAAGCAGAACGGCAAGTATTTCTGTCGGTGGCGGTATTGACTCCGTAACAGGGTTATTCGGTTCCGTTGGGATTGCAGATAATAACTTCAGAGGTTTAAATCAACGTTTATCGTTAAACGGCTTAGTCGGTTCCGGGGTAATCCTAAACGACTCTTCTATCAAACGAAGAATGAATATGCAAGTTGAATTGAGTTTCTTTGAACCGCATTTCCTAAATGCCGATACTTCGTTGATGTCAAAGTTATTCTTTAGAGATTTTGGCTCTTATCAGGTTCCGCTCGCGGTTGAACGAAGATTTGGCGGAGAAATGACACTTGCTCACAGAATGAAGCGTAATAAAAATCTCACATCAACATTCTCTCTCGGAGTTGAAAATATTGACGTGAGAGAAGGTGACTTTGATAAAATTGCAAGTATGTATGCAAGATACGGAATACCTATCAGTGAACGTGCAAAACAACTGGATGGCGGTTTATTCTTGTCATTGAGTCCTGCATTCGTATACGATACAAGAGATTCTGCCGCAGTAACCCGAAAAGGTACATTGGCTAATATCAGATTTGACGAAGAAATCGGCTTAAACGGGTTTGACAAGACTCACGGTAAGCTGTCAGGTTCCATCAAACAATACGTCCCTGTCGGAAAGAAATCATCATTGTCATTCATGGCAAGAGCCGGCGGACGGGTACACGGCGACGATATGCCTGAAGTTATGGCATACCGCTTAGGCGGTCCATACTCTGTTAGAGGCTTCAAAATGAGCGGAGTCGGAACCGGAGATGCTTTTGTAATGGGTTCTATGGAATTTGCAACCCCTATACCATTCTTGGACAGATCCCGTGCAGCCAGAAAAATTGCATTTCTTAACAACATAAGATTAACAGCATTTGTTGATGCAGGTAAAATATTCAACCCTACAATTTCATCCACGTTATATGACAGACCGCTTTATGCTGTATCTGCCGGTGTAGGGCTGAAATTATACGTACCGGGAATGGGACCTCTGTCTATTGATTACGGTATTCCGTTCACTCCGGTTGGGAACAATGGCTCTAAAAACGGTTACTTCACTTTCGGTGTTGGTGACTTGATATATTAATAAAAAAAATTATAAAAACAGATACAGGAGGTATTATGAAAAATTTTAAATTGGCGTTAGCATTGTTGGGATGTGGTTTGTTAATGTCTTCTGCAAATCAATCTTTTGCAGCAGGTATTGGTTATATTGATTATCAAAAAGTCCAAGCCGGTTATCCGCTTGCGCAACAAGCTATTAAGGAAGTTGATTCAAAAGCTTTGGAACTTCAACAATTTATGGTTGATAAAGAAAAACAATACAAAGCTCTTGATACTCCGTTAAAAAAACAAAATTTCGAAGAAGCAACAGCAAAAGAATTAGATGCTAAACAAGATGCTTATATTAAATTAAAAAATCAAAAAGAAGAATTAGTTTTCAACAATATTCAAGCTGCTGCAAAAAAAGTTCTGGTAGAACAACATTTGGATGCAATTGTTGATTTTAGAGTAATTTTTGTGGGCGGTGTAGATGTTACAGATCAAGTTATACAAAAACTTAAAAGCGGTAACTAATTTATGCGTATAGTCGATATTATCGATAAGAAAAAACAAGGTAAAGAACTGAGTAAAGAAGAAATAAACTATTTTATTTCTTCTTTGTCAGATGGGTCCATGCCTGACTACCAAGCGAGTGCTTGGCTTATGGCTGTATGGTTCCGTGGTATGAGCGAGGATGAAACAGCCCATTTAACCGAAGCAATGATAAACTCAGGTGAAGTTATTCACTTCGGCGAATTGTCGAAAAAAATTGTGGATAAGCACTCTACAGGCGGAGTTGGGGATAAAGTAACAATAACGCTGATTCCGTTACTGGCTGCAGCAGGAATTCCTATCGCAAAATTGTCAGGGAAAGGACTTGGACATACCGGCGGCACAATAGATAAACTTGAATCAATACCGGGCTTTTCTACTTCCCTCTCTATTGAAGAACTGCATAAACAGGTCGAAAATATAGGGCTAGCCATAGGACAACAAACCCAAAACCTAACTCCGGCTGACGGGAAATTATATGCACTGAGAGATGTTACCGCAACTATTGACGCAATGCCTTTGATTGCATCTTCCGTAGTATCGAAGAAAATAGCCTCCGGAGCAGATAATATTATTCTTGACGTAAAATACGGTTCGGGCGCATTTATGAAAAATGCAGATGATGCAGTTGAACTTGCAAAGTTAATGGTTAGAATCGGTAAAAAATTAAACAAATCCATTACCGCAGTAGTAACTTCTATGGAAGAGCCTCTTGGACGAGCCGTAGGAAATTCTGTTGAAGTATTAGAATCACTGGAATTTTTACGCGGAAACATAACAACCGGCGATATTGCAGAACTGACTTATGATTTTGCGGCTATTGCCCTTACTCAAACAGGAGTTTTTATTGATGAAGAAACTGCTAAAAGCTATTTAAGGGAACTTATACACACAGGTAAAGCCGTTGAAAAATTCAGAGAATTGATTATTGCTCAGGGCGGAAATCCTGAAATTATAGATAATTATGGCAAAATGCCTCAATGTATGTATAAAGTTGAAGTTAAGTCTGAAAAGAACGGGTTTGTCAAAAAAATTGACGCATATAAAATTGCCTACGGCTGTAAATTACTAGGTGCCGGAAGAGAGAAAAAATCTGATTCTATTGATTACAGTGTAGGAGTGTTTTTGAATAAAAAAACCGGAGAACAAGTTAATACCGGAGATGTTTTATACACAATATATTCAAATGACAAAAATAAAACAGCAGCTTGTAAATTATATTGTGATGAAGCATTTGAATTTACCGATAAAAAACCGGAAATAAGAAAACAAATATATGAAATAATAAAATAAATACAAAAGGGACCTTATTATGTTTAAAAACAATAAAATGCAGTATGTTATCAAGACGTGTTCCTGCGAAAATGTTCAGGAATTACAAAATCTTCTAAACGAGATGTCAATGAACGGCTGGGAACTTTATAGCATGAATGAAATTGAAACTGATGACGGCTTAAAGTATAACTGCATTTTTATGTCAGAAAGCCAATCTCAAGATGAGAACGACAATGGCGATATTATCAACATATCATCTTTTAAAAGCCAAATGGAAAAAATGCTTTCTCCGAAACTTAATCCCTATGAGTCTTGCCTTGACATTCAAGCTAAAATTATTTCACAACAAAAAAAGATTTCAAAAATTAAAACAGAACTGGATTCGGAAGCCCCTGCTTCAGTTGGCAGAAAAAAACTTAATGACAAAATTTCAGCAGGCTTAAAAGAATTAGACGAACTAAAAAATAAACTGGCAAAAACAACTTCTCCTGATGTAATGTTTTCCAGATTAAAAGAAGATAAACTTTCTATTAATTTAAGTGAAGAACTTCTTGATTACGTTAATTCAGAAAAAGTTACACCTGAAGAAGATTTAGTTGCCGCAACAGTAAAAACAAGATTAAAATTAACTGATGAACTTGGTTACGTAATTCCGAAGGTTATGTTTAAAGACGATGAAACCCTAAACCCTTATGAATTTTCTATTAAAATAAGAGGGCTTGAAGTATATAGAGGAAACGCATACACCGGATATTCATTATTTTATTCAGAAGACTTACACCTCGATAAAAAACCTAAAGAAGCGGTTACTGATATCGATGTATTGACAGGCAAAAAAATCATTTGGCTGGAAAATTCACAAACAAAAGACTTCTGGGAAAAAGGTATTTCAGGCGCCGAATATATTTCAAAATTATTGGAATTTTATTCAATAAAATATGTGGAAGATTTATTAGATTATTCCGACTTGGATAAATATATAAACGTTGTAGAACAAGCAAATCCATTCCTGTTTGAAAACCTTGTTCCTGACTATATAAGCCCGTCAGATTTAAAATTTCTTCTGACAGGTTTGATAAAGGAACAAGTTTCTATAAAAAATATCATTTATATTTTTGAGAAACTTAATGATTACGCAGATGACTGCCCAAAAGCAGATTTATTAAAAAAACTTCGATTAGCTTTATCGCGTCAAATAGTTAAAAAATATGTAAATTCTGACGGAACCATCAGTGTATTTGAAATTTCAGAAAAAACTATTGATGAATTAATCCCAAGTTTTGAAGAAGACGACGATTTTATAGTAAAAGTCGATGGTGATTTTGCTGAAAAACTTGCAAAGAAAATCTCTAAAAAAGCTGCTCAATTCAACATTAGTAGTCCTAAAATCCTTGTACCTATTGAATTGCGTCCGTTATTCTTTACATTATTATCAAACTATATGAATAACATAACGGTGCTTTCCCGCGAAGAAATCGGTTGTTATTACCCGATAGAAATCCTTTCCTTAATATAGCAAAAAAAAATTTGTTCGGGTTTTAAAATAAGCATGCAAGTAGGGAAAATAAATACATATTATAATCAAAACTTTACGCGTCGATTAAGAGAAAACGAAAAGGCAGAATATAACGCTGCAATAAATGATGCTAAAAAATATTTGGGCATAGAAAATATGTCTATGATTATTCATGGCTCTTGTTATCCGGCACAAAGCAACGACATGGGAGTCGGATCCCCATTTTCAAAAGCTGCGGAAGAGCTAATCAAGTTTGAAAAATTACATGGATTCAGCGGAAACCAACTCGGACCTAACGGGGATATAACAAGAGCATATATTTCTCCATATTCAGGGACCGTATTTGCAAGAAATCACTTATTCATAGACCTAAACGAACTTGCAACTCCAAAATATGCAAATATTATTTCAAAATCAACATTAAATAAACTTGCATTACCAAAAAATATTGAAAATAGCGAAAAACCATACATCTATTCAGAATTTTTTGAAGCTTTTGAAATATATGATATTGCGATAAAAGAGGCATATAAAAATTTTAAAGAAGAACTGCAAACCGGCAATAAAACCGCATCAAAACTTAACGAAGAGTTCAAAGCTTTCAAACAAGAAAAAGGAACAGCAGCCTTGGAAGAAAGCCTTTTCCAACTTCTTACCCGTACATACGGAACAATGGATGTAGGTATGTGGGATAAAGAGATTGATAAAAATTTAATCACTCTTTTAAAGCAAAGAAATCCGGAAGCGATTGCCAGATACAACAAACTTTTATCAAGGAGCTCTGATGACATTAACTCTTTCGTATTCGGGCAGTTTATTGCAGACAAACAAATTAAAGAAAATAAAACATTTAGAGAAAAAGAAGGATTTACATATATAAACGATTTACTTGTAGGTTTCTCTCCGAGTGAAGAATGGATACACAAAGACGCCTTTATTGACGGTTACAAACTGGGTTGTCCGGATGGTGGTAAACTTGGACCTCAATTATGGCAAATCCCTGTCCTTGACCCTAAGAAATTTTTCAATGCAGACGGCTCACTTGGTACAGCAGGGAAACTTTTAAAAGAAAAAATCGAATCCGCATTTGAAACCGGTGAAAATCTCCGTATTGACCATGCTCTTGGGCTTGTTGACCCATATATATACAAAGAAGATTCTGTACATATTGTAAACGGCTATCTTGACAGAGGATGTTTTGAAGCAAGTAATATGTCTAATATGCATCATTTAGATCCTGACGGGAATTATAAAAAGCTTCTGGAAAAATTAGTAATTCCCCTGCTAAAAGAACACGGACTAAATCCTGAAAATGCGGTTTGGGAAGACTTAGGTTCTCAAACAAATACTTTTAGACACGTATATTATGAGAAAAACAAACTACCGGGAATCACACAACTTGAATGGAGCAGAGGGGAACACTCCCCACGGCAAAATACTGCCTTGGTAGGTTCGCATGATTCGGTTCCTGCTAGTCAGATGATTAATGTAGACTGGGTAAGAAATCACAATGCTTGGAACGTAGATTATCTTTCCGGCTATCTAAACGCTGACCCTGCAAGATTAAAAGAACGCGAACAGTTTAAACATAAAATTATTACAAACCCAATGGAACACGTAAGAGCTAAGTTTGTAGAACTATTTACTACGGCAAAAAACATTCAGATATCATTCAGCGATTTCTTCGGAATAGATAAAACTTACAATCAAGGAGGAAAAGAACTCAGTGCAAATTGGAAACTGCGTTTAAACGAAAATTACGAAGATGCATACTACAAAAATCTTGAAAGCGATAACCCGACAGCCCTTAATATCCCTGAAATCCTTCGAGATGCGGTACAAGCAAAAATGGACCTTGAGCTTGTTTTAGATGCGCACGATCGCCCGCACGATATAAATATAAGTCGTAACGAAATTAACGAAGAGATGGGTCCTCTACTTGAAACTCTGGATAAATATGCAAATATCTTAAAAGAAAAGACTCTGTATGAAGATGAAAAAATCTTCTAGTTAGGGTATTTTAACCCGTAAGTATTATTTGACGAAAGTCAAAATAAAGTGTAAAATAATGAGTATGAAGAAAGGGTTATTAATACTATTTTTGCTTAGCTTAAGTCTGTTCAGTCCGGTAATAGCAAAAAATAACACTAAAGAAAAAACCGTTAATCAAGAAGCAACTTTTGAATTGGATAGTGAAGGCAATCCTATTCTTCCGTCAATTTTTATATGGGAAATACCCGAAAATAAATCTGAAAATAATCTAAATGAATCAGATAATACATTATATGCACAAGAATATGATAATTTTGATGATACCCAATTGGCGGAGGACAATTCTGCCGTAAAAGGCTACTTAGAATATGCAGAAAATGCAGATGCTATATATTTAAAAGATGAACACAAAGAATTTGTTCTCAATTTGCAAGTTCCGCAAAAGTTTAACGATTCAAGAACCGCCAACAACAGCAAACTACCTAAAACAACATTCGCAAACAATGTCTATGCTCGTTCCGGCGACATAGCATACAATATAGCTCCGGTTGATGCAAATGCCGTAATTGCCAAAAAAGGAAATTTTTTATTCGGAACTGCATATAATGAAAGTATTGATAAATCTGATCTTGGTTTCACAACATCTTTTTACACAAAATACGATCAGAAATATTTTTCTCTAAGCTCCTCTTACAATAAAGAATCCGGAGTCGCATACAGTATGGTAGTAGATAAATTCTCAGTAACTCCTGAGCTTAAGCTTAATGAATATATATCAATCAAAGATGTAATGACTTCAGATATCACAAGAAACAGAAAACAAAATTCATTAATACTTTCAATCAAACCGACAAAAGACGACAGACTTCGCTTTGAGTTCGGAGCCGGACAAACTTTTGACGAAAGTAGAGAAATTATAAAATCAGAAGTGAAATTTTCTACACAATTCCGTTGGTAAAAAACTGGACACATAACATAATTTTTTATATAATATCACCAGGAGCTTGCGCAATGGAAGGAAATCAGGAAAATAACGAATATACCCCTGAGAAATCTCAGTCTTCAGACTCTCATAAGAAGTCGAATAAAAAACTTGTCGAAAAATCAAGAAAAAAATCCCGCAGGAATAAGCAAAAAATAGGTTTTTACTATTCGTTTTTAACATTTGTATTGCTATTTTGTTTGGTTCAAGTTGGTTTTGGTGTGATTTTAAATATTTCAAAAACAATTGCTTACAAGAGCAAAATAAAAACCATGGAACGTGTAAGAAATGAAGCTGAACAACGCAATAAAGACCTTAAAAGCGATATAAAATTGTTTTCTAAAACTTCAAGTTTAGAAGAAATTGCAAGAAATAACCTTAAAATGGCAGGAGATAAAGAGGTTTTAGTAATAATTAACAATACACAACCGCAAACTTCAACAAACAATAAAAAGAAAAAAAAGCAAAAAAAATAACGGAGAATGTATGGAAGAAAACAGCGAAATTATAAACTATATCAAAAGAGCTTTCGAATTAAAATCTCAAGAATGCTATAAACAAGCAATCGATATGTTATACAAGGCTCTCGCTATTGAACCGGACAATTCGGAGTTATTATTCCAAGTCGGGGAATTGTATTTTCTCCTCCACAATTATCCGCGCGCAATACAATATCCTGAACAGATTTTAGCAAACGACAGCAGCCATCTGCCATCCTTAAAATTATTACAAAAAATATATTTCAGGCAGAATGAATTAATATCTGCAAAAGAACTGGCAGAAAAAATTTATGAATTAGAAGCAAACACAGAAAACCTCACTGATATCATCTGTCTTTGCGGGAAATTAGAGCTATTAGAAGATGCCGAAAAATACATCTCCGAAATTAACAAAAGCGACGAATGCCTTTACGAATACGCAAATGCATTATACATTAATTCTGAAATTGAACAAGCAAAAAAATACATAGAAAAAGCACTTGCTCTAAACCCTGATAATATTGAATGTAAAATACTTTCAGGAAAAATTTTATTTAACAATAACGAGCTGGACAAAGCCAGAGAAATTTTTGACAGTTTTGACAACAACATACAAAACCCTGAAATTTTAAATTACCGTGGATTATTTGCTCTTGAAGATATGAAGTTTATTGATGCAATAAAATATTTTTCAAAAGCATCAGCACTAAATAAAAAAAATCCGATTTATTTCTACAACCTCGGAAATGCATATTTTCTAAACGGCTGGAAAGATGAAGCAGTTACCGCATATAAAAATGCAATTTGTATATCCCCTAATAACACGGATTACAGATATTCTCTTGCCTATCTGTATTACGAATATAAAGAATACGACAAAGCAAAAAAAGAAGTTGATTTTATACTCGAAAACAACAGAAAGCATTATCATGCAAACGTATTAAGAGCGTTGCTGTTATTTAAAGACAAAAACTTTCTTGAAGCAGAACGTACATTGTTGAACAATATCGAGCAAGGTTGTAATGATAATTTCACACTTTCAGCACTCGCTCAAATAGAAATGGAAATCGGCAAGTTTGAAAACGCACAAAAACACCTAAACACAGTTATAACCAGAACTCCTGAGGCACTAAATTACCAATGTGATCTTGGAGAAGTTTATATTAAATGTAAACAGTATGAAGAAGCATTGCATATCGCTAAAAATATAATTAAGAATAACTATAATTACATTTCAGCTTTTACCTTAGGAGCAAAAGCAGCTTTTGCAGCCAAGAATTTAGAAGAAGCTAAAACCTTTGCACAAGATGCAATATCATTAGATATTAACTGCTCGGAAGGGTATTTTTATCTGGCTTTGGTAAGAAAAGAAGAGCAAGATTACGAGGAAGCAATAGAATGCTTGAAGCGTGCAATTACATTTGATGTAACCAATGCTCGCTACTATGCCGAAATGGCAGATATATATAAACTCTTCGGGGATATAAAAACCGCCTTTGAATACGTAAAAGAAGCTGAAAGCATTGACCCTTCAGAAGAATACAAAGTCCTATACAGAGAATTTGCAATACTCAACAGAAAATAACAAAAATTTGCCTTCCCTAAAAAGATAAGTATAATGTAAATATCTATTAGGGATTAGAAGAGGAGACAAAAATATTTATGGATTTGAAAAAGATATTATGCATAATTGCATTAGCACAGGCAGTTTTTGTAATGCCTGCATACTCAAAGAGTAAGTTGGATGATTTCGTAGTACCTGCAAACTTTCCGAAACAGTACTCTAAAGACTATATTGAAAGAATTTTACCGGTATATAAAACAGTAGGCAAAGATCCGATAATCTATGTAGCACTTGATATGCTAAAAGGTACTAACGGGGAATTCTCCAGAAATGCAATTCTTGGAAATAATTTATCACAAAAACCTGTAAAAGTAGAATTTAAAGATTTGGGAGAAATAAATCCTGAGTACAAATCATACGACGCATTGGGCTGGAAAAAAAGCGGTAAATTATATATTTATATTAACCCGCGCCATAAAGACGCCCCTCCGGGAGCTCTGGCAGCACTATTATCACACGAAGCGTTACACCAAGACGAGTATAACTCTTTAGCCGAAGAAACTTATGCCTGGACAATGGAAGCTGCAGTCTGGTGCGAAATATTAAAATCATACCCCGAAAGCGACGAAAACTTACATCCGCTTGTAACCAGAGAAAACACACTAAAAAAATTGTTTGAAAAAGGTAACTACTCAAATCAATACATTAAGAAAACCGTTCATTCAAATAAGGGCTACAGAAATCTGCCAGCAACATCTCCAGGGTTTGAGGATTTGTAATATAAATACAGCAAATACTCAAAGTTAATCATTAACTATTGACAATGAGTTATGTGTTTCGTATTATTAAGAAACGAGGACGGCGACATGGCCAAGTGGTAAGGCAGGAGCCTGCAAAGCTCTTATCCCCCAGTTCGAATCTGGGTGTCGCCTTTTTT
>CAYUQM010000046.1:0-15674 GCA_964446855.1 uncultured Muribaculaceae bacterium
TCTTAAGCTGTTCTCTGCCGTTTTTGCCTTCTATGCTGTATTCGTTGAAATCCATTTTAACCTTCTACATTTGTATATAGTTACTCAACATGTGCATACGGATAAAAAAAAATTTTCTTTAAGAGTTGTGCAAAAATCATCTATTTTATTTACTTTTTGTAATATTTTTGCGTAATTTTATTTTTTTTAACTTGCAATTATAACAATTTTATGGTTTCATGGGGTCGGAACGGGCAATTCCTCTTAGCCTTGTTCAAGGGAAATCAACAAGCGGCGGTTGAAATTCCGAAAAAGTACAAAATAATAAGAAGGAAACAAACAAAATGTTAAAAATCAGACTAAAAAGATTAGGTGCTAAAAAGAACCCATCATATAGAATTATCGTTATTAACTCTACTACAAAAAGAGAAGGCAGACCTATCCAAGAATTAGGTCATTATAATCCTAAGACTAAGGTTATGAAATTAGACCTTGCTGCTGCTCAAGATTGGGTTAAAAAAGGTGCTCAACCAACCGAAACTGTTGCATATTTAATTAAAAATTGCAACGAAGACGGCACTTTGAACTACAAAAAGAAAGAAACAGTTAAACTTTCTAAAAAAGCTCAAGCTAAAGCTGCTGCTGAAGCAGAAGCAAAAGCTCAAGCAGAAGCAGAAGCTAAAGCTGCTGCTGAAGCTGCTGAAGCTGCTAAAGCGGAAGAAGCTCCTGCAGAAGAAGTTCAAGCATAGTTTTTATAAATACAATGTAAATCAAAATCCCTGTCTTATTATGGCGGGGATTTTTCTTTATCTGTGTTTGTATTATAATTATTCTGTTATGTTTTTGTATGGAATTTTATCAACAATAGTTTTTGTTATTGCTATGCCGTTTGTGTTTGCAATAAGGTGGTTTATGGGAAAACCTAATGCAGGTTTAAAAGAAAAATTTGGGTTTGTTAAACTTCCTTTTGATGCTAAAACTGACAGTGTTATGCTTCATGGAGTTTCTGTAGGTGAGGTTATTGCGCTTGAAAATCTTGCAAAAAAAATAAAAGAAACTTTTCCCGAAAAAAAACTTATTATAACTACCGGAACAAAAACGGGACAGGAAATTGCGCATAAAAAATACGAAGGTGTCGCAGATTTTATAACTTATTTTCCTTTTGATATTCCGTTTTGCGCTAATAACTTTTTGAATAAAGTGAAACCTTCAATCGTTTTTATAGCGGAAACTGAAATTTGGCCGTACTTTGCGTTTGCTTGCAGCAAGAGAGATATTCCTGTTGCAATTATTAATGGAAGGATTTCTGATTCTACCTTCAAAACCTATGAGAGAGTAAAATTCTTTTTCAAGAAAGTTTTCGGGTATTTTTCGGCTGTTTACACCCAAAGCGATGATGATAGGCGAAAATATATTGCTATAGGTGCTGATGAGAATAAAGTTGAAGTTATGGGTAATCTTAAATTTGATGTTAAGCGCAAGGATGCAGACATTCAACTTGGGCAAAATGGTTTTAGGGTAATTATTGCAGGAAGTACTCATTCCGGCGAAGATGAAATTGCTTTTGAGTCATTTAAATACTTAAAAGGCAAATATTCAGATATAAAATTGCTTCTTGCTCCGCGTCATCCGAAACGTGTTCCTGATGTTAAACTTATGGCTAAAGAGTTTGGGTTAAACTACGGATTACGCTCAAATGACCACAGATTTAATGATTATGACGTGATAATCCTTGATACTCTTGGTGAACTTGGTAAAATGTATTCAATTTGTCATTTTGCATTTATTGGCGGAAGTTTTAACAAGACAGGCGGTCATAATCCTCTTGAAGCTGCTGTTTATGATAAGCCTACCATTACAGGTCCGTCAATCCATAATTTTAAAGATATTTATTGGACTTTAGATAAAACAGATGCCGGAAAAATTGTAAAAACCCCTGAAGAATTGACAAATTATATGGAAAAATTATTAAGTGATAGCGATTTTTATAATAAGGCTTGTGACGATTGTAAAACAGTTTTTGAGGCTCAGCAAGGGGCTTTACAGTTTGTTATTAATAAGATAAACTAAAAATTTGACTGTTTGCAAATTTTAAGTAAAATGTTATTACAGGGTGAGGATATAATGAGACTTACAGAAAAATTAAAAGAATACGAACAACAATTTATGTTTATACGTTGGGCTACCGGTGGTGAATATGGTAAACTTCGCTATGTAGGTCGAGATTTTGTTGAATTTGAAATCATAGATATAGATAATATGGAATTTAGCGAAACAATACTTATCCAAAGCGGTTTGATTTTAGAAGTATGTATCGGGGGTTCTGATGTTGCAAGAATCGTTGCGGAATTTTCTTCTAAAATCTCTATTGATTAAGTAATTGTGCAATTTTAGCTATAGTTTTAGGAAAATTTTTCTGTAAATTATAGGTTCTGCGGATAGTATATTTACTAATTAGTGTTGCATGCGCTTCAGCTACTGTTTCGGCTGTGGATGTTATCATATCCCCTTCATTGTCGATAAAATAATCTAAAGCTTCTTGTTGAAATGTTGTTGATGCTTTTTTAAAATTTTCAAGTTCTTCGTTATAAATAGCTAAAAATTCAGGGTTTTGTGAAATTATACCGAATTTTTCACTATGAATTTCAGTGTCAAGAAAATGTCCGAATTCGTGTGCGAAAATTCCAAAAATTTCATATTTATCATCACTGTATTCAGAAGTAACCGTATTAAGTGTTCGATTTTCTGCACTCCAACTCGGGAAAGCGTCTTCAGGGGCAATTTTTTCCAACTTACGTTCTGCTATTTTTATTAATTTATCGCCTGGTAGTTGTTTTATAATATTTAATATTTCCGGATTATTGTTTTCAATAATTTTATTTAAATCAAGTTGGACTGTTCTGTTTTTTGATTTATCAAAAATGGTTACTGCATTTTGTGAATATGTAATTTCATATACTTTATCATTAATAGAGGAAATGAACTTATCAGGATTACCGTTTACGGGTTGAAAAGTTCTTTTTTCATCAAGCAGAATATTTCCGTTTCTGTCTGTAATTTTGTATTCGCTTATATTCAATCCGTCCGGAGATTCTTCTAAGTAATAGTTTGTTCTTGTTCCGTCGGGGGAAACTAAATCTTTTTGTGTTGTTCTAATTCCTGTTTGTTTATCTAAACTTGTCCATTGAACCGGATGTTTTTTGCCGTTTTTATCTGTTATACTAATATTTTGATTAAGACCATCTGAGCCTTTTACATGTTCTTCTGTTGAGATTAAGTTGCCTTTTTTATCATACTTATAAATAGTTTCACCCAGCCAGATTCCTGTTACTGAATCACTTTTTGTTATATGTGTTATTCCAAGTTTTGTATTTTTGAGTGTTTTTGTAGTGGTTGAACCGTCATTTTCTGTAGTGACTGTTTCAATCCATTCTTTATTTTCTGTGTCGTAAATTCGGCTAAAGTTGTAGTTGGAATTCTCACCGGAAATTTCTATTCTTGTTGAGTTCCTTTGTTGGATTGTGAAATTAGGATTGTTTTTTATAAGTGCTTCTATATCCTCTTTTGGTAATTGGGCAGCAATAGCTATCTCTCTTGATGTTAAAGATCCATTTCTGTTAGGGATGTTGAGGAGGAGGGGTACTTGAGTAAGTTGTTCATCATCAAGTTTTCTCATCTTATTCAGCATAAAACCTAAACTGGAAACATCTTCTAAACCTTTAATATTCATTAATTTTTCAATTTTTGCAAGTTCTTCTTCATTGCAATCAATTAGTAAGGATAGAGAGAGGGGATTTAACTTTTTATTTTTATCTATAGTAAGGAGTTTTTTTAGGGTCTGAATTTTTTCATCATCAAGATCTAAAAATATTTCAATATCACTTTTAAAATCCCTGCCAAATTCGGTCTTGAGCTTGTTATTTAATTCGTAAGCTTTATTAACATTATTTAGCCAATTTGTAACAGGATTTTTGCCTTGTTCAAATTTATCAATTGATTTTGACATTGTCGAATTATAAAAATTTAAAGCTTCTTCATCTGACAATTCGTCGATTTTACCATCTTTTGCTGCAAATTTAAAAATATCTTCACAAAGCTGATTTATTTCTTCTTTGGTAAAAATGCTATTGTTATCTTTATCATATTTTTTAATAAAATCAGTATCTTCGCCAATGCTTATAAATTGTTGTATTGCATTTATATTAATTTTATTATCCATACATTAACCTTTTTCTTTATTTACGGTTAACACAGAAATTTCTTTAATATATTTGATAAATATTTACAAATATTATATAATTGAGGTTATGAAAAATATCAGACAAACAAATGTAAATATACATAGGGACTCCTGGGTTGAAATAAATATCGGAAATTTAACCGATAATGCAAAAGAAATAAGAAAAAATGTACCGGCAGATACAAAACTCCTTGCTGTTGTAAAGGCTGATTCTTATGGTCATGGCTCTGTAATGCTTGCGCCTACGCTTCTTGCATCGGGCTTTGATATGCTGGGTGTTGCTTCAATTGATGAAGGTGTAGATTTAAGAAACGCTAAAATAAATTGTGAAATACTTGTTCTTGGTGCTGTTCCCGTTTGGGCTGTTGAAACTGCCGTTCAAGAAAATATTTCTATCCCGATATTCTCTAAGGCGCATATTGAAGCTTGCAGACAAGCTTTTCTCCGAACAGGTGAAAAGCCTAAGGTGCACGTAAAAATAGATACCGGCATGAACAGAATTGGTGTTAAGTATGACAAGGCTATTGATTTTATAAAGAAGGTTCAAGCTTGTGAGTTTATAGATCTTAAGGGAGTGTTTACCCATCTTGCTGCGGCAGAAGAACGTAACGAAACTCAAGTTCAAATTGATAGGTGGAATAATGTTGTTTCGAATATAGATACAACGGGGTTACTTTTGCATATTCAAAATACGGTCGGAACTATGTGTTATGAAGTTCCGCTTTCCAATATGCGTCGTGTAGGTATTGCCTTATACGGACTTTATACCGATACTCCTGATGATGACTTAGGCTTTAGACCGAATCTTAAGCAAGTTATTTCCTTGAAAGGCAGAATAGTACATATTCACGATGCAAAAAATGGTGAGGGTGTTAGTTATTGTCATACATATCGTGCAAATGGTACAAGAACAATTGCGACTATCCCGATAGGTTATGCTGATGGTGTTTCACGTGGACTTTCTAATAAGATTTTTGGAGTTTTGAACGGGAAAAAAGTGCCGCAAGTCGGTAATATTACTATGGATCAAATGATGTTTGATATAACAGGTGTTGATGCAGAAATTGGCGATGTTGTTACACTTCTTGATGAAGAAAACTCCATTGATGATTGGGCAAAAATTTTAAATACTATTAACTATGAATTAACTTGTAGGCTTAAAGTAAGGTTGCCGAGAGTTTATACGAGGTAAATTTATGAAAATCGGTGTTATTGGTTTAGGTTTAATCGGGGGGTCAATTTTTAAGGATTTGAAGGCTCTTGGATTTGATGTTGTGGGGGTTTCTAATTCGCAAAATGGTGATGGAATTTACAAGTCTTATGATGTTTTGAAAGATTGTGAGATTGTTTTTGTTTGCTCAGCAATGAATAAAGTTCTTCCGGTTTTGGATGAATTAGAAACAGTTCTTAATCCCGAAACGATAGTAACTGATGTTTGCAGTTTAAAAAGTTTTGTTTGTAAAAAATTTCGTCCCTATGTGTTTATTCCTTCTCATCCTATGGCAGGTACGGAGCATAAAGGGTTTGAAAATTCTTTTGAGGGATTGTTTAAGGGGGCAACTTGGGTTTTAACACCATTTAAAAACACTTTGGATGAGCATTTGGTGAAATTAGTTTCGGTTATTGAGTATTTGGGGGCAAAGCCACTTATTACAACTCCTCAACAACATGACGAGGCTGCTGCGATGATATCTCACATGCCGATGCTTATTGCACAAGCATTGTTTTTGGCAGCGAGTGAAAATTCACTTGCAATGGAAATGGCTGCAAGCGGTTTTAGAGATATGACCAGACTTGCTTTGTCAAATGAAGAGATGGCTTGTGATATGGTAAATATGAATCATAAAAATATCCAAAATGCTGTTTTAAACTTATATAAGTCTGTCGGAGATTTGACATCAGGAAATTACGCAGAAATGATTAATAAGATAAAAACTGAACGAGAAGCAATGTTTAAATAATGTTTTAGTATACTAAAAAACCCATTGTATTAACAATGGGTTTTTTGATTAAACATTTGATGATTTGAAAATACTTTGCCCTAGTCCTGCAAAGAATCCGAGTACGGCCCCCGTTGCTATGTATATAGGGGTTACGCGTCTGCTCTTCACGGCGCTTTCATATCCTTTTACGCATTGTTTGTACATATTTCCGGCTTTTTTATTGACACCGGCTATAATTCCTCTTAACTCTATCAAATCACCGGCAGCCAAATTTGCATCTCTTGCAACTTTTCTCATGCTGAAAGCTTTTGCAATTTTAGCATCTTTTATTGCACTGTTTGTACTTTTATCATCAACCATTTTTATAAAAGTGTCTTGTGCCAAAGTCTTATCTTTTATGTTTCTTATAGTTTCTATAGCGCTTGCTTTTGCTTTGTTTGACTGTTCTCTGATAACTGCGACAACACCTTTGAAATCTTCGCCCATTTCATTTTCGCTCAAAGGAAGCATGTGCTTTGCTGCGTATCCTATTATTCCGCCGCCAATAGAACCTTTAGCAATTGTGCCAAAAGGTGATCTGTTTACATCTTGTGTTTCAATAGAATTTATACTCATAGTTAATAAACCTTTACTTAACTAATCTCACTACACTATGACCACCTATATTCACTCATTAAGGACACTTTAAAACCCTTAATCGTAATATATATGGGTGAACTTGCACTTAAATATTTTAAATAATTAACCCTAAAAATAAATTAAATAAAACTGAGTAATCAAATTCACATGGATTTTATCATATAATCATTTTTTTGTCAATACTTTTATAAAGTTCAGTATCAACATAATCATAACAACGGTAGCAATAGCAAGGAAATACAACTTTATAGTATTTTCACCCATAAATAATGTTGCAAAAGCTCCTGCTATAATTGCACAAGATGTAAGGATTACAACCGTTTTCTTTTGAGAAAATCCTGCGTGAAGCAATTTGTGATGAATATGTTCTGCATCTGCAACAAACGGGGATTTCCCTTTGCATATTCTTCTCAAACTTGAATAAGTAATATCCATAATAGGAACGGCAAGCACTACGAATGGTAAAAGGATTGCTAATGTTGCAGCCTTCATAACACCGGTGATGGAAATTGTTGCAAGCAAGAAGCCCGAAAACAGTGCGCCGCTGTCACCCATAAATATTTTTGCAGGATTAAAATTATAAGTCAGAAATGCAAGCATAGAGCCGGCAAGGATAAAGCCGATTAATGCAATAATTGGGTTAGGCGGTGTCATTGCAAGTGCTATTATAGCAAGAGTTACGGAGTTGATTGTTGTAACTGAGCCGGCAAGTCCGTCTACGCCGTCAATGAAATTCAGGGCATTGCTTATACCGACAATCCACAGTATTGTTATCGGATATGACCAAAAGCCTAAATCTATTCCGCCGAAGAACGGGATTGAATCAATTTGCACCCCCAGTAAATATACAAGCGTTGCGATGGACAATTGCAAAAACAGTTTAAATTTTGCAGGAAGATTATAAATGTCATCAATCAGCCCGAGTAAGAACATTAACGAACTGCCGAGAAGTATTCCTGAAAGTAAGCTTCCTTCCGGATAATAGCTCATAAACACAAGACATAAAAATGTAAGCATTGTGCTTAGCCAAATGGCTACGCCGCCTATTCTGGATATTGGCTTTGTATGTATTTTTCTATCATTAGGAATGTCAACAAGTCCCTCTTTTTTAGAAAAACTTATAACGAGCGGAACCAGAAATACTCCGAACATGTAGGCTATAATTGTTCCTATAATATGTGCATGTGTTAATTTAATAATCATTTTCTTTTGTCCTTTTGCTATTCGTATAGCGGATATTTTTTACAAAGTTTTAGAGAACGTTCTCTAAGATTTTTTAGTCCTAATTCGTTGTCTGAAGCATAAATTGCACCTGCAATAATTTTTGCAATTTCAATCATGTCTTCTTCTTTAAACCCTCTTGTTGTAACGGCAGGAGTTCCGAGCCTTATTCCGCTTGTTACAAACGGACTTTGCGGGTCGTTAGGTACAGTGTTTTTGTTTGCTGTAATTCCGACGAGTTCAAGAACATTTGCCATATCTTTACCTGTTTTACCTGTTTTTCTCAGGTCGAGAGTCATAAGGTGATTTTCTGTCATCCCTCCGACAATATCCATTCCCTCATCCATAAGTCCTTGTGCAAGAGCCTTTGCATTTTTAATGATTTGAGCAGCATAGTCTTTAAATTCAGGTTTTGAAGCTTCAAGCAGTGCAACTGCTTTTGCTGCAATAATATGTTCCAACGGACCGCCTTGCATTCCCGGGAACACAGCTTTATCAATACCTGCGGCATGTTCTTCTTTGCACATAATAATACCGCCTCTTGGTCCTCTTAAAGATTTGTGAGTTGTTGTTGTAACAAAATCGGCGTAAGGTGCAGGTGACGGATGAAGTCCGGCCGCAACAAGACCTGCAATATGAGCGATATCCGCAAGCAGCAACGCCCCAACTTCGTCTGCTATTTCTCTGAATTTTTTGAAATCAATAACTTTTGCATAATTGCTTGCTCCGCAGATAATAAGTTTTGGTTTATGTTTAAGCGCCATTTCGCGAACATTTTCATAATCTATTTCGCCATATTCATTTACGCCATAGCTTTCTACGTTAAAATATAGCCCTGAAAAATTGACAGGTGAGCCGTGGGAAAGGTGTCCGCCGTTTGATAAGTCCATCCCGAGAACGTTATCTCCGGGTTTTAAGGCGTACATAAATACTGCCATATTTGCTTGAGCACCACTATGCGGCTGAACATTTGCATGGTCCATTCCGAATAATTCACAGGCACGTTTCTGGCAAATTTCTTCAATTACGTCTACGTGTTCACATCCGTTGTAAAATCTTTTGTGAGGTTTTCCTTCGGCGTATTTATTTGTTAATACACTTCCTGCAGCTTCCATTACAGCTAAAGAGGTGATGTTTTCACTCGCAATAAGTTCTATTGTTTCCTGCTGGCGTTTTAATTCTAACTCAATCTGTTCTGCTACAACAGGATCAGTTTTTTTTATATTATCTAAGTTCATAGTTCACCTCTCAAATTTCCTCACCCGTAAGAAATTATAGTAAAAAAAACAAAATTAGTAAAGCATGTTAAGCAAGAGGTTTTCATGACTTTTAGAAAAATATCCTTAAATAAATTTTGTAGAATTCATACAAAAGTATGAGTACGGGAAGACGAATTTATTATATAGTTGTACCGTAAGAGTAGTAGTAACCAAAAAAGGTAGCCAGACAAAATGGGGTTGAATCTTAGCAATATCTATCAGCGACCATATCTTGCAAAAGACAACAGAAGTCTTGTTAAAAGAAAACAGGATGATGATGCCTCAAAATCTGCTGCTCAAGCACAAAGAGAGGAACAGGCAAATCAGAACGGAAGAAGTAAGGGACTTCAATACATTGAAAATAACCAAGACGGTTTTGTCAGAAGCAGTGCATCTCCGGTAGAAGCTCAACCATGGCAAAAACAGGTTTATCAAAATGCTCAGGCTCAGCAAACACAATCTGTTGCCGAACAAGTCGCAGGTGGCAAAAAATCTTCTCTTAACATTGCTCAAATATTGAAAGATTTTAACAACACGGTTGCCGCTATAGGAACTCCCGATAACCTTAAAGAAGAAGTAGAAGGTTATCTTGAGCTTATTGATAAACAAGTCAGAAAAGAAAATCCTAACGTTAAACTTATTAAGTCAAATCTTAAAAATGCATCAACTATCCTTGATGGTCACATTTCTGCAACCCTGAATAAGGATTCAAAAGTTGTTGAGGGTTGGGTTGATGCTCTGTTTAATCTGGATAATATTGATTTTAGATATAATGAAGAAGATATTAATCCTCAGTTTCTTGTAAAATTCCCTGAGGGTTCGACAGAAAAAGCAGAAAAAACACATACCGAAAAAGTTAATGAAGTTGAACAATCTGCTATACAAGAGCAAGTTGAAGAAATTAAACCGCAGACAGAGCAAGTTTTACCTAAAACGAATGTTTTTGTTCCGCAGGATGCTGAGTTAAAATCTTTATTTATTCAATCTAAAAAACTTGCTTATGCAAATGAACCTCAAAAGGCGATAGAAAATTTCCAAAAAGCTCTTAATCGTGCCGATGAAGTTGGTGATACCGAAACAAAGTCTAAAATTTTCTTTGAGATCGGTAAAATTTATGATGATTATGATTATGCAGCACAGGCTCTACAAAGTTATCACAAATCATTAGAAGACACATCTGACAACAATATCAAAACAAAAGCACACTACTCAATGGCACAAATTTATGATGATGCAAATCAAATTAAGCCGGCGCTTGACCATTACTTTGTATCTGTTGCTTATGGCGGGGAAGGTGAAAACCTTGCTGCACAATCTACTTCTCTTACCAGAATGGGAAATATTTTCTCAGATATGTACGAAGATAATGCGTTTGATTATTTGACGATTGCTCAGGATATAGCGGAAGGAACAGATAACTCCAAAGTAAAAGGGTTTGTAGCTTCAAGCTTGGGCAGAGCTTATGAAAAGTTTGGGGAACCGCAGGAAGCTTTAAAATCTTATTCTAATGCTGTTAAAAATTATACAGATGCATCTTCTCCTTTAAAAATTGCTCAAAACTACGTTAGTGCTGCGGATATTATGATTGATTTTAACAGCAACAATAAAGCTAAAGGACTTTTGACAAAAGCTCAAAAATATGCGCGTGAGGCAGAAGATACAAACCTTTTATCTGAAATTAATGCGCGATTAGAAAAGCTTTCTGCCTAATTATCCATCAGAGTGAAATCTTCAGGGAGTTTTTCTTCCAATTTTTTGAAAAATTCGGATGGTTTCAATTCCAAAGCTTCGCAAACTGTGAGGAGAGACATGATTTTTGGTTCATTCTTTGCATTTTCTAATCTGCTAATCAAAGATTTGTGAATATCATATTCATCAGCCAACACTCTCTGAGATTTATTTCTTTTAACCCTTTCCTCAATAATAATTGAAGCAATGGCTTTACAAACTATTTGAAGCTTTTCTCCTGTATAATGTTGCATAAATAGAATTTTATGCTATGATATTCATAAATGTTATCTATAAATAGAACCACAATTGGGGTATTAATTTTTCATGATTAAACAAAAACGAACAATTTTGATAGATTTAGATGGGGTTCTGAATTACTATAACGGTAATTTTGATGAAAAATTTATTCCGCCGGTGCGTAAGGATGCGTTGGGTTTTATTCAGAATTTATATAAAAAATTTGATATTAAACTTTTTACTACGAGAAATAAACTTCTTGCTTCAAAGTGGGTTTTGGATAACGGATTAGAAGAATATATCAGTGATGTTACTAATATTAAAGAGCCGGCATGGATGTATGTAGATGACAGATGTATAAATTTTGACGGTGATTTTGAAACGTTAACAAATAAAATTAATGACTTCGAGCCTTGGCATAAAGCCAAATTCTTATAAACGCAACTCATTGCTATATTGCGTTTATAGCGGTTTCATTTTTAATGAAACCGTTTTTATTATTCAAAGTTAATCACAACTATTTCAGGGAAACAATTAAATCTTGCAGCGATTACGCTTGTACCAAGTCCTCTTGATACGAACATTTTTCGCCCGTTTTTTTCTTTCAAACCATACGCATACCGTGCACCGTACTTTGACGGAACAACAAGAGCCCTGCCGTTAGGTAATACAATCTGACCTCCGTGTGTATGTCCTGCAAGTGTTAAATTTACAAATTCAGGAGCTTCCGGAAATACATCCGGACTGTGAGTTAAAAGAATGATGTTTTTTTCTGCATTTGTCAGGGCTTGTTGAATGTTTGGTTTTCCTGTTTGTAAGTCATCTACTCCGGCGATTGAAAATTTATCAAATTTTTTGTTTGAATTATCAAGAACTGTAATATTGTTTTCTTGCAAAGCTTTTATAGCTTGCTGCTTCCCTTGCCAACCGTCGTGGTTGCCTATAATCGCAACAGTTCCGTATTTGGATTTGATATTTTTTAATTCTGATGCAATTTTATCAATCGGATAAGTGTTTCTGGGGCGATGTCCGTTTACATAATCCCCACCAAGTAACACAATATCAGGATTTTGTTCATTGATTTTATTAACAATTCGTTTAAGTCGATATTTTTCATATTTCTTTATATGAAAATCTGATGCAAAAACAATATTTAATCCTTTTAAATTATTGTCATTTACAGTTATTTTTTTAACGGTCAAAATGTTTGGTTCAACAATAAAAGACCATACAATTAAAATTAATATAGACAGTAAAAAATATTTCATATAATTATTTTATAACAAATATTTGGTGTAGAATGTTTGTATGAAGAATAATATTGCGTTAATAGGAATGATGGGCTCCGGCAAAAGTACCATAGCAGAGGAATTGACCTTAATTATGGCTGATTATACTCTGGTTGATATAGATTGTGAAATTGAAAAAAGTTCCGGTAAAAAAATTTCAGAATTATTTTTAAAATTTGGAGAACCTCATTTTAGAATGCTTGAGAGTGAAAAAATAAAAAAAGTTTTTGCCGGTAAAAAACAAATAATTGCGCTTGGCGGTGGTGCATTTGAAAATGAAGAGAATCGTAAAATTATTAAAGCGGGCAGTTCTGTAGTTTATCTTAAAGCAACTGCGGAAGAGATATATGATAGAATTAAAAAAGAAGTTCACAGGCCGCTTTTGCGAAAGAATTTTTCCGTTGAAAGAATTGATGAAATTATGCAAATGCGTGAAAAAAATTATAAAAAAGCTGATTATTCTATTTACACGAACAATAAATCGCCTAGAGAAATTGCAGAAGAAATTGTAGGAGTTTTGAATGGTAAATCTTAGTATAAATATTCAAAAAGAAGAAAAAACTTATCCTATATTTATTGATAACAATGAAATTTCAACCATTAAAGAAAATATCCTTAAATTTGTCAAAGGTGAAAATTATCTTGTTGTGATTTCAGAAAAGGTGCAGAAACTTTATGGGAAAATCCTTGGTTTTGAAAAGTCAAAAACTTTTGTATTGAAAGATGGAGAAAAGGAAAAAAATTTTAAAAATTACAAAAAAATAACGGAATATGCATTAAAAACAGGTTTAACCCGTAAAGATGCGATAATTGCTATCGGTGGAGGAGTTGTCGGAGATATGGCAGGATTTGTCGCTGCTACTTATATGCGCGGTATTGATTTTATTCAGGTTCCGACAACATTGCTTGCTTGTGTCGACAGTTCTGTTGGCGGGAAAGTTGCTATTGATACCGATTTTGGTAAGAATATGGTCGGAAGCTTTTACCAGCCGAAAGCTGTCCTGATTAATACAAATTTCTTAAAAACATTGGACGAAAAACAATATAAAACAGGACTTGGTGAAGTTGTTAAGTATATTTTTATTGAAAAGAGCTGTAAATGCGAAGAAGAAACTAACTTAACCAATTTTGTTTCAGAAAATACAGAAAAAATTTTAGCAAGAGATTTGCAAGTTGCGGAACAATTAATTGAAAGCTGTATTAAGTTGAAGAAAGCTGTTGTAGAGCAGGATGAACAAGAAACCGGATTAAGAAAAATTCTTAATTTCGGACACACGTATGGGCATGCTATTGAAAAAATCACAAAGTATAAAAAATATACCCATGGCGAAGCTGTAGTTAAAGGGATAGTGTTTGCGTTCAATCTTGCGGAAAAGCGCGGATTAATTGATAAAAATTACAGGTTTTTTGCAGAAGATATTTTGAGAAAGTTTAATTTCAAAAAAGTTCGGGACTATAAAAAGGAACAAATTCTTTCTGCGATGAAATCGGATAAAAAAGCGACAGCTGATAATTTTGTATTTATATTGCCGACGGATTATTCTGTAGTCCAAGAGTTTAGCTTGAGTGCAGACGAAGTATTTTAACCGTTTGTTCTGTTAACACCATAACCAAATGTTGCAAAATCGTATTTGACTGGGTCAAATTGGTCAAACTCTTTCAGTTTGTCAGTTAATTCTACGACAGCTTTAAAGTCGTTTGAATTTCTTTTTAATAATCCCATTTCTCGAGAAACTCTTGCAACATGGACGTCAAGAGGAATAAGTAACTCCGATGTCGGAATAAAATCCCATACTCCAAAGTCAACCGGCGGTTTTCTTACCATCCATCTGAGAAACATGTTCATGCGTTTCATTGCGCCCCCGTTATTAGGATTTGGTATCATGAAGTAAAATCCTTGACCTGCATTTTCTTCTGCGCGAGAATAAAAATAATCCGTGATGATATTGAAAAACTTTGCATCTCTTAGCGTTCCGACATTTTTATACGCATACTCAAATAATTCTTTTAATCCGCCATCATGTTTGTAAAGGTTTTTCATTACCGAAAATATTTGTGTAAAATCTTCAGTTTTACCAAATCGGTAATTAAAGTCCCCCAAAAGTTTCGGGTCAAAATTTAATATAAAATTGAGCGGTTCGTTTTCAGCAATTTGAAATAAAGTATCCAATTTTTTAATGAAAACTTTTCTTGACCCGTAAGCTGCAAGTGAGGCAATAAATCCTGCGATTTCAATATCTTTACGGTTTTGAAATCTGTGCGGAAATTGTACGGGGTCATCTTTTATAAAGCTTGTATTTTCGTATGTTTCAGCAAGTTTATTCAATTCGATTTTGGTTATCATAATTATATTATAGCGCTCAGAGAGCTAGATGCAAAGAGGCAAAATTATCCTTGTACCTCTTAAATACTATACCTCTATATCTATTAACATCTTTGCATCTTGTTTTAATCTTTACAATTCTTAATGCATATTAAAACCATGCAAAAACCATGCAGCATGCATGGTTTCATGATAAAAATCATGCAAAAGCATGTGAGAGAGCCTGATTGAGATTATCAAATGCCCAAAAAGTATTGATATGCAAAGGTTTTAATACGCTGTTACAAATGTTAATATTAACATGTGTCGCTATTGAAAAAATTTTCTGATTTTCTATAATAGAAGTATCAAAAGGGCATGGATGCCCGAGGGGTGGAGATTACAGGTGTGGGAACCTGCGAATTTCTTTATGTAAACAGGTAATTTGGAGATATATAAATTGTTTAGAAGTAGGGATATGGGTAGAGCAGTTGCCGTAAGAAGATGGACTACTACGGCTCTTGAGTGTTATAAAAGAGGATGTAATTGCGAAGGATGTTTTTATAAAGATTTCTTCAGTGGTTCATCTCAAAAATGTCAAATGAAAGCTTCAGTTCTTGAACTTGTTAGAGTTATTGGAGCTCCTAACGTTGAATTACAACAGTTTTTGATTGAGGAATAGTTTAGAAGCATAGCTGACAGATGCATAGAGGCAAAGCTGGTTGAGTCAGCTTTGCTGGCAGGGAGAGGCTTACTCTTTGCGTTTGATTGCTTCTTTTAAAAAAGCCCTTTAAAAAAATCCTTTATTGTGCTATACTGTTTAGGCAGTATTTT
>CAYUQM010000047.1:0-15069 GCA_964446855.1 uncultured Muribaculaceae bacterium
GCAACTTCCATTTGATCGTCTTCACAAATAGAGTTACCGATTTTTCCGCCGTTAGCTTTAACGAATGTATAAGCCATACCTCCGCCGATAATCAAGTTATCAACTTTGTCGATTAAGTTTTCCAATACACCGATTTTAGAAGAAACTTTAGCACCGCCGACAACAGCTGTGAAAGGTCTTACAGGGTTATCAAGAGCTTGAGACAAGCATCTGATTTCTTTTTCCATCAACAAACCTGCAACAGCCGGTTTAACAACTTTCGCAACTTTAGCTGTTGAAGTATGGTTTCTGTGAGCTGCACCGAAAGCGTCGTTTACGTAGAAATCGCCGAGTTTTGCAAGTTCATTAGCAAAAGTCATATCGTCATCTTTTGCTTCTTCAGCTTTGTAGTAACGGATATTTTCCAACAAAGCGATTTGACCGTCTTTTAATGCTTCCAAAGCTTTTTCAGCACCTTCACCAACAGGTTCGGAAACGAATAAAACATCTTCGCCAAAAACTTTAGACATATATTTAGCAACTGGAGCTAAAGTGAATTCAGGGTTCCATTCGCCTTTTGGTCTGCCAAGGTGAGCCATTAAAATAATTTTAGCACCTTTTTCTTTCAACGCTTTAACTGTAGGTACAATAGCTTGAATTCTTGTATCATCAGTAACATTTTTGTCTGCGTCCAAAGGTACGTTAACGTCAACTCTGACTAACGCTCTTTTACCTTTAACGTCACCTAAATCATTGATAGATTTTTTCATTGGTTTTCTCCTTATTTAAATTACAAAAAATCTTTGCATGCTTATCTTACAAGAAACAAAAATTATTATCAATTAAAAAACATGTTATCAACTATAAGAGAGACAACATGTTTTTTTGATTATGCTTCGTTTAATTCTTCTCTGATATCCTCAACAGTGACATGAAGCACCGGAGAATTTTCATCTTTTTTCAGGAACACATCCTTTATACCTGACTGAACAATAAACCTTTTACACAAAATACAAATAAAATTGTGACCCCAAATATACATTGTGGAATTTTTACACCTGTCTTGTCCTGCTTGAATAATGGCATTTTGTTCTGCATGAATTGAACGACAGGTTTCATAACAGGTCCCTGACGGGATATTGTGTTCAATCCTATAACATTTTCCACGTTCATAGCAAGACTCAACTTTTGATGGAGTCCCGTTATAACCCGTAGCTTTAATTTTTTTATCCTCACCTACGATAACAGCTCCGACTTGAGCTCTTAAACAGTTAGAACGACTTGCGCAAGTTTTTGCAAGGTCTAAAAAATATTCTTCCCAGCTTTTTATTTCCATAAGCATATCCTTATCTAGTGTTTATAATTTTTAATTCCCGTAAATACCATAGCAATATTATATTTATCTGCTAGTTCAATCATCTTTTGGTCATTTATTGAACCCCCGGGCTGCATAATCATTGCAATTCTGCCCTGTGCGGCAGTTTGAATACAATCAAGTGTCGGTAACGTGTTATCCGAAACCAAAATCGCATCCTTTGAATTATCACAAGCCCAATCCATAGCATCCTCAACAGCAGTAACAGGGGAAACATGTCCTTGAGCAATCGCAAAGGTCTTAAAATCCTTAACAACAACAACAGAATTTGAACGAGCATACTTAGAAATTTTCCAACCGAAAACAGCATCTTCTATTTGCTCTTTTGTAGGTTTAACCTTCGTTACGATTTGAAAAGAAGTTTTATCAAGCTCGCTCTTATTAAAATCCTGACATAAAGTTCCAAAAGGCGTTACATGAATATCCTTTTGGGCAAAAGATTTAATATCCTTTAGGGAAGTATTTAGTTTAACAACTTTAACCATAGGATTTTCTTCCAAAAGCTTTAAAGCTTCCGGCTCAAAATCCGGTGCAAAAACAAGTTTTACAGACATAGAATTTATATGCTTTGCAACTTCAAAGTTAATTTTTTGCGATGACCCGATTGCACCAAAAAAGGAAGCTACAGGATCGCAATCAAAAGCCTTATTATAAGCTTCTTCAATCGTTGAACCCAGAGCAACAGCACAAGGAGCTGCGTGTTTTACAATCGCAACTGCACATACATCATAAAATTCACTCAAGACATTTGCAATTTCTGTAATACTTAAAACTTCATTATATGTAAGAGGATTCCCACCAACAACCTCATAATCAACCATATTCTCAGAAGAAAAAATGACCGCAGACTGTTGTGAGTTTTCTCCGCAAGGCAAATCCCACATAGTCTCAAGTACCGTTTCTTTTGTCAACTCCCACTTTTCATTATCATTGCTGTTATCAAAGATTTTAAATTCAACTTTTTTGCTCATATATTACCTCTTTTCAAACTCAAAGTACCACAAAATATTAAGCTTGTAAATTCGTAACATCTTCTTGAAATAATTTTGCTTTTTAAATATAATGAGGACGTTCAGTAAAAAAAGGTTAATAAATATGAATAGCAATAGAATGACAGAAGGCGTAGGCAAGAAAATTGTTGAAGCTTTAAAGCAGCAGTCTGATGTAGAAATAGTACCGGTCAAGGAAAATCATGAAACTCCGGAATTAACTAATTTAAGCTCGCTAACAGAAGCTAATACACTTATGGATGAAATAATTATGCCACAACAGGAAATTCCTCAACCGACACAATCATTTAACTTTAATAATGATGTTGAAACAGCATTAAATAATTCTATGACGAATTTCCAAAATCAAGAACACAGTATTTCTGCGGTAGAAGAAATGGAACTTCCTGCAAACGTTGCTGTTTTACGCCAACTGATAACTAAAATTCCTTCCAGCGTATCTAAACAAACAGGAGCGATGATTATTAAGCAGACTATGGAAGCGCTCGGAATTTCAATGACAAATGTTTTACAAGAAGCCCAAGAAGTTCAGGAAAACCTTACTCAATCTGTCAGAGAATGTCAGACCAGTGTGCTTGAGCATAAAAAACAAATAAGTATGCTTGAAGTTCAGGCTCAAAAGTATCAACGCCAATTTGCAGCAGTTAATGATATAATCAGCCTATTTATTCAAACAAACTAGTAAAGAACTTTAATTTATTTTTAAGATTGCGCTATGACGATTAGTTGTAGCGTTTTCTTTTCGGTAAGAAAAGAAAACATCATTATCACAACATGTACAATAAGGACAAATATCAATAATTTGAACCCCACATTCTTCAAGCTGTCGAGCATTAATACCCTTCAAATCAACATATATATTACCTTGACGAACTTCATACAAACCCTCAAAATTCTCAACTGTAGCCTTAAGCCGCTGAAAAACTTCATCTCCAACATTATAACAACACATAGAAATAGCAGGACCGATGAGCGCAATAATATCTTTAGAGTTACAAGAAAACTCTTTTATCATTTTTTGCACTGTTTTCTGAGCAATTTTACCGGCAGTACCACGCCAACCGGCATGAGAAACCGCTCCCACATTTCGTTTTGAATCATACAATATAACAGGAGTACAATCCGCAAAATTTAGAAAAATACCAATATTATTATCAGTAACAATCAACCCGTCAGTATCAGGATAATCTAACCTTTCAGCCTTTGCAACTTCAATATGAGAAGTATGAGTCTGAGATGGCGTAATCAGATACGAAATATTCAAGTATTCACAAAACAATTTTTTGTTCTGTTCTGCAAGCTCTGTAAATTCAGGCTCTTTAGTCTTTATAAGAGAATCCCGAGTAGTAAAACAATGCTCTACATCTAATAAATCTGATTTTAAAACTTTTTTCCCGCAAATATCTTCAAAATAAAACATATCTATATTCTATACCAAATACTGTAACTGTGTCTAATGTAAATATCGTACATTTAAGTAAAAATTTTACCAACTTATGAAAGGAGAAATTATGTTAAACTTTAGAAAATGCTGTGTCGAATTTATAGGCACATACTTTCTTGTACTAACCATAGGCTGTATGTCCACATTGACATCTTCAGGCATCATTGCCCCTATAGTTATCGGATTTATTTTAATGGTAATGGTTTATGCAGGAGGATATATATCAGGAGGACATTATAATCCTGCTGTATCACTTGCAGCCGTCATAAGAGGAGCACTTTCTGCTGACAAACTGCTTCCATATATGCTTGCTCAATTTCTCGGAGGATTTGGAGCAGCATTAACAGTTAATTACCTTGCAGACGGACCATCTGTACCTTCTCCAACAGGATTTTTCGTCCCTGCATTAATCATAGGTGAATTTTTATTCACATTTGCATTATGCTACGTTGTACTACTCACGGCGACCGGAGAGAAAGTAAAAGGAAATTCATACTACGGTTTGGCAATTGGCTCAACAGTACTTGTAGGTGCTGCAGCAGTTGGAGGAACTATTTGCATGGGTGCATTTAACCCAGCAGTAGCACTGGCTGCTACAGTTATGAGCGGATGCTGCTTAAAAATAGCATTAGTTACGATTTTAACCAACCTGATTGCAGGTGCGGTAGCAGCTTTTATGTATAAGCTTCTTAATAACTAAAAAGCAGGTTCAAAACCTGCTTTTATTTTTATTTTACATCATCCTTGATAACAATCAGATTATTCATAATCTTCATAGCACATGTAGGAAGTACAACGTGTTCTAAACCGTCTGCAATACTGATAATTTTGCCAGCACCCAGAACAACATCTTCTCCTTTGTACATAAATTTGTAATCATCTTTTCTGTCTGAACGAATTGTAATTTTGTCCATTTTGTACCTTTCTTTCTTTGATATATTACTATGTTCTCTTTGTTACGCCTAACGAGTTATAAAAAATACCTTCGTTTATAACTTCTTCATATAAATTTTCATCACATTTAAACTCTTCTTCTGTATAAGGATATAAATCTATACAAACACCAATTTCTGTTTCAATTTTACCAACAATGGGCCAAATTTCTTCTCTTTTAGCTTTATCTTGAGACTCGAAAAGTGCAACTATTTCAATATCTTCATCATCATGTTCTTTTCCGTCAAGATAAACACCAAAAAGATACAACCCCTTGTAATCATCATATTTTTTTCTAAACGCTGCCGAAAGAAGCTTTATAACTTCCTGAATCGTAGTTGACATATTTTAACCCCTTATATTATATAAATTTCGCAATATCACTTGCATTGACCAATGTTTGTTCAGATGTTTCAAGGTTTTTTACTGAAACCTTACCTGCCTTAATCTCGTCTTCTCCAAGAATTAAAGCATAATTAGCAACTTTAGAAGCTTTTTCTAATTGTTTAGTAAACTTTTTATTGGCAAGATCAATTTCAACTGTCTTTCCTGCATTTCTCAGAAGCTCTGCAAGCTCAAATGCTTCGGCAAGCGAATTTGAAACAATATATGCATCCAATTTTTTATTTTCAATCACAGGCAGTAAGGAATTTAATCTTTCCATACCCATAGCCCAACCTACAGCAGGAGTATCTTCGCCTCCGAGATTTCTGACTAAGCTGTCGTACCTGCCACCACCACATACGGCATTCTGAGAACCTAAATTATTTGACTTTATTTCAAAAACTGTTCTGTTGTAATAATCTAAACCCCTGACCAAAAGTTTATTTTCAACATACTTAACACCAAGTTTATCAAGATAAGTTTTCAATTCTTTGAAATGCTCAGCACACTCTTCGCAGATAAAATCAGATTCAATAACTTTTTTCACTTCAGGCTTTTCAAAAATTTCTTTGCAAGAATCAACCTTACAATCTAACAACCGTAACGGATTTTTTTCGTATCTTGTTTTACAATCCTCACACAAATTATCAAATTCAGGTTTTAAAACCTCTTTAATTCTATTTTTATAAGCTTCTCTACAATCAGGACAGCCCAGAGAATTAATATCGACAATCAAATCATCTAATCCCAAAGCTTTTAAATAATTAACCGCAAGTAAAATAACTTCTGCATCAGCCGCAGGTTGTTTCACTCCGAACATTTCCACCCCAACCTGATGGAATTGACGTTGTCTACCTGCTTGAGGGCGCTCATATCTAAACATTGGACCGTGATACCATAGTTTAACCGGTGCTGACAATCTGCTCATTCCGTTTTCAATAAAAGAGCGAACAACGCCGGCAGTATTTTCAGGACGTAAAGTTATAGACCTGTCACTTTTCTCAAAAGTATACATTTCCTTATTAACAATATCAGTAGTATCACCAACACCTCTGGCAAACAGCTCTGTCGCTTCAAAAATAGGAGTTCTTATTTCTTTATAACCGTATTTGGAAAAAACTTCCAGAGCAGTTTTTTCCAATCTGTGCCAAGCTGCAACATCCTGAGGTAAAATATCTTTTGTACCCTTTAATACATTAATTATTTTTGCCATAACGTAATTATAGCTATTCAAAATTGAATTGTCAACGAAAACTTATTGGTATTTATTTATTAGCTTTTAATGCAGCAAAATCTTCCCTTATTTCACGAGCTTTTTCACTAAGTTTATTATAAGTTTGAGAATTAATTTCACCGCCTATTAATATTAGGATAGAAGTATAATACAACCACACCATCAAAACAGCAAACGCACCAATTGTTCCGTAAACCATATTATAAGTTTTTAAGTTATTTACATATATAGAAAATCCCCACGATGCAACAAGCCAAAAACATACAAAGAAAAATGAACCTGGAATTGCACTTTTACGCTTAAATCGTTCATTGCCTCGCAAATCAGGTAATATATAATAGCTTAGAAATGCCATTAAAAACAGAGCAGCAAACGCAACAGGCCATCGAAGAGTTAAAAGAACTACCGCAACAAATTTTGAGATAAACATGTGCTTAACAAGAAAATTTATAATAACTTTTCCGAAAATAATAAGGTTTATTGATAGAAACAACACCATAACATCAACAAAAACCATTAGTAAAGACAATATTCTTGTATAAATAAGATTTCTTGTCTCTTTTACCTTATATGCTCTGTTTAAACCTTTAAGAACAACTGCCATTCCATTCATTGATAAAAATAAGGTAGCAATAAACCCGACAATTGCCATTACTCCACCCTGTGAAAAAATCATAACCTCGGAAAGAACCGTCTTAATAAGACTCATAGCCTGATCCGGCATAAAATTATTAAGAAAAATCATAACAGGATCTATTAACGATTTATTTCCCATCCACCCAAAAACAGCCATCAAAAATAACATAAACGGAAAAATACCGATAACCAGCATAAAGCCCATCTCTGCAGCCATACCAAAGAAATCATTTTCAATTACAGATAAAACCAATTTACGAAAAGGTCTTATATACAAACGAACTTTTGCTTTATTCATAACTTTAATTTCTTAACTTCTTCCAATACCTTCTTAGCCGCATCCGCAACAGTATTTTTAATTAAACATCCTGCTGCAAGCTTATGCCCGCCGCCGCCAAATTTTGCACAAACTTGAGAAATATCAATACGTTCACTTCTCATTGAAACCTTAGATGAAGTATTTGATATTTGCTTAACAATAAAAGCTACCTCTACAGATTTTATAGCCCGAAGTTTCTCTGTTAAACCTTCTGTACAATCTTCAGCAACATTAAATTTTTCCATATCTTTTTTATAAATATTGATATATGCAACTTTATTATCATCTGAAAAAACTGCATTACTCAAACAGTGAGCTTGAAATAATACATGTTCTTTGGTATTTGATTCATAACAATATTTATAAATTTCTGTAGGAATTACACCGGATGAAACAAGTTCACCTGCGATTCTAAACGTGTCAGCGCCCGTATTACTATACTTAAAGGCTCCGGTATCGGTTAGAAGTGCCGTATAAATACAAGTTGCAGTTGTCTTAGAAATCTCCCAATCCATTTTTTGCATCAGTTTATACAAAACCTCTCCTGCCGAACTCGCCTCAGGAAACACAAAATTTAATTCTGCATATTTTTCATTAGTAATATGATGATCAATATTTACAGTATGTTTTGCTTTATCAAACAAAACCCTTGACTCAAACATTCTATCAGAAGATGCAACATCAACATTTATTACAAGATCATACTCTCTTGATTTATCAATCTGATTGATATTTATTGCCTCAGAAACATAAGGTAAAAACTTAAAAATTTCAGGACATTTCGACATTAAAAGCATATCGGTATTTTTTCTGAAATTGTCTTTTATAGCGGAATGCAAACCGCACATACTGCCTAAAGTATCACCATCGGGGTTTATATGTGAAACAATCAATATATTTTTAGAAACTTTTATGATATCATTTAATTGTATCCAATCCATTGTTTCATTTTAGCATAAAATTACGGGGACGCAAATTTGAAAAAAATTTTATACACTGATTTTGTATCTGCAGAAGAACTAATGGCTGAACTTTTAGAGCAAAAAGAATTTAGGAAAGCAATGACTCGTTCAAACCTTTATAAGTTTTGGGGGAAAGTTGCAGGTGCAAAGTTTGCCCAAAAATCAAAACCATATTCAATGCTTGGGGGAGGAGTTATGGTAATATCTTGTGAAAGTCCTACTGTAGCACAAGAACTTTTACTCAAAAAAACACAATTATTAGTAAAATTTAAACCGTATCTTGATTCTTTAAAAATGAATGTTAAAGACTTACGTTTCGACACAAAAAAGTGGAATGCATAACGCAAGTCATTACACTTTCCATATTATGTAAACAAATGTTACAAAAATGACAACTTGTGAAATTGGGCTCTTTTTATATACTTTATATATACAAGAAGAGTAAAACTTAAGGAGAGAGCACAATGACATTCTTATCAATTGACGCACAAAAAAGTTTATTTACATTACAAAAAAGCCAATTAGAATTTGAACAAATGCTTATATTAAATCAAGTTAACTGGTGTTCAAAACAAATGAACTATGTAACTCAACAATATGCAGGAGTTGATGATGGTCCTGATTTAGAGGACGATCCATACTACATTGAACTCCAACAAATGGAAGAACAGTTACAGACAAGAAAGTCTAACCTTGATACACAAATTTCGCTTATGAATGAAGAAATTAATTCAAGTAAGACAATGATTAATAACAATATTAAATCTTCTTGCGGTCTAAACCTACTGGGAGGTTAATAAATAAGCAGTTACAATATAAAATAATAACAAAATTAAATAAGAAGTTTGTAGTGATGAGTATCGGAGATAAACCGATAAACTACAAACTTCTTTTATTTTGTTTATTATACAACTCAAAAGTATTTAACATCAAAGACGCAATAGTCATAGGACCAACTCCACCCGGAACAGGGGTAATAGCCGCAGCTTTGCTTGAAACAGTATCAAAATTTACATCCCCACGGATTTTACCATCCGTTCCGCGAAAGATACCCACATCAACTACGACACAATTATCTTTAATCATATCATCTTCTATTAATACTTCACCTACTGCAGAAACAAGAACATCTGCAGTTTTTGTTATATTTTTAAGATTTTTAGTATGGCTATGACATACAGTAACCGTAGAGTTTCGTTGAAGAGCCATTAATGCCATAGGTTTTCCAACCAAGTTGGAACGTCCGACAACAACAACATGCTTCCCGTCCAAATCTATATTATATTCATCAAGCAGCAATAATATACCTTTTGGTGTGCATGGATATACATTAATATCCGAACCGGTTTCAAGCCTGCCGCAATTTTCAAGGGTAAAACAATCAACATCCTTTTCCGGAGAAATCGTATTAATAACTTTTTGTTTATCAATATGCTTAGGCAGCGGTAACTGGACAAGAATAGCATTAATCGCTGCATCTTCATTCAATTCTTTTATTTTTGCCAATAATACGGATTCTTCAATATCTTCCGGATAAGTTATAACTATAGACTTAATACCTATTTCCTCTGCCGTTTTTCGCTTATTATTCACGTATATCTTACTTGCAGCATCATCACCGACAAGAATTACCGCAAGAGACGGCTTATTTGTAAGCATCTGAATCTGAATTTTTAAATTAGCTAAAATCTTATTTCTTAAACTTTTACCATCTAAAATCACTGTCATTTGATTATTCTCCGCCTTGTGGTAAATTCAATCTGAAATAAAACTGTTTAATTGCCTCCTGCACAACTTTAGAGTCTCTGGCTATAGAATTCTTTAATAATTCTCTATCAAACGGAATTACACCAAGAACATCTAAATCATATTTTTTAAGTAAATCATAAACTCCGGTTAAATCGTTATTATCAACTTTGTTAATAACAACACCAAGTTGAGTACCTGCAGCATATTTTGAACTGAATTCTTCTATACGCTTCGCCAAATGCGCAGACTCCTCTATCGGATTTGCAACAATTATTGTAGTATCAACATCAGTATCTACCAATTGATTTAAATATTTCAGGTCAAATTCACAATCAAATATCACAATATCATACCTGTCAATAACTTTTTGAACGGCATCATTAATCTGACCTGTAATAGGACATCTGCAATCCTTTGAACCGACAAACCAAGATACTATCAAGTCAACATTTTCTTCAATAGAAACGATTATATCTTCCATTGCCCATTCTATAAATTCCTGTTTGGACATATCTTCGGGAATTCCGGTCTTATATTCGTGCTTACCGCTTCTAATACCGTATATTGTATTTCTGACATCATGACCAAAACTGTGTCCTAACTCACTTGCCAAATCATTATCAAAAAGCAGTATAGATTTTTCAGGAAAGAGTTCTTGAAAAATTCTTAAAAAAGCTTTTGTAATTGTGGTTTTTCCGCTACCGCTTTTGCCGGTTATAGCAAGTTTAAAAGTCATAATCCCCCGTTAGTTATATCTGCTCTTTAACTCTAAAGATAATTCCTTTGTCAACTTCATTGCTTTTTCCGCAAAATCTACTGTCAAACTGCCTGCCCCGCAAGATGTTGAAACAAGTGAATTATCTATAATAAGTTTCTCATCAATACCCTTTTTAGTCAAATAATTTACAGATTGCATAAATTTTTCAATAATATCCTCAAGATTTGAACTTGCCAATGCTGCTTTATCAAGAGTAGGAACCAGTCCCCAAGCAATTTTCCCGCCATCTTTTAAAAACTTATCAACCTCATCCGCAAAAACACTTAAATTTTCTGCATAACTGAATGCGTCAGGGTTTATTATATTTATACCGCTTTTTATCGGCACGCTCCAATCACACTTGCCACAGCAGTGAATTGCACAGACAGCGCCAAAATTTTTAACAGCATCTGAAACTTCCCTAAGCATATAAATAACCTCTGATTCTGATATTGTCATATAAGCAGAAGTCCCAAGCTGTGAAATAGACGGTTCATCAATAAAAATTATAGGAACAACTTCCGAGTACGCTTCTTTCATTTTTTTAATCTGCCATAAAGCTTTTAAAGTTAAAATTTTTACGATAATTTCCTTCAAAGTTTCATCATAAATAGCGCACCTTCCGAACTTATCCACAAGAGTAGTAGAAAGAGTAAACGGTCCCACAATTTGTCCTTTTGCAAATTTTGGCTTACTTTCCTTTAAAATATTCAAAAAAGATTCAAATGCCACAGAATATTTATCGGAAATTGCGTACTTTTCTAACAATTCCTGATTATTCTCACTAGTTATAGATTCATAATCAAGAAACAATTGTTCTAAATCTTCATAAAACGCTTCATATTCAGTATTAAGGAATGATTTATCAGAAAAAAATGAAGGCATCCCCTCCATAAACTGGAGAATCATGTCTTCATTTTTACTAACTTTTACCATCTGCGGCCAAAAAGGAATATTACCAAAATTTTCCTTTACCAATGTCATAGCACTATTCACATCTGGGTTAGGCAACGAACCGATTGCAACGCATTCAAGTTTTAATTCGTTTAAATTCGCCCCCATTAAACCCTCAATTATGAACTAAGCTTCTTCAGTTACTTCAACTGCTTCTTCAACAGCTTCTTTCAAAATTTCAGAAGCTGATACTGTAACTGCCAATTCACATTTAACTTTAGAAGTTAATTTGATAAGCATTGTGTAAGAACCGACTTTGTTGATAGGAGCGTTCAAAGAAACATTCTTTCTGTCAACTTCGATACCTGATTGAGCAAGTAATTCTTCTGCTAATTTTTTAGTTGTAATAGTACCGAATAATTTACCTGATTCTCCTGCTTTAGCACTCAATTTCAATTCAGCAAATTTTTCAATCTTTTCTGCAACGGCAAGAGCTTCCTGATGAAGCTTTTCTTGTTTAGCTTTAATTCTGGCAATATTCTTTTCGCGATTTTTTACTGCACCTTCAGTTGCAACTTCAGCAACATTTTGAGGAAGTAAGAAATTTCTTGCATAACCGTCCTTAACATTTACCATATCACCAGCTTCGCCCAAATTTTGAACGTCTTTTTTTAATATAATTTGCATAATAATTCTCCTTTTTCTATTTATATTTCTTATCGTAAAAAAATACTACAACAAAGAAAACCTTTTGTCGATAGTTTTTTTCTGAATGTTAAGCAGTTTTTGGCTTTTACATAATTTATATTACGTATTTCCTACCGCAAACCTTTTTTCTTCAATCCAAACTCAATAAGACGGTTCTGCATACACTGAGGAAGTTTTGAAACCATTTCCGCAAATAAGGCATCTTTTCCGACAGTATAAGAAGGTTTTGGGTTTTCCAATCCATCAACTTTTCTGATTAATTTTACAACTTTGGAAACAGGCAAGCCTTGTTTTTCGTTTTTCATAGCATTTTTTGCCATAAAAAGCATCTCTTTTTCATAAGTTTTGTCCCCAACAATACTATCTCTATTGATTTCGACTGATTTACTCCACAGAGGGGTTGCTATGACTCCGGGTTTAACTGAAACAACCCTTATTTTATGATTAGACTCAATTTCCAGAGCATTAAACAATATATCCATTGCACGCTTTGATGCACAATACGGAGCAACAAACGGAAATATTCCAAAGCTAGCCATAGAGCTTATATTGATAACCTTACTGCCCTCCAATACTGGCATAAGTCTTTGCGTAAACCTCAAGTGAGAAAACGTATTCACCTCAAATTGTCTACGCAATTTCTGAATTTGCATAGTTTCCATTGCCCCTGCCATTACGCATCCTGCAACATTAATTAACAAATCAATTTTTTCAACATTCCGCTTAATTAATACAGCAGCACCATCAATAATAGAAGTTTTTTCCATATCAATAAAAAACGGTATAACATTTGATGATATTTTTTTTAACGAAATTTCATGGTCAGGGTTACGATAACCGGCATATACAATGCAATCCTCTGCAAAGCTCTCTACAAGAGCCTTACCTATTCCCGATGTAGCACCTGTTATTACAATAACTCTTTTCATTAATCTACGTATGATCCGAATAATGGTAAGTACAGTGCTAAGGCAAGTGTCAATACGATACTCCCAATAACAATCAACATCAACGGTTCAATCATCTTAGTCATAGTATCAACAATATCATCAAGTTTCTTATCAATGAACTTAGTAGCTTGCATTAACATATCACCCAGACGACCGGATTGTTCACCTGTAGCAATCATAAACAAAATCATCTTTGGCACTGATTCGGTTGATCTCAACGCAACAGACAAGTGTTGCCCCTGCTGAACTAATGTTGTAGCTGCTTTAACTTTATCCTGCAAAGTATAATTTGTAAGTGTTAAGTGTGCAAGAGTTAAACATTCAACAATCGGGACGCCGGCATCATATGCAACTTGCATTACCGCAATAAAGTTTGCAAAGTTTGAGAATTGAACCAAATCTTTAAGTAAAGGAATTTCCAATGAAATTTTATCTATCTGTTTACGACTTGTTGGCCATTTAAACAAATATACTATTGCAAACACTGCACAACCGAGCATCAACGGAACAAATAACCAATATTCTCTTAAGAACAAACCGGCATCCATTAATGTTTGCGTAATCCAAGGTAAAGATTTTCCCATATTATCAAACATATCTTTAAATACCGGGAATACAAACATCAACATAACAAGTACAATAATAACCGCCAAACAAATAACGAATATCGGATACATCAAAGTTCCAATAACCTTACTTCTAATATTAGCCTGTTTAGTTAAAATTTCTAACAAACGATCAAGTGTCTTTTCCAATTCTCCGGAATCTTCACCGGCCTTACACAGACCAATATATATTTGCCCAAACTGTTCAGGGTATTTTGCAAGAGTATCAGCAAAAGTTGCACCCGCCATAATTTGACGTCTCAACTCCTTCGCAACAAGCCTAATTTTCAACTTAGCAGCATCATTTTCAATAAACATCAATGATTCAATCATTGGAATACCGGAAGAAGCAAGAATTTGAAGAGTAGATGTAAAATCCATCTTATCGCTCAAACCAAGCGCTTTCATTTGTCCCGGTTTAACCGCAGATGAGGAATCAGACTTAGCATCATTCCCTATCTTTTCTTCATAAACTTTCGTTGCCAAAAAACCAAGCTTCTGAATATTTGCACGTGCTTCACGTATATCTTCAGCTTCAATTTTACCTTTTACAACTTCTTTACCGTTTTTTAATGCTTCATAGTTATATATTGCCATACTTAAACCCTATTATTCATTTACAATACCCAATACGCGAACAAATTCCTCGATTGTAGTTTGACCGTTAAGAATATGATTCATACAAGACTGCTTCAATGTTTTCATACCATTATGAACAGCCATGTCCTCAATCTCAAGATCGTGTGCACCATCTGCAATAAGCTTTTTAATACTTTTTGTAATTTGCATAATTTCATAGACACCCAACCTGCCTCTATAACCAGAGAAACCACACTTATTACACCCTTTAGAACGATAGATAGGAGTATTCATAAACTTTTGAATATCTTCCTCGTTAGAAAGCACCATCAAAGCTTCTTCTCTGGTCGGATAATATTCTTCCTTACAATCGTCACAAAGTCTTCTTACAAGTCGTTGTGCAATAACACCGGATAACGTTGAGGCAACAAGATAATCTTTAGCACCCATTTCAATCATACGCGTAATCGTTGCTGCAGCTGAGTTAGTGTGGACGGTACTCAATACAAGGTGACCTGTTAATGCTGCAGAAATTGCAATTTCCAGTGTTT
>CAYUQM010000048.1:0-14033 GCA_964446855.1 uncultured Muribaculaceae bacterium
ACAGTTTCTTTATCCTCTTCCGAAAGTTCATCCATACCCAGAATTGCAATAATATCCTGCAATTCTTTATACTTCTGCAAAATAGCAAGAACTTTTCTTGTAACGTTATAGTGCTCTTCTCCGATAATATTCGGGTCTAAGGCTCTTGAATTGGATTCAAGAGGGTCAACAGCCGGATAAATACCAAGCGATGCAATTTGTCGTGACAATACCGTAGATGCATCAAGGTGAGAGAAAGTAGTTGCAGGAGCCGGATCCGTCAAGTCGTCCGCAGGAACATAAATTGCCTGAACAGATGTAATTGAACCATCTTTTGTAGAAGTAATACGCTCTTGCAATTCACCCATTTCATTTGCAAGTGTAGGTTGATAACCAACAGCTGACGGAACACGTCCTAACAATGCAGAAACCTCAGAACCTGCCTGAGTAAATCTGAAAATATTATCAACAAACAGCAATACGTCTTGTTTTGAAAAATCTCTAAAATATTCAGCCGCAGTCAATGCTGAAAGCCCGACTCTCATTCTTGCTCCAGGCGGTTCATTCATTTGACCGTAAATCAAGGCAACCTTGTCGATAACGTTTGATTCTTTCATTTCATTCCACAAGTCGTTTCCTTCACGTGTTCTTTCTCCAACACCACCAAATACTGAAACGCCGGAATGTTCTTGAGCAATATTGTGAATCAATTCCATAATCAAAACTGTTTTACCAACACCGGCACCACCAAAAAGACCAATTTTTCCACCTTTTTGATACGGTTGCAAAAGGTCAATAGCTTTAATACCTGTTTCCAAAATTTCAATATTAGTATTTTGGTCAACAAGTTTTGGAGATTCCCTGTGAATAGGCAGGTAAGTATCTGTTTCAACAGGTCCCATCTTGTCAACAGGCTCTCCGACTACATTAAGAATTCTACCTAAAATTGCCTTACCAACAGGAATTTTAATTGGTTCATAAGTATTTACAACCTTCATTCCTCTTTTTAAGCCGTCAGTAGAAGACATAGCAACCGCTCTAACTTTATTTGAGCCAAGCATTTGTTGAACTTCCGCAACAATATAACTTCCGTCTTCCATTACAACATGTAATGCCGTATAAATCTCAGGCAATTCGCCTTGTTGAAATTCAACGTCAATAACAGGACCAATAATCTTAACTATCAACCCTTCATTCTTGTTTAAAGTCTCCATATACACATCTCTCCTTTAATATATGTCTATATTACAACAATTCAAAATTTTTCGCAAGTTACCTGAATACATAAAACATGTTATGTGCATATTTCGAAATTGTGCATTTTAAATCAGCCACCACCCTAATCCTCCCCCATGAGGGAGGGAAATATTTCTCCCCTTAGGTGAGATTGAGAGGGGGCTTTTGTAAAACTTGCCGAGCGTGTGCGTTAGCACGATAGCTCGGCTGAAAGATTTCGTGCAAGCGAGCGGAGTGCGGAGCTGCCTGCCGAAATGACAGGTGCTACGCGGCACGGCAGGTACATATATCATGTTTTATGTAAAAACTATCTCATCGGTGAATAATATTCCTAAATTTAACCATTATAATATTCCCAAAGGAGATTTATCTTATGAAAACTATTGTATATATTTTACTTTTAATAGCATATCTATTCTTTGTACAAGCCGCAAAAGCAGAAGACATCCATTTTAACAATGATATTTACAACCTGAAAGTCAGCAAAATGTCACCCGTTAACAAAGGATATGAAAACGAATATTTTCTACCTAAAGAAACTCCTCAAAATTGGTCTAAAATGATAGGTATATATTACCTGCCCGAAATTTCAAACCCCGTAAAATATGCTAACGAAACCGACAATCAAATTGAAAAACAAGAAGACATTGCTTTACTAAAATTTATCGAAAACAAAAAACAAAACAAAGCGCTTCTGAGCTATCTGCAAAACGAAGAAGAGAACGGCAAGAAATTTTTTACTTACAATATTTTCAAATACGAAAAACATCCCGACAAAGGCGTAATGGTCTTAAGGTTTGCAAAAAAATATCACTTTACAAGTAACGCCGGTATAACCAAACTTGCACAAGAAGTTAAAAGTATAAATGACGAAATGCTGGAACAGCTAATTATCACACCGGTTCCTCCAATTGTAGAAAAAGAGATTCCTTAAACTATTCCATTTCAGCAACAGGATATAATTTTTTAAAATCTCTAACTACGGAAAGATCAATTTCGGCATAAACGCCTGATTCATAAGTATCAGCACCGGCTACCGCAGCCCCAAGAGGGTCACAAATCATAGAATTTCCGATACATACCAAATTTTTATCAGCTGTACCTACCAGATTTGCAGTGACAAAGTAAGTTAATGTTTCTGCAGCTCGACACATATTCATCCCTTGCCAAGTTTTTACAAAATCCAACTTTGATTTTTCTGACAAAGCATTTAAAGTACACCACGCAGAAGGGGAAACTATAATTTCAGCGCCTTGCTTAATAAGCTTTCTGTAATGCATCGGGAATTTTATATCAAAACAAATACTCAACCCGACTTTAGCAAAATCCAAGTCTACCACAACAACATCAGAACCCGCAGTTATATATTTATCTTCATTACCGCCGGCAAAATTAAACAAATGAATTTTTCGATATTTAGCAACAATTTCACCCTGACGGTTAATTACAAAACTGGTATTGTAACGCTTGCCATCAACAAGTTCTATAACAGTACCTGCAACAATGTTTGTATTATACCTACGAGCAGTTTCTTGCAGAACTTTTATTACCTCTCCGCCATTTTCATCTTCAGGGGAATTTATAAACTCGGAATCACATATTCCGGTAGAAAAAAATTCCGGCAAAACAATCAAATCAATATTATTGTCACTATACTGATAAATAATCTCTTCCAGTTTATCTAAATTAGCCGACTTGTCAGCCAAAATAGGATTAAATTGAACACTTAATATACCCGCTTTCATATACTCTCTCCTTTTCTGAAATAGTAGCACAAAAAAGCGAATTTATATAACTTATTTTTTCTTTATTTCAAGAGTATAACCAAGATAATTCAAAATATCCTGAACGGTTTGAAATCTTATTCTTTTCTGGTTAAAAGCGTACGATAGTCCACTTTCGGCAGGAATATCCATACCTTCCTCACGCATTTTACGTGCCAATTTCCGCATTGACAAACCTTTTTTTAGCAAAAGTATTTGTATTTCTTCTTTTATTTCCAACATACCAACAGTTTACCTGTTTTGATTTTAAAAGACAAAAAACTTTAACCATGCTGAGTATTTATGAATATTTTACGAAAATGAATTTCAATTATTAAGAAAAAATTTGTTACAAAATAGATTGATTAAAAAAATTCTGATAACATAAGTAAAGATTGGGGTAAAAATGTATATTTCCGCAGTTAACCTTATAAATCCTTACCAAAACAGGAGAACACCCTGTTTGAAACCTTATGCAGTCAATAAAAATATTCACAATGATATCTTTGTAAAAACCAAACCTGTTACATTCTGTTCAAACACTTCCGCAGGAAATATACTAAAAAAACTCGTAGATATTACAGATCCTTACACCGGAATAAAAATGATACGCGGAAGCGTAATGTCAAAAATAGAAAAGAAGTTAGATACGTGCAATACTGCCACTAAAGCCGTAAAAGTACTTTCAAAATACACCGCTTATATGCAGCCTACAGAAAAGAAAATGTACGAACGTTTTTCCGAATATGCCGCATCACACCCCCGAAAAACACTGCCTGATTTCCTCAAAGAAGTCTATGAGGACAGTCTTACAAAACTAAAGCTTGAAGAATTTATTGTACTGGACGATGTTGATATGATATCAAGAGAATTGTCACCCAAGACAGCTTTAGCTCTCAGAAAGAAAACAACAAAATGCCGTGAAGTAATAATAGAAAACAATTCTGAAGATACCTTCAAAAGAAAAACTTTACTAAGCTCCTTAGATGAAATAACTCCGCTTAAAGGAGAAGAAGAAATTTTTGAAAGGTTAAAAGACAGAGCACTTTACCTGCCGACATCGGGCAGCAGCGAAAATGCATTTGTTGTAAAATACGCAAACCGTACACATGCAGAAATTGCAAAACGTATTCTAAGAGCATCGGTTGCAACAATCGAGCACATCGAACCTGATTCACTGGGTGGAGGGAATATCCTGAGGAACTTTATGCTTGCATCCGCAAATGCCAACAGCTATCGTTCAAATATGCCACTGACTAAGTACATAGAACGATTTCCTAAAATCCCCGAACACTGCCAAACTTACATTGAAGAAATAATTCAGGCAATACATAAAAACAAACTCAGAGGTAATGAAACCTACCCTTATGATGTCGCAAAAACTTTAAAAGAACAATCAGAGGGTAAAATCACACTCGATTTATCGTCATACAAATATACAGAACAACAAGCCAAAGAACGAATGATAAACAGGAGCCAACACAAAAAAATCAATCATAATTACCATTGCGAACTATTAAAAAACAATATATAATAAGAATATGGCAATAATCAGGCAATTAAATTATTTTGATATTCCAAAAATTCGTAAGATGACAGAATATCTTGGTTCTGACGACAGCGACAAATTTGCAAAAGAACTGAGAAGTGAGGTCGTGAAAATTGTTCACAGATATTTTCCGCTAAAATACAAATTTTTACCTGAGTCTTATATTTTCCTCGACCATAATGAAATTTTGGGAATGATTACCGTTTTGCCGACAATGGGGAATCCGTACAAAATTAATATAACACGACTAATTTTTAAGAATAACTCTTATGATATTGGGAAACAACTCGTCGACTTTGTTATCGCTCGTTACGGAGCTAAAGGTGCTACCTCATTTAATGTCACTGTTGATGCCTCCCACGAAGAATTATTTAATTTATTCTTAAATCAATGCGCTTTCCGCCATTGTTCGTGTGAAAATTTATGGAAAATTGAAAATTTTGACCATAACAAATTTAATCCGCTGAAATTCAGAGCCTGTCAAAACTCTGACGCTAAAAAGGTAAGCGAGTTATTTAACGGAGAACTAAATCCGCTTTATAAACCGGCTTTAATAAGAATAAAATCAGAATTTAAGGAACCGTTTTTTGAAGGCATAACAAATTTTTATAAGAATCGTTATGTTTTGGAAGAACCATCCAATCATAGAATAATCGCGTACCTGTCGATTACAACCGGGGATAATACCAACTTTATCATCGACTTGACAACAAACAATGGTTACAACCTGCCTTATGACGAGATTTTATCCTTTGCAATAAGTGAAATTTCATTAAGAAAAACTAATTTTTACACATTTGTTAAGCAGAAAAAATACACCAAAACAGCCGAAACTTTTGAAGAATATTTAAAAAATAAAGGATTCTGCTGTATACAAACACAGAATATACTCGTAAAAGACTTGTATAAACCGATAAAACAAAAAGAAACCATTCTGAACGTATTCTTATTCGGAGAAAACAGAATTACTGCAAACTAAAAAGCGAACCGTTAAACGATTCGCTTTAAATTTATTATTCAAGTCCGACTCTTAAACCACTGCCGGCGTCACCTTCGTGCTGTCTGAGTACCGGTTTTTCGCCATTCATTTCACAAGTATAGACATTTCCTTTTGTGAACTCAGTTTTAGCTCCGTTTCTAGTAGTTTCTTGAGTACATTTATATTGAATTTTATCACCGGTTTGGGATTCAACTTTTGTGAAGGTATATGTGTTACCACTTGCAGTTGTTATTGTAAATGTTTTTGGAGCTTTCTTATCTCCTCCGGCTTCAGTAACCTTTACGCGACCCATAATAGGAGGAGTCTTATCTTTACCGTTAGCATCAACATCACGGCAATCAGTAGTAAAGCCATCTGCACCCCAGTCAAATTCATCTATAGGATTAGTCGCGTCTTCTTTCGGTGCCTCTGCCGGTGGATCTCCTCCTTCTACCTCTTCTGTAGGTGGGTCTCCTCCTTCTACATCATCAGGCTTTTTACCATTCTTAAGGGCATCTATTTGAGCTTGTAAATCATCAATAGTTTGTTGCTGTTGAGCTAATTGAGCCTTAAGTGCTGCATCTGCCTCCGGAGCACCTTTTTCTTCTGGAGCAGCAGTTTCTTTTTTACCGCCGAAAATTCCGCCTAAGATTCCGCCAAGAGCACCCAAGCCCAAGCCAATCCAGCCAAGTACACCCATTTTTCCTGAATCTTGAGGTACAGCTTGACCGTAGTCGTAACCTGCCCAAGCATCACCCCAACCACGGTAACTTACATCAGCACCATAGAAGTTATTTTGAATATTTGTAATATGACGAGCACCAACTTTAACACCATCCCATTGCCCCGGTCTGAATGCTTGCCTGCACATTGGTCTTTGTATTTGTCTCGGTTGATTTCTAATTCCGTCGAAACTCATGTTAGTACCTCGTTTTTACTCTCTTGTATATATAAAGTATATACTCTTTCAATAATTGCCAATTTAGAGTATATACTCTTTACATTTCTTTACAATAGAGTTAAATATCGAACAGAATACATAGGGTAAATTACTTGTCTAGTGCGTCTTTTAGAGCTTTTTCCAAAACTTCAACCTTAGCCTTTAAAACCTTAACTTGAGAGGTACTACTATCTGTTTTAACAGAACTTCTTTCAAGTTCACGCTTATAAGCAAAGAGTTTTTCTGTCTGCGCAAGATAAAACGGAACAACAGCACAAACCCCGACAAAAAGCCCTACACCTAGCACTCCAAGAGTATAGAACGCAAGATTAAGAGTTTTTGTGGTATGATGAACAGTCTGGCTGACAGCATCGTAACTCGGTGCCCATAATTGCAGAGTTATAGGGTCTTTACCATTAAGAATGCATACATATATAACGCCGAAAAGTGCCAAAAAAGCTATTATTTGTAAAATAAGTTTCATTATTCTCTGCCCTCTAAATATTTAAGTACTTTAGTATATTTTTCATCCGACGGGATTTCTAACGTTATTATCTCATCGGAAAACGGTTTTGTAAACCTCAAATAATAAGATTGCAAAACCTGTTCTTCCGTCTTAACTTTTCCTTGTCCCGCACCATATAATGTATCATTATACACCGGATGTCCCAAAGAACTCATATGAACTCTTATCTGATGAGTCCTTCCGGTAATCAAAGTTAACTCAACCGCAGTAGCATCTTTAAAACGTTTAATTACCTTGACAATAGTTTTACTCTCTTTACCTTCAGGAGTAACCATCATTTTGTGAGGTTGCTTTGGATTACGTCCGATTGGAAGTTCTACGACCTCCTCATCTTTTTGAAGAACACCCTTTACAATTGCTCTGTACTTCTTTGTTATCGAATGCTCTTTAATTTGTTGAGCAAGAATTTCGTGAGCTGCATTATTTTTGGCTATCATGAGCAGTCCTGAAGTATTCCTGTCTAACCTGTGCAAAATTCCTCGGCGAAATTCTCCGTTAATATCTGATAGATTTTCTCCATATATATGTATAAGAGCATTAACAAGAGTACCAGTTTTTTCAATAGTAGTCGGATGGGTAAGCATGCCTGAAGGTTTATTAACCACAAGCATGTTTTCATCTTCATAAACAATATCCGTCCGTATATCTTCGCCCTGAATTTTTATTTCTTCAGCTTCAAATTCAGGGATATTAATTTTATCATTCTCTTTCAGGATATAAGACGCTTTTTTAGACTCACAATTAACCGTTATTAATCCATTTTTAATATTGGTTTGAATTTTAGAACGGGAAACCCCTGTTAAAACTTCTGCCAAACAGGTATCTAATCTTTTTCCGTCATTATTTTCATCCGCAATATAAATCATTATCTGGTCTTCTTCACAAGAATTATTATCACAAGGGCAAAAACCGCAATATTTATAAATATATCAGAAATATTAAACACCGGAAAATTAACAAACTTCAATTCAAAAAAATCTCTTACATACCCCAAAACAATTCGTTCATGGAGATTTCCTGCAATACCTGCACACAGGACAGAGATAAAAAATATTTCTTTCATCCATATTGATTTCAGATTTTTTATCACATACAAAAAGAGAAGTGTTATCACAACCACGGACAATATAATCAGAAATTCTCTCGAATTAGGCATAATATTAAACGCCGCACCGGTATTTTTAACAAACGTCAATGCCATCACTTTACTTGAGAATGCAAAACCGCGTGTAATATTCAAATATAACAATTTAGATAAATATAAATCAGAAATCAAAAAGAATATAAAACAAACTAAAAAATATAATATTTTACTAAATTTATTATTCATTACTTCCCTCAACTTTTGCAAAATTATTTTTCGGCACAACATTAACTCTGGTCATAATAAAGGCAAGTCCGTTCATATAGACTCTTACGTTATCAGTTCCACTGGCTTCCGCTTTAGTTATACCTACAGAAGCAACGTTATATTCGTTTAAATTATCAGTATTCGCAACAAACATTCTCTCCAAAATCTGTTCTTCCGGCAATCTTCTGAATTTTTCTTCAGGCTTCTTGGAAGGATTTACTATTTTTTCGTTGTTAATTGAAGCAATAACAATTTGATTTGAAGGTAAATCTATTTTTAAGGTAGCAGTATAAGGCTGTCCGGCACCAATCATTGACGGAGCTGAAAAATTCATTTTTACAAATCTGGCATCACCAAATTTTAGAGTAGAATATTCTTCAAGAATATCTTCGCCTGTTATAATCCACTTATCCGACAATTTTTCAAGGTGATATCTGCAATTCGAATGAGCATTTAATTCGCCAACCGCATCAATTAAGTCACTGTCACTTTCAAGTGTTGCAACAGCGGTTTCGTACGTTTCAACAGTCGCATAATTACCGTTAACTTTAAAATCTTTAATATAAGTTTTATAACTAATATTCGGATAAGTTTCCCAAGTATCTTTTACAAGGCTGAAATATACATCTTTATTATAACCGTCATTATTAATAAAATTATCGGCATACAACTCTTTCAATCCCTCAAAATTGAACTTCTCAACAAACTTATCCTGCTGTTTTATAACAGAAATAACACTGTTATAGATACTTTTTTCAACTTTTGACTGATAAACTTTAGGTTTTTGTTCGGACTGTCCCGCCGCCTGAACCGGCAAAGAAAATACCGCAGCAACCGCCAAAGTTAATAATACTGATAATCCTCTCTTCATACAAGTATTATAATTAATATGCACTCATATTACAAGTAGGTAAAAAACAATTTCTCATTTATCATTGTAAATTTTTATTAACTGCTCCCATGTTATTATAAAGTTTAGTAGTAATTATCCGTTAAATCTTAAGTGTAAAATTTAAAGGAGCGTTCCACATGAGAAAAGAAATTTCAGGTAATGATATGCAAAAGCTAAAACGTATAAATGAGCGTTTTAATCGTACAGAATTAAAATTAGATTCAAAATCAGGAGAAACTTTAAAGTTTAATATCTTTGACAAAGACGGAAAAATTGCTATCTCAGATGACACGAAAGCCTTACTGTCAAAATATGATTCCAATAAAGACGGACAAATTGACATGAAAGAACTCATTGAAATGAAAGGCCATATCATAAACCTTGCGGGTAAAGACAAAATTCTTACAGAAGAGGAACTCGGAAGTCCTCAATTAATGTCACAAGTTAAAACCTTAATTGAACGTTTCACCAGCGGGAAATCCCACACCGAAATAACAGAAAACGGCGTTACAACTATTTCTGATTTAAACAGTGACGGCTCAGGAACCGTTACAAAAAAATCAAAAGACAAAAAAGGTAATGACGTGGTTGTTACAAATGAACTTGCTCCGGGAGGGAAAGTTGTTAAACGAACTCAAGTAGTAACAAAAAATGGAGAAACGATATCTTCTGCAACAACAGATTTTACATACGGGGAAAATGGTAAAATAGCCTCTTCTAAAACATTAATTTCTACAGCAAAAGGAGAGTCCTCCGTCGAAAAAACATTCAAATACGATGAGAACAATAATTGCACAGAAAATACTACAATCTGCAAGGACCAGAAAGGGGCCATTACTTCAAAAGAAATTATCAAACGGGAGTATGATGAAAACAATAAAATTAAAGAAGAAGAAATTACTTCCACCGGAAAAATCAAATCCCGCACAACAGTAACTAAAAAACATTATGAAGACGGAAAAATTATGTCTTCGGAAATGTTTGAGAAGAAACTCAAAAACCCTTTAAAAATGGAATTTGAAACAACAAAAATATCCGAGTCTAAATACGAATACCATGAAAACGGAAAACTTGCCAAAAAGACTACAACAGGCACCCAGAGCGGAAAACCCTCAACTATTACAGACACCTTTGACGAAGACGGAAAAACTTTAAAGACAAGAGAACATATATACTACAAACGAGGAGCGCTACACCGCGACTTTTATGACGGTGCAAATCTTACAAACAGAGCACAGGGAGGTCTTCCTACAACAAGGATTATATATGAAGACGACGGCACAACTGTCAAACAAAAAATCATGAATAAATTTGACGATAACGGAATTTATATAGGACAAGAAAAATACGATAAAAACGATAACTTAATCGAAAGTAAAGATTTCTCACAAGTCGACGGACACTTTGATACTGCCTACCAAATCGGAAGAGGAGATTGTTACTTCCTGGCAAGCTTGAACGCACTCTCCGCGACTGAGGAAGGGGAAAAACTTCTTGAACAAAATTTTACTAAAAATCCGGACGGCTCGTACACAATTAAATTCCCGGGAGCAGGACTTGCTCGTAACAGCTTAATCAACGGTACAGGTAATGTTTCGATTCCAACTAATGATGGTAAAGCCCTAACTAAATTACCTGAGGATAAAGTTTATATTCAAGATTCATACACTATCAGCGCCGAAGAATTTGAAGCCGCCCAAAAACTTGCAGGTAAAAGATATTCCGCAGGCGACAAAGACGTACTGATTATGGAACTTGCTTATGAAAAATATCGCGACGACGTAATACAAACAATTAAAGCAAACAATATTGATTACAGTAAGACCAAGTTTATCGCCGGACTTGATATGGGTGGACACGTCGATGAAGGCGATTATCTGAGCGGCGGATTTGGCGAATCCTGCATGTTTATTTTAACAGGGACAAGATCCGAATCATACAGAAACCCAAACGTTGAAGAAGTTCCTACATGTTATATTGATTCGGATTATCAGATGCACGTACCTGATGCTGACGGAATATTAGCAGACATGGATGTGGAAAAGGCAATCACCACTTCTGTAAACGGAGTTGGAAGCACTAATAATATTGACGATTTATTAGCAAAACTCAGAGAGGATTCTAAAGACGGAAAAATAGATGACTATTCTGCTGTTGCAAACTTTAAAGTTTCACAACAAGAAGTTAACGGTAAAGTCATCCCCGGCGGAGGACACGCTCTCACAATTTTAAGAGTTACCGACGATTCCGTAGTACTATCAAATCCTTGGTCACCTGACGATGAAGTTGTTATGTCAATAGAAGATTTCAAAAAAGCAACATATCATATGAACTGTATGTCACTAAAACCGAAAACCTCACAGACACAAAATACAACAAGTAATACTACAGGAACTACAGGAACCACCGGAAATACCGGAGCTACAGGAACCACTGGAACTACCGGAACTACCGGCAATAATACTACACAAGCAACAACACATAACAACGGAACGAATACAGAATACACTGTAGCCCGAGGCGATACGATGTGGAAAATTGCTAAAAAACACCTTCCACAAGGAGCAACAAGTTCTCAAATTGCGAACTTTGTCACGGAAATGATTAAAGCCAATCCGCATATCAAAAATCCAAACAAAATTTTTGTCGGAGATAAAATCAATATTCCAAAAAGATAAATCTAATATTCAATACCTTTTCTTGCTTTAACACCGGTATCCCAGTAATGTTTTACCGGTGTTATTTCTGATACAAGATGTGCAATTTCTACGATTTCAGGTTTTGCGTTCCTTCCCGTTAACACAATTTCCATTTCTTTCGGTTTGTTTTGCAGAACGTCAAGCATTTCATCCAAATCTATTAACCCCAAATCAATTGCGATATTAGCTTCGTCTAAAATTATAAGATTGTATTCGTCGTTTTTTATGGCTTTTTTGGTTAATTCCCAACCATCTGAAATCGCAGAAGCATCAAATTCATTTTTATTGTTTTCATATACAATTCTGTCTAATCCGGCTTGTACAATGGTTAAGTTTTCCGCAATATCAGGGGAAAGATTTCTAAAAGAGTTCAATTCTCCGTAATCACCTCCGCCTTTGGTAAACATTACAATTAACACCTTCCAACAACGCCCGAGAGCCCGCATCGCAAGCCCGAGAGATGCCGTAGTTTTCCCTTTACCATCTCCGGTGTAAACCTGAATATATCCGTGTTTATCCCAATTTGGATTTATCAAATTATTTGAACATTTATTTTCCATAGCAGTTATTATATAATAAATTTATGGAAAATAAAACTGACTTACGGGTTAAATTTAAAAACTCAAGAAAGCTTTTAAACATAGAGTTGGTAAGCGATATTATTACGGAAAAAATACAGCTCCATCCGTCGTTTGTTGCTGCCAAAAATGTGATGCTTTATTATCCGCTAAAATATGAGATAAATCTTTTGGGTTTGCTGGAGGATAAAGAGAAGAATTTCTATTTTCCGAAAGTTGATAATAATGACCTGCTGGTTTGTCCTGCGTGTGAAGACTACAAGCTCTCAGAACTCAAAATATATGAGCCGTGTTCAACTCCGGTATCTTCCGATGTTTTGGATTTGATTATTGTTCCTGCTCTTGCGGTTGATAAGAACAACTTCAGATTAGGTTACGGCGGCGGATTTTATGACAGGTTTTTGAGTAAAAATCGGAATATCCAGACTTTAACCCCGATTTCTAAAGAATTACTGGTTGAAAATTTGCCTGCGGAAGATTATGACATTCCGATAGATTTTATCGTTACCGATTAAGCTTGCTTGGAATGTTCAACCCCGGGAGCGTCTTTAAGCACAAAAGGTCTGACAAATGCCCAAGTTCCGTACATAGAAGTTAAAAGTCCGGTAACACTAAGAAATTTCCCGACGTTTTTAAACCTGTTTGTCATAAACGCCCCTAAAGTTGCCAGAGTTGTACCTGCCATAATACCAAGATACCCCTTAAATATAGTTCTCGGGACAACAATAGTATCAGTCATATCTGCTGAGTTTCTGGTACGCTCATGAATTTTATCCAAAAACGAACTGGTTTTCTTGCTATCCGGCATTGTTGACACAGATGAAAAATGTTGCAACGCTATAATTTTTGACACATACATATCTTCTTTCATACTCCTATTTTAAACAAATATCACATAGACCAAACATATTTTCAACTATTCTCAAGAATTAACTTTTTCTTAATTTTTTGCATGCCATAACCCACTTGATTAAGTTTTTTGTTGGTGATATAAAGAAGCATGTTATATAAGATTTACAAAATAAGAAGGAGTAAAAACTTATGGTAAATGTAGCAATCAACGGTTTTGGTAGAATCGGACGTAACACATTACGTGCAGCTATCAAAGAAGGTATTTTTGACAAAATTAACTATGTAGCAATCAACGACCCAGGTTTGAAACCGGAAGATGCTGCTAGAATTTTCAAATATGACTCAGTTATGGGTAAATTCTGCGGTACAGTTGAAGCTTATGAAGAAGGTATTATCGTTAACGGTAAAAAAATTAAATTCTTCGCAGAAAAAGATCCTGCTCAATTGCCTTGGAAAGACCTTAATGTTGACGTAGTTATCGAATCAACAGGTTTCTTCACAGATGCAACTAAAGCAAAAGCTCACATCGATGCTGGTGCTAAAAAAGTTATCATCTCTGCACCTGCTTCTAACGAAGACCTTACTATCGTTTTAGGTGTTAACGAAGATCAATACGATACAACTAAACACAACATTATTTCAATGGCTTCTTGTACAACTAACTGCTTAGCTCCTGTAGCTAAAGTTAT
>CAYUQM010000049.1:0-13953 GCA_964446855.1 uncultured Muribaculaceae bacterium
TTCTTTGAATTTTTTACCAGCTGAGAAAGCAGGAACTGTTTTTGCAGCAATTTTCAAAGCTGCACCGGTTTGAGGGTTTCTACCAGTTCTAGCAGCTCTTTTGCGAGCTTCAAATGTACCAAAACCAACAAGAGTTACTTTTTTACCTTTAGAAACTGTTTTTTCAATTGTTTCTAATACAGCTGCAACTACGTCAGCAGTAGCTTTTTGAGAAACTTTTGCTTTCTTAGATACTTCTTTTACCAATTCTTCTTTGTTCATTATGAACCTCCTTCTTCCTTATGCAAACGGACCCCAAAAACCATTTTAAATCCGTATGCTTTACCTTCGACAAGTCTATTATAGCACTTAATTTGCTTTTTGCAAGAGGGTTTTGAGGATTTTTTGTAATTTTTTTAAGATATACAAGAAATTACCGTCGTATATGGGCTGAAAATATATATAGCAAGCTGTTTTTACTGACTTCTGAGTTATTGCTTTATGTTTGATAATTTCGAATAATATTTAAACAGAACTTTCGTTAGCTCTGGCGAATTTAACATTTTTGTAGAAATACTGTAAGATTTGATATGCATTAAAACCTTGTTTTGCGAGGTTATTTGCGCCATGTTGAGACATGCCTATCCCATGCCCATTCTTTTTGACATTCCCATCGTATGAAGGGACTGAACGTATAAATGGTAAGTCATTGCCCCAAGCTTGTTTTGCAGTAATTGTCTGACCTCCGGCGGAAGCTGAATAGTATGCGGGAACTACTTTGTAATTATATGTTAGAACAAGTCCTTCAGTTTCTTGTACAGCACTATTTGTTTTAGTTGTTTCTGCTGAAGCCCCTCCGTAGGCTTGATCTTCCGGAGTATCCTTTAAGTCGTAACCGAGAGAAGCTCTTTTCCCAAGGTTTGCGAGTGCATAACTTCTTGCGGCAATTGCTTGAGCCTTAAGAGCTTCCATTTCCCAAGCTGATGGCATTTCGGAAGGAACAACTCCTTTAATATAATCTTCAAGATTTACGTTGTTTATTACGGTTAATTTTTGGTTTCTGTTTTGGATTATAAGATAGCCTCTATACCATTTCCTTTTAGCGTTAATAAAGCCGTCTTCGGCAGGTTTTATTACTATGTTATCCGAATAAATCTGGTAAAACTTTCCGTCAAGTCTTATTGCCATAGTATTTTTATAAGGAATAATTTCGTATCCCTTCATCGCTTCAAGCTTACAGACAGTTTTATTAGTATTTGCGTCAATTATAGATGTGTCTTTTGATGAGCCAACACCTATCCTATCCACGGCAGTTTGCAAGCCAATTTTAATTGCATAACAAGGGCTTGCGTTTATAATTGCTAATAAAATTAAAGTAAATAACAGTACAATCCTTCTCATTGTACTGTTATTATAACATAATATATTAATATTAGTTCTACACCTTACGGTCTATTTTTTTAGCTTGCGGGGTTTGTATTCCTCCATCTTTACAGATTCTATCTGCGGTGTTGTTTCCTATTTTTTCTCCGATATTGTATGATGTTATTGAACCGCAGACAAATAATAATCCTTTTATTATTGATGCCGCTTTACTGCTATTACCTGATTTCATTAGTTTTTCAGAAAGTGTTTTTATAAATTTGGTATCTTTAAATTGTTCTGCAAGTTTAACTATATTTTTTTCATTGATAACATTTCCCATATAAAGTTTCATCAAACCTTCACCAAGAAACATTCCTGACAGAGCGCCAACCTGAGAAATCCCTGTGTGTAATTTGTCATCGGAAGATAAAACTTTTATGGCTCCGGATGCACAAATTAAAGGGTTAACGTTATGGGTTGCCCAATTTACAGCTTTTCCTGCATAATCCACTGCTTTGTATTTTTCAGCATATTTCCCGAAAATGTTCATGGCTTCTTGAGCAGATTTTGCAGTGGAATCATTGTATTTGGTGATGGCTTCAGCTATTTTTGCAGCTTGTGCGAATGCGACCGTGCCACGGGCTTTTTCTCCGTTTTCGGACTTGTCCGTTGCTTTTTTGTAGTTCCTGTAGCAGAAAATTCCGCTAGGTACACATACATCTAATAATGCTGTCGAAATTCCCATACATAACCTTTAACACACTACTGTACACTTATATAAAGTAAATTTTTAGTCAAAAATTGCGTCTCTATTTTAAAACTTAAATAAATTTAACAATTAATTTTATAAAAATATCTTGCGAAAAAAAAATGTTTGTGATAGATTTAAACGCGGAGGGAATATACGGATACCCCAAGAAACCAAACGTCTGTTGAAGCCCTCTGGATCCGCCCTGGTAGCTCAGCTGGATAGAGCAACCGCCTTCTAAGCGGTAGGTCAAGCGTTCGAATCGCTTCCAGGGTAAATTTAAAAAAAAGACGGGTTTAGCCCGTCTTTTTTTATGAAATCTTTTTATAAATTAAAGTTTTAATTTGCTTACCATTTACAAATGATTCAAGCTCTTTTAATAAAATAAAATCATTTTTCTTGTAATATTCATAATCACAAGTTGTATCTGTCCAAAGATAGATATTTTGGACAAACTGAATTAATGGTACTCAAATATCCCTTCAAGTTTTGTTCGGACTTTTATTTTGGGAATTATATTCTTAACTTTATCGATTTCGGGGTGTTATCATTCTTGTTTTACGTATTTAATTATGTGTGAAAGGAGAATATATGTCTGAATCATCATCAAAAAAGCCCTATTTAGATAAGGTTACTGCTGAATTTATCGAGAAGATTTCCTCTATGGGTGGTAAACCATTGTATGAACTTACTCCTGCTGAAGCCAGGGATTTTCTGACCAGTGTTCAAAAGGAAAATTATTCGGAACTTCTGGCAGAATTTCAAGATTTAAAAATTCCTACAGAAGATGCAGGTGATGTAAATGTTCGGCTGGTTCGTCCTCTCGGGAAATATGGTAAAATTCCGTTAATAGTTTATGTGCATGGTGGTGGATGGGTTATGGGTGATAAGGACGTTTACGATATGACTATTCGTCATATATCAATTCATTCCTGTTCAGCAGTACTTTTTGTTGAATACTCACGCTCTCCGGAGGAAAAATATCCTGTTGCGATTAATCAAATTTATGGTGTTTTGAAGTATTTTGCGGAAAATGGAGATTCTTATAATGTTGACGGATCTCGTATTTCGCTTGTCGGGGATAGTGCCGGAGGAAATATGGCTGCTGCCGTTTCTATTAGAGTGCAAAAGGAGGGCAGATTAAATTTATTGTCGCAAGTTTTGCTATATCCTGTTACTGATGCCGGAATGAAAACTCCTTCTTATAATGAGTTTGAAAATGGACCGTGGCTTTCAAAAAAAGCTATGAATTGGTTCTGGGATGCTTATTTAAACGGTAATAAACTTAAAGATGACACGGCAGTTTCTCTGATTAATGCTGAGGTAAATGATTTGAAAGGGCTGCCACAAACTCTGCTTATTACGGCTGAAAATGATGTTTTGAGAGACGAAGGAGAAATGTTTGCGAGAAAATTAATTGAGGCAGGTGTAGATGTCGCTTGTGTAAGGATTAACAACACTTGTCATGATTTTATTATGTTAAATGCCTTAAGAGAGAGTCTTGCTGTCAAGTTAACATTTGTTATGGTTTGCGAATTTTTACAGAGAACCTTAAATAAAGTTTAAAGTTCAAAGCTCATAATGTAATCATCCATAACAAAACCTGAACCTATATCTGTTACAACAGAATTAACGGTTTTAAATCCCCATTTTAAGTATGCTTGAATTGTGTTCTTGTTATATTTGTTGACGGTTAATTGAATTTCTTTATATTGTTTTTGTTTTGCTATTTCTTGTATTCTTTCAAAAGCTTTTCTGCCTGTTCCTTTAGAGCGAAAAGCTCTCTTTATGTATAATTTTGACAGGAACAGATGATTTTTTCGTTCTGAAATCCCGAAGTAACCTATATTTTCTCCGTTATCATTAATAAAATAGTATGTATAACTTTCTTTTGAAAGCTGGTGTTTAATAGCATCTTCGGATTGAAATTTTTCTATCATATAGTCAATTTGTTCATCTGAGAGTATTATTTTCCAGTATTCATGCCAGATCTCTGATGCCAAATCTGCAAGAATTTTTATTTCTTCGGTTTTTACTTCTAAAAACTTTGTCATAGTGCCATTATAACGCTTTGAAAATTTTTTAAATTCAATTTAATAGAGTATTTTTAATTTGTTTTTGATAAAATGTTTTTGAAAAGAAGGATATTATGGATAAGAAGATTTACGAACTGGCAGAAATTATAGATAGGGATTTAGAACATGATATATTAACTGAGGAAAAACGCACTGTTTTGGCTGAGGAAATGCGATGCTTGTTGCCAAATAATGCAATAGTGCTTGCTCAAACAAATCCTGTTTCCGGAGATGTGAAATATAATGCTAAAAAGGCTTTTAAGTGGATTAAATGGGCAAATCGACTTAATGTAAAAGCTATAATTTTTCCTGAACTTTTTTTGATTGGATATCCTATAGGGGATTTTATTGACAGATTTCCTGTGATAGTTGAAGAAAACATTGAGTGGCTTAATGCCCTTGCACAGTGCACAACAGAAACAAAAGTTATTATTGGGTTTGCGGATTTTAATCATGATAAAATAGGCAAAAATTACTACAACAGTGTTGCCGTTCTTTCTAACGGGAAAGTGGAGTCTGTCACCAGAAAAACTCTTTTGCCGAATTATGCGGAATTTAATGATTTTAGACATTTTGAGAGCGCAGATGTCAACAGTTCATCAAGGCTTACAAAGATAGGGGATAAAAAAGCCGGTATAATTATTTGCGAAGACGGCTGGAATGATTTTGAATTTTTTAACAGAAATTTATATGCTGTGGATCCTGTTGAGGTTGTTGTTAGGGAACAGCATCCTGATTTTTTGATTAATTGTTCAGCTTCAATTACCAGAGCTAAAAAAGAGCAGTTAAAACATAATATGTTGGCTTCAGCAGCAAAAAGACATAAAACTCCGATTGTATACGTAAATCAGGTAGGTTCCGGTGAATGCTTATCTTTTGAGGGAGCCAGCAGGGTTTATGATGGTGATGGGAGTCTGATTGTACGTGCAAAATCTTATCAGGAACAGTTTTTTATTGTGGACGTTGAAGATAAGAACGGGCAAATTAATCCGCTTCCGAAAGGGCTTGAGAAAACTCTTAATTCTCAAAAGGCTTTTAGCCTTGACCATGAGCCTGATTTGGAAAGGACTTATTTAACTATAGTTCAATCAATTAAGGATTACTTTAAAAAAACAGGGTTTGAACGGGCTGTTATAGGACTATCCGGAGGATTGGATTCTACGGTCTGTGCGGTGCTTCTTGCAGATGCTCTGGGTGCGGAAAATGTCTTCGGGATAAGTATGCCGTCACGTATTACCAGTGCTGAGAGCAAGAATGATGCTCGGGATTTAGCTTCTAATTTAGGGATTAACTTTTTGGAAGTCCCTATAAAAGATTTGTTTGATGTCACGAGAAGCAAATTTGATGAGCTTTTTGATAATATGGAAAACTCTTGGAATTATCGTTGTGAAAATTCTTATACTAATGATAATATTCAAGCTCGTGCAAGGGCTACAATTCTTTGGGGTGTGGCGAATGAGTTTCAAAAATGTTTAACAATTGCAACTTCTGATAAGTCTGAAGCTTACATGGGATATGCAACAATCAACGGTGATATGTCAGGGGGATTTGCACCTATTGCAGATGTTACCAAAACGAAGTTATTTGCTCTTGCGGATTGGATGAACAAAAATCGTGAACAAAAAAATGCTATTCCGCAATCAATTATCGAAAAACGTCCGGGTGCAGAGCTTGCTATTAATCCGAAAACAGGGAAACCGCTTCTTGCTGAAGAAGCTTTAATGCCTTATGAGTTTTTAGATGAGATTATTTGGCGTGTAGAAAACTTGCAGCAGTCGATGGGTGATATGCTTGACGTTGAATTTTTGTACGAAAAGAAGGACCCTGTTTCAAGAGAACAGAAGAAAGAATGGCTTGAAAAATTCTTTAGAAGAATGTCTTTTGCGGTTTATAAATGGACAATCCTTCCGCCGGCTCCGATAGTGGATGCCCGTTCTATTAATAAAACAGAGTACAGGCATCCGATTATCGCTTCGAAAATTAATTTTAATAAAACTACATTTGAAGAAAAGCTGAATGCTCTTAATGAACAATAGGTTTAATATATAGTCCTCTCAGAGAATTTAATACTGCCAGCAGAGTTACTCCTACGTCTGCAAATACGGCTCCCCACAATGTAATAAGCCCGATTGTGCCTAGCCCCAGAAATAAAACCTTAATTCCGATTGCGAGTATGATATTTTGTTTTGCAATAGTAATGGTTTTTCTCGCGATTTTTATAGCTGTCGGAATTTTTAAAAGATTATCATCAAGGATTACGATATCAGAGGCTTCAATAGCGGCTTCTGAACCTAAGCCTCCCATAGAAATTCCTATATCTGCCAATGTTAAAACAGGGGCATCGTTTATTCCGTCGCCTACAAAAATAATGTTCTTGCCTTGTATTTTTTTAGTAATAAATGTTTGAATTAAATCTGCTTTATTTTCAGGTAATAATTCTGAGTAAATTTCATTAATATTGAGTTCAGTTCCGATGTAATCTGCATTCTTTTTTATATCTCCGGTTAGCATCGCAGTTTGTATGTTTAATTTCTTTAAATTTTTTATTGCAGACTCTGTGTTAGGTTTTAATTCGTCTGTAATCAAAATATACCCGAGATATTGATTATTCTTTGCAACATATGCAATTGAGCCGAACTCTTTATTTTCCGGCACACATATTCCGTAATCAGACATCAATTTACGGTTTCCTACAAGAATAATGTTCTCGCCAATTTGACTTTTAATTCCTTTTCCCGCAATTTCTTCCGTATTTTGAGGAATGCTTTGTGCCTCACTGCAAGATGTTTTTATTGATACGGCAATAGGGTGATTAGAGTAGTATTCGGCAGAAGTTGCGGTTTTTAATATTTCATCTTTGGTAATTCCTTTTTGTGGGTAAACGCTTTTTACCGAGAATGTTCCACAGGTAAGAGTTCCTGTTTTATCAAAGGCAATAATTTGAGGATTAGCAAGTTTTTCGATGTATTTACTGCCCTTAATAAGTATTCCGTTTCTCGATGCACAACCTATACCGGCGAAAAATCCGAGCGGAACAGATATAACAAGTGCACAAGGACAGGATATTACAAGAAATGTTAATGCACGCGCAAACCATACTCCCAATTCAGCGCCCATGAATATTGGGGGAATCGCTGCGAGTAAAACTGCACAAAAAACTACTATAGGAGTATAAATTTTTGCAAATTTTGTAATGAATTTTTCTGTCTGTGTTTTTTTGCTGCCGGCATATTCAATGAGTTCCAAAATTTTGGAAACAGTAGATTCTTTATACTCCTTAGTAACTCTAATTTTCAAAACACCGTTTGTGTTAATACATCCGCTAATTGCAGTATCTCCGAATCTTAAGTATTTTGGAACGAATTCTCCTGTTATTGCTGCCGTGTTGACCGCAGCGTGTCCGTCAATTATAACTCCGTCCAGAGGGATTTTTTCTCCGGTTTTTACAAGAATTATGTCATTTATGGCTATGTTTTCCGGTTTTTCTTTTATAAATTCTCCATTTCGCTTTACAGTTGCGTAGTCAGGTCTGATATTCATCAATTCTGAAATTGATTTTTTGGATTTTTCTACTGCTTTATCTTGAAGGTATTCCCCAACTTGATAAAGTATAATAACCATAACGGCTTCCGGATATTCTTTTATGGCAAAAGCTCCAAGTGTGGCTATCGTCATAAGAAAGTTTTCGTCAAAAAATTCCCCTTTCCTAATATTATTAAATGCCGTTGCAATGACTTCAAATCCTGATATTAAGTATGAAGCTACATAAAATGTTAATTTTATTGGAAATATCGGGATGATTGTTGCACCTGTTAATAGGATAAGCCCTGTTAAAAGCCTTAGCGGGATGTGTTTTGGTTCGGGGTGTACATGGTGGTGATGATGGTGATGTTCGCACATAGTGTGCCCTCCGTATAACTGTTTAACTATATTATAGTTGAACAACTATTCAATCGTCAAGTGAAACAAGATGATTATTTACGAAAATTTACATAGTTGAACAATTGTTCAACTCAGTTTATTATAAGGAATGTTAGGAGGGATAATGGTAGAAAAACGTTCTGATTGCGAAGCTGTTAATATGGATATTGTTGAAAAGGTTAAACCTTGTATGCCAGAGACAAGCCTTTTATATGACTTGTCTGATTTTTTTAAGGTTATGGGTGACGGGACGCGAATTCAAATATTGTGGGCTCTGGATGCCAGTGAAATGTGTGTGGGAGATTTAGCTGTTTTGTTAAATATGACGAAATCCGCGGTGTCGCATCAATTGAAAGTTCTGAGAACTGCAAAGTTGGTTAAAGCTCAAAAGACAGGAAAGAATGTATATTATTCTCTTGATGATCAACATGTACGTGTCGTGCTAGAGAAGGCTCTTGAGCACGTTTGTGAGTAGGATGAGTAAATAATGTTTGTTTGTACGCTAGCTTGAGTGCATTGTATCTTTTAGATTTCGGCTCCGCCGTTTAACATTTTTCCAAAAGCATTTGTGCCGCCGTCTTTTTCTCTTATTAAGTTCATTACAAATTCATTGGCTTCTTTATCTCTGGAAATTGCTTCCTGAATTTTTAACATTTCCCCATACTTAAGCCCTTTGAATGTTACTTTTTGGCTGTGTTTTAAGTATATTTTAAATTTCTCTTGAGTTTTAAAGTCAAATCCGGGTAGTTTCATTTTTAACGAGTACCAGAGGTAAAATTCTCTGAGAAGCAGATAATAATCGGTTTGTTTATCGCTTATTATAAATAGAGGGGATGTTTTTAAACTTATACCCTGACCTGTAATAATATTAACAAAACAAGCTTTTGCGCCTTGCAGCTCTGTAATTAACCCGGTGTGTTCATTGATTTTTTCAAGGATTTTTCCTGCATTTTTGATTTTGTAAACCTTAGTTCCCTGCGCTTCAATGTATTCTATTAATTTTTGCGGATTGTTATCTGTTGTTTTTACAATATCAGAAACGTTTTGCTTAACAGTATCAATTAACTTTAGAGTTTTTGTGTTAAGAGTCATTGTTTCTGTAGAAGAGATTATTGTTTTAGAGGTTTCGTTTGTAAAGGATTTCTCTATCATTGCGGATAAAGTTTTAGCTCTTAGCGAAAACACTAATTTTTTAATTTTTTCGGATAAAAATTTCATAAGATATATACTATTATATTTTTTCTAATTTTTTGTCGTCTGATTGGTTGATTGTAACAAATGTAACTATTTTTTTTATTTTCAAATATAGAAGAGATTTTTATTTTTTATATATTTAGAGCGTAAAAGAAGAGAGATTTTGCATGCATATTTTGTCCGGCCAACAAAAATATATATGTAAATTTTACCTCCTAATCAAAAGATGGGAGGGCTTATGTGCAGCGTAGGTTTTAATAATTCATTTGGTATGAACATTAAGAATCCGCAGGAATTACAGAAAAAGCATTTTGGGGCTAATGTAAGAACTTCCGGTGGATCTTCTCAAGCTTCTTTTAATCCTGACACAAGTATTTTTAAAATGAATGCGGCTCAAATGAGGGGAAATCCGTTTTCAAATAGTGCTCTAAACTCTTCAAATATGCTTCAACAATCCCGAATGGAGAAAGCCGCAGCTCTTTGGGATAAAGCAGATGCTGAAATTCTGAAATCTTTCGAGACAGGAGCCGGAAAAGGAGGTATACGTACCTTAACTCTTCCTACAAAATCAGGTACGGTTAACAGTAAAAATAATACAAGTTCAACGCATCACGTAAGAACTAACAATAAACAAGGTGTACAAGCCGGAAATGCGGTAAATGACGTTAAAAATGCTAATTCGAAGTCTTCATTAACAGATGCTTTGGGCGTATTGACTCAGTTGGGTTCATTGGCAAAATCGGTAGTATCACTCATTGAGGGAAATAAGAAAGCTACCGAAACTAAAGAGAAATCAGCCGAAGCAAAAGTTGATAAATCAGGTCAACAAGTGAAAAATGATAAGCAGCAGTTAGAAAAGAATAAAGCGTCATTAAATGATGCAAATAACAGAGTTTCCAACGCTGAAACTCGCTTAAATAATGCAGCTAAGGGTGTTACTTCCGCAGAGCAAAAGTTAGCTCAGGCAAAAGCGGCAGCGACAGATGACAATCCTAATACAGCAGCAATTGCGCAAGCAGAGGCAGAGTTAGAGGCGGCTAAACAGGAAGAACAAGCTGCACAACAAGAACTTCAGGCTGCGAAGGAAGAACAAACTCAAGCTCAGCAGGCAGTTGATTCACAATCTCAGCAGGTAGAACAGTCCGAACAACAACACGAGCAGGATAAAGCTGCATTAGACAATGCCCAAAAAGAGGTTGCGGATGTAGATGCTCAGGTTCAACAAAATCAGTCTGAAGGTGAAAAAATTGACGACGGAATAGCTGAAGGTGAAAAGAAATTATCTGATATCGAAAATAATCAGGAAAATGTAGCCGGTGAAGAAGGTGTTCCTATGTCAGGCGGCGATGCAAATGACGAAAGTGTAACTTCAGATCCTAATGCTCCAAAGAATGCATACGCAAAAACTAAATACGATGCCAATAATTCTCTTATAGAAAACGGCGGATATTCAGCTGAACAAAAACAAGCAATGTACGACGCTCGTGAAAATATTAAAAATATGAAACCGGGTGATTCTGTACAATGTGGTGCAGATATCTATACAATGGACGAAAACGGTAAAGTTTCCGTAAACGGACAAGAATTTGAACTTCAAGGTTACGATAATCCTCAAGATGCTATTGAAGTTATTGCAGAAAATGGAGTTTCATCAGTAATGACAAAAGCTGATTCCGATAAGATTAACGATGCTATGGACAGAGCAAACGGAGTTGCTCCTCATAATTCTTCAACTCCTGTAAAATCAAATAACAGTCAGGCTCAGACGGTTCCTTCTGACCAAACTCAGGTAAAAACAGCTCAACAACCGCAAAATACTGCGCCTGCCGGCGATGAAAAATCCGTCGAGCAGAAAGAAGATGCTCCTAAAGCAGATTCAACTCAAGCTTCTACTTCTAAAAGCGTTAAAGATACCCGTTTAGTGGAAAGAAACGGACAATACATTGTTAATGGGCATCTGGTATCTAAAGAACAGTTTGAACTTGCTAAGGGGATGGATGATGAAGTTCTTCAAGCAGGATTTACTCCAACATCAGATTGTGAAATCGTTTTAGAAGACGGTACTTCAAAGAATTTCTTCATTCACAACGGTAAATATACTATCGACGGAAAAGAAGTTGATGCAAAACAATTTATGGCTGAATATAACGAAATGAAGGAAAAATCAGATTCTTCAAGAATAGATTCATACAGTTATTGTAAAGAAAATGCCGATGGCACAATGGTACTTCCTAATATGGGCGGTAATATTACAATAGATTCTTCAGGTAATGTTCTGAAAGAATTTAGAAAAAATGGCGGAGTTAATTCCGGTAATGTAACTTTTGATGCCAGAGAAAAAACTAAAACAACAGACATTGATTCAATGATAGGTTCAAGATTTAATCATGTTGCGGTTATGCAGGATATGGAAGATAACGGTTCTGTAATTCAGGATAAAGACGGAAATGTTCTTGCTACATTCAAAGATGGTGACTACTATGATGCTAAAGGCAAGAAGATGAAAGATAACGGTATAGAAAAGCTCATCAAAAAACATGAAGGACAAGGTTTAAAATTGGTTGGAAAGCTTACTACTTCTCGTGCCGGTGCTTGGGTGTAGAGTTTATGCCTTGAACGGTATTTTAGTTTGTGTTTAAAATATTAAACTTCTATAAAGATTGTAAAAAATACACTTGCTTTTTTGTGTTATTTGCGATAGAATGTGATTGTGAAATAATTCACGAATAAACCCCGCAAAAACATCTTGAAAGAAGCTAATAGTTTATGGTAATGTCAATAATAAAAAGGTTATATAAAAGGAGACAATTTATGACAACAAAAAGCAAAAAGACAGTTGACAACTTAGAAAAAGCGCTTAGCAAGTCATCTAATGTTGTCGAAACTGCTGAACAATTAGAATTGTTAATTGAACGTGTTAAAAAAGCACAGAAAATTTTTGCAACGTTCTCTCAAGAACAGGTTGATAAAATTTTTAAAGCTGCCGCTACTGCTGCTGATAAAGCTCGTATCCCATTAGCAAAAATGGCTGTTGAAGAAACAGGAATGGGTATTCTTGAAGATAAAATTATTAAAAACCATTATGCTTCAGAATACATATATAACAAACACAAACACGCAAAAACTTGCGGAATTATTAAAGAAGACAAAGCTAACGGTACAAAAATCGTAGCTGAACCTCTTGGTGTAATTGCAGGTATTATCCCTACAACTAACCCGACTTCAACTGCTATATTCAAATCTTTGATTTCTTTGAAAACAAGAAACGGTATTATCTTCTCACCACACCCGAGAGCTACAAAATCTACAATTGAAGCTGCAAGAATTGTTCTTGAAGCTGCAGTTAAAGCAGGTGCTCCTGAAGATATTATCGGATGGATTGATGTTCCGTCAATTGAACTATCAAGCCAATTAATGAAACACCAATCAATAGCTTGTATTTTAGCAACAGGTGGTCCTGGAATGGTTACTGCTGCTTATTCTTCAGGTAATCCGGCTTTAGGTGTAGGTCCGGGTAACGCTGCTGCTGTTATTGATGAAACAGCTGATATTAAAATGGCTGTATCTTCAATCTTGATGTCAAAAACTTTTGATAACGGTATGATTTGTGCTTCTGAACAATCTGTTGTTGTTGTTGACAGCGTATACGAAGAAGTTAAAAAAGAATTCATTTACAGAGGGGCTTATTTACTAAATTCTTCTGAAGAAAAGAAAATGATTGATCTTCCGTTTATCGATCCGAAACGTGGTACGGCTCATCCGGCAATCGTTGGTCAATCAGCTCATAAAATTGCTGAACTTTCAGGCTTTACCGTTCCTGAAACAGCTAAAATCCTTCTTGCTGAAAGACCTTCTGTTGATTGGGAAGATCCGTTCTCAAGAGAAAAATTGTCACCTATTTTGACAATGTACAGAGCTAAAGATTTCGATGAAGCTACAGAAATGACTTACGAACTTGTATCAAAAGGCGGAGCAGGTCACTCTGCGGACCTTTATACCGATACTCGCAGTCAAGTTAGAGTTGATAAATTTGCTGAAAAAATGCCTGCTTGTCGTGTGTTGATTAATTCTCCATCAGCTCAAGGCGGTATTGGTGATTTATTTAACTTCAAGCTTGAACCGTCACTTTCATTAGGTTGCGGTTCTTGGGGTAAAAATGCTGTATCAGGTAATATCGGTGTTGAAAACTTACTGAACTACAAAACAGTTGCTGAAAGGAGAGAAAACATGCTATGGTTTAAAGTTCCACCTAAAGTTTACTTCAAAAGAGGCGCTGTTGATTTAGCTCTTCGTGAATTGGAAGGTAAAAAACGTGCATTTATCGTAACTGACAGATTCTTATTTAACTCAGGTGCGGTTGACAGTATCGTTAACGTATTGGATGAAATCGGTATTGATCATCAAATCTTCTTTGATGTTAAGCCGGATCCTACATTATCTACAATTAACCAAGCTATGGAAATTATCAGACCTTATGAACCTGATGTAATCATTTCTCTTGGCGGCGGTTCTCCTATGGATGCTGCAAAAATTATGTGGTTATTGTATGAACAACCTGACACAAACTTCGAAGATATCGCAATGAGATTTATGGATATCAGAAAAAGAATTTGCGGTATTCCTGAATTGGGTAAAAAAGCTACAATGGTTGCTATCCCTACAACTTCAGGT
>CAYUQM010000050.1:0-13484 GCA_964446855.1 uncultured Muribaculaceae bacterium
TATTGATGGTCATAATCGAATTAAAACTATCAATGAATTTATGAACAATGAATTCTCTCTTGAAAAAATGTCAAAATATAACTGGTTTAGAAACAGCAAAACTTATAGTAAATTAAACGATGCGGCTAAATATAAATTTGATAATTGTCCTGTAATTATAAATTTAGTAACTAAAGCTAAAGAATATGATTTAAAACAATTATATATTAATTTAAATACCTAATTTTTATTTCCGGCTTATTTGTAAAAATTTCCGACTAAAATTTCAAAAGTCCTGTACCAAATTTCGCATTTTAACCGTACAAAGATAAACACCGCCTAAACTTCGGCTATATTAGGGTTTAAAGCAACTGTCCAAGTTCGGACAGATTTGGACAGCTCGTGGACTTTTGAGGACAGTTCAAATGCGAATTTTGGAAGAGTTCCGACTGGTAATTTTCAAACACACAGTGCAATACAGCCGTTTTCGCATTTTAACCGTACATTCCTGAAATGTCCGTTCAAATACACCCTCTGCCGCCTCGCGCTCGAACCTTAGACAAGGCTTTGCCTTGTGGGTTCTCATCCCTCTGTATAAAAAAAGAAGCCCGAAGGCTTCCTTATTTGGGACCAGAGGGATTCGAACCCACGACCAAGGGATTATGAGTCCCCTGCGCTACCGCTGCGCCATAGTCCCGCGGTATTAAGTTATCATTGGACCTTGACGCGGTAGCTGCGCTACCTACCTCTCGCAAAAACAATACTCAATTGTTTTTGCTCGGCAGAGTGCCATAGCCCACAGTATTAAATTATCATTGGACCCTGACGCGGTAGCTGCGCTACCCGCCTCTCGCAAAAACAACATTCAATCGTTTTTGCTCTCGGCAGAGTGCTATAGTCCTATGCATTCTCTACTTCTTTAATTTACCATTAAGTATTGTAAAAATCAAGTCTTTATTTTTATTTTGGTATAGAATTTTTATGAGTTACAGTCTGAAATTAGAAGAGGTAAAGATGAGCACTATTGATTTTTATGATAACAATTTTAATTTGAAAGAAATCGTTTCTTCTATTCGGGCTACTATTACTGCCCCATTTTTTGCTAACAACGTTATGGAAGTTAATGATGTAGCTGACGCTTACGAACTTGCACTTAATAGCCCCGGAACAATTGAGCTTACAGGCATGCCTGTCACTCAACCTGAAAAACTCGGACTTCCAAAAGACGCAAATCAACTTCTGTTTAATGACGGTGCCGTTGTTGGAAGATGCATTGCTGCCAGAAAAATAGTCGGCGAAGAAGGCTGTAATGTAGAAGAACTCTTACCCATTCTTAGAGAAGCCGTCTATAATACACGATACAGAACTTTATACAAATCCGAAACAATAGTAGGATTGGACAACGATTTTATGATAAAAGCACATTTGCTTATTCCGCAAGGGTTTGAAAATACTCTTTATTCTTGGATGCTTAACTTCCAGTCAATAACAAAAGAGTATGAAAAAATGTACAAATCATCAAAACTCGTGAACGAAAGCGATATTTATATTTTTTCTGATCCTGATTGGACTCATCCAGACTTTCCATACGGTTTAACATTCTTTGACCCGCTTCACAATTGTGCGGCAATCCTTGGAATGCGGTATTTTGGTGAACACAAAAAAGGAACTTTAACTCTTGCTTGGGGAGCCGCAGCCAGAAACGGGTATGTATCATGCCATGGCGGAATGAAAAGCTATAAACTTGATGATAATAAATCCTTTCAACTGGCAGTTTTTGGACTTTCAGGTTCAGGCAAATCAACAATCACCCACGCAAAACATGATGATAAATATAACATAACAGTGCTTCACGACGATGCTTTTATTATTAATGTTGATGAAAAATTTACAATAGCACTCGAACCGTCTTATTTTGACAAAACTATAGACTATCCTATAGGACATGATGCAAATAAATACATACTAACTCACCAAAATGCCGGAGTTATTGCTCTGCCAAACGGAAAACTTGTTGCAATTCCGGAAGATATAAGAAATGGTAACGGACGCGCTGTAAAATCAAAATTATGGGCTAGAAATAGAGTTGACCGTATTGACTCACCGCTTAATGCTATATTTTGGCTGATGAAAGACCCGACAATCCCTCCTGTTATTAAACTTTCCGGCGCTGAGTTAAGTTCTGTAATGGGAGCAACATTGGCAACCAAAAGAACTGTTGCAGAAAGACTTGTCGACGGTGCAGATCCTAATGCTTTGGTTGTTGAACCTTACGCAAATCCTTTCAGAGTTCATCCGCTTGCACTTGATTATGAACGATTCAAACAAATTTTCAATAGTGGAGTAGAGTGTTATATCCTGAATACAGGAGACTTTATGGGGAAAAAAGTTACCCCTGCGCTAACCCTTGGTATTATTGAAGCTATTGTTGAAGGCAAAGCAAATTTCCATAAATGGGAAAACTTCTCTGATATCGAAATACTTGATATCGACGGCTTTGATGCCAATTTTGAAGACAAAAAATACCGCGAACAATTTACATTAAGAATGGAAGACAGAATAAATTTTGTAAAATCCAGAGAACATTTTATGGCAGGAAGGGATAAATTACCACAAGACGCACTTACTGCGCTGGAAAATGTTATAAACAGCATTAAAAAAACAGGCAGGATATAATCTGCCTGTTTTCTTATATAGTATTCTCTATATTATTTATTGCATATTATTTACGGCTTCGTTAACTGCAACAGCTTCAGGTTCTACCATACTCAAGTATAATAGTTTGTTTGCTGTAGCTTGATCTAAGTTAATGAATTGAGCTCCGGCGTGTACATCACTTGCTGATACAACTTTTACATCAGCATTAACTTCGATATCTCCATACTTGATATGTACAGGAACCACATCGCCAACTTTAAGTGACTTGTTGTGTTTTAATGCAACACCGCCTCTTGAAATATTTGAGACTGATTGTACTTGTGGTGTAGAAGAGAATTCCAAACCACCCGCAACATCATTAGCATTGAATCTGATAAATTGACGTTTATCGGTAGCCGGAGCAATATCTTCAATATCTCTCAATTGAGAAAGTGCTTTCAGATTATATGGAATTTCCGGCTGCGGTTCAGGATTTACCACCGGAGGTTCCGGTTTATCCGGCGGAGTATCAGGTTTATCATCATCCGGATTTGGATCATCATCTGAATCTGAATCAGCATCCGCATCCATATCGGAGTCTGAATCTGAGTCCATATCTGAATCTGAATCGGCATCTGAATCAGCATCCGCATCAGCATCGGCGTCAGCATCGGCATCCGCATCAGCGTCAGCATCGGCATCCGCATCGGCATCTGAATCATCATCCGGTTCTTCAGGTTCAATAGGATCCGGTTCATCATCATCCGGATTTGGATCATCATCTGAATCTGAATCAGCATCAGCATCCATATCGGAGTCTGAATCTGAGTCCATATCTGAATCTGAATCGGCATCTGAATCAGCATCAGCATCGGCATCGGCGTCAGCATCAGCGTCGGCATCGGCGTCAGCATCAGCATCGGCATCTGAATCATCATCCGGCTCCTGCGGATCAATTGGCTCATCCGGTTCGTCTTCTTCCGGTTCTGGAATTACGAGGTTGTCATCATCATCCTCTGTTCCATTTTTATCATTATTATCTCCGCCATTATCAACACCGTCATAATCAGGGTCATCTCCTTGAATACTTCCGCCATAATAGTAAATACGACGATTTGTATCAGGATCTTCTTCAATATCTTCAACATGTTCAGGTCTTACTGCAGTTGTTCTGATTGAAACCGGTTTTTCAGGATCATTAGCATTTTTCAAAGTACCTGTTGAAGGGTTTTCTTTCCAGTAAGATTTACCATCTTCGCCTCTGTGAGGACCATCTGTGATAAATTCATAACCTCCGGCATAAGCGTGATCAGCAACAATATTTAAATCTTGTTCATGAGCAGGTCTACCTAAACCTTGACCCTTTAATGTACCATTTTTAATCACAACAGTCGCATGAGGAGCTGTATTTTTTGAACCTGAATTTGCCAAGTCCAAAGCTCTTACATTTGCTTGAGTAGGATTTAACTTATTGTAACCACCGTAGTAATCTCCTGTTGTTTCATAAGTCGGAACTTCGCCCAAATGATCGATTATCATATATTGACCGCGAGTAGTTACATTAACCTTATCCTTTGCAGTAATTTCTCTGATATGAGTATTACCTGAGAACTCAGCGTTAATACTGCCGTTTCTTGCCACCATAGCACAAATTTCTGTATCATTTTTAGACTTATCTGCGTTATCAAGACTTTTTACGTTAATATCACCTTTGTTAGCAAGCATATCTACGCCATATTTAGCTGTTGGTGTATATTTTGTAATATCTTTGTGTGAAACACTTTCGCCTGCAGGTGTATCTGTTGTACCATCTTGTAGGTGAACACCTGTGTGAATATATTCAGGGTTAAATTGACCTTTTGTTTGAATAAAGGTTAATTTTTTACCGGCTTCACCAATACCACCACTTGCAATCATTGAAATCCCGGCACCTGTAACATTAGCCACTTTATCATCTTTAGCTCTGTTTAAGATATCATATTCAGTTCTTGCCTTAACAGTATCATCAGCAAGTAAAATTACTCTTCCATCAGCCTTAATCTGATCAATGTGCATATCTTTATTTAAACTTGCCATATTAATAACTTGAGTATCACCGGTACTAATAGCTTTAATTGTACCATCAATAGATGTATTTATAGATTTAGTCAAATCTCTTGCATCAGTTCCGATACCGGTACAAACTCCACCGTCACAAGGTCCGATTTCTTTACCGATTGAACCCTGTGTAGTAGAAATATCTAAATCCGCTTTATTAGTTGTTACAATGTGAGTTTTTGCAACTCCGTTATTAAAGAAACTGCCATTTTTAACGTCAACAGTAACTTTGCCGTCTGCAACGATATTATTTTCATTAGCAGCATCACCGATTGTTACATTCGAATTAGTACTTGTAACGTTAATTAGTGCACCATTGTCACCTGTAATTACACCTCTAAGGTCAATACCTCCAGTAGCATCGTTAGTAATATTCAAAGAAGAACCATGATTATTAATTCTGCCTGCTGAAGTTAACTTAATACCTTGTTTGCCGTTAACTGTATTTGTAATATTGCTCAACCCTGTATTAGTAACAGTTCCTGAAATATTAATACCGGCAGCACCTGAGTTAATAATATCCAATAAATTTTTATTCGTTACTTTACCTGCAATATTCAATTGAGAATCAGTTGCAGCACCTGAGTTTTGGATTGTTAATTTTGAACCCTTACCAACCACATTACCTGTAGATGTAATATTTAAACTACCAGCTTTGTTATCCAACAATGCTGTACCGGCATTGTTTGTAACTGTACCATCAACTGTAAATCCTGTACCGTTGTTAGTCATTGTTAAAGATGTACCGTTAGATGTAACACCACCGTTTTCAATAACTTGAAGTATACCTGCATTGTTTGTAATTTCAAACTCTTTACCGCTATTTGTAGCTTGACCGCCAATTTTTGTGCCGGCAGCACCTGAATTAAGAACAGTCAACTTACCGTTAGAGTTTGTTAAAACACCGTTAAGATTGATACCATCTGCACCGGTATTAGCGATACTAATATTACCATTTCCCAAGTTCAAAAGTTGGGAACCTGTTTTAGCATCAAATCCTTTAGATGTATTAATAGTTAAATTACCTGCCGCACTGCTGTTATATCCATTATTAACTAAAGTATCAAACAATTCTGCTGCAGAATTTGGGCTGTTTGCATGACCAAGTTCCCATCCGTTGTTAACTCCGGATGTATCAGCACCTGTTAAAATAGCACTACCATTAGCTGCAGTAAATGTACCGGTATTAATGTCAACATTACGGTTAGCCATTATTTTACCTTCATTTAATACACTTTGAGCAGCATCTACAGTTAGAGCTGAAGGATTCCATTCTTTGGTTCCTTCAACACCAAAATAACCTGTTGCGGAACCTGTAGAACCATCAGGGTGAGTAAAAGTAACTGTTCCGTACATAGGAGCTGATTGAATATCACTAGTGAAAGCATCAAAACTTGATTTGGTTGGTGTAATAACAGATAAAGAACCCACATTCAAAACACCGCTCGCACCAACAACCATTCCTTTTGGAGATACAAACACCAAATTTCCGTTAGAAGACATTGCTCCAGCGGTTCCAGGCATAGATTTTAAAGTATTGACAATACCGTTAATGTTAATTTGATTTTGTACAGCAGCAATAAAGGTGTTAATATCAGCAGTTTTATATTGGTGAGTTACACCATCTGCATCAACCCATTGCCCTTGGTTATAGAATTTCATAATGAAGTTTGCAATTTCGCCTGCGTTTAATGTGAAATCTTTGAAATTTCTGAAACCAAGCTGTTTAGCTAAATCAACCATATCCGGAGTAATATTATATTGACCATTTTGAGGGTTTAATGCTTCCCCGTTTAAATTCGTAATATTAGCTGCAACTGCTTGATATGTTGCCGCTTGCTGCATAACCATTAAAAGGCTCAATACTGAAGCCACTACACGTCTTTTGTTTGTTTGTAATCTTTTAGCCATTACAAGAATCCTCATCGTTCTATTAATATATATTTATTTAAACGGACTGACAAGCCAAAAACTGTTGTTTTTTTTTGTATTTTTTACAAAAGTTTACAAAAGAATAATGCTTTTTTATTAATTGACAATGTTAAAAGCTTTCTGTATCATTTAGATATATTGCATAAAGAAAGGTTATTTATGTTAAAAAAAATATTCTGCATACTATTATTATGTTATTTATGCATTAATTTAAGCGGTTGTACTGCAAATAAACCTAAAGATAATCTCCAAGAAATTAAAAATCGCGGCAAAATAATCGTAGGAGTAAGAAGTGATACAAGACCTTTTGGCTACCGTGATATAGAAGGAAACCTTCAAGGATTTGACATTGATTTGGCAAAAGCAATATCTAAGCATATATTCGCGGATATGGAATCAGTTGAACTTGTTCCGGTTACAGCATCAAATAGAATAAGCATGCTTAATTCAAAAAAAGTTGACATGCTTATTGCTACAATGTCAATTACAGATCAAAGGCGCTTGGTTGTTGACTTTTCTGTCCCTTATTATATGGCAGGACAGGCAATAATGGTCCGAAACAAAACAGATATTTCTTCAATAAAACAACTTAACGGAAAACGCATCATAATAGTTTACGGTTCTACTGGGGAAAGCAGCGTAAGAATGAATGCACCGGAAGCTATAGTCAGAGGATACAAGGATTATAACTTAGCATTTCAGGCACTTAAAAACGGAGAAGCCGATGCGATGATAGCTGATGATACTGTTTTATATAATTTATCTCTTAACGATAAATCTGTTAAAATTTTAGATAAAAGGTTTTCAAAAGAACCTTACGCTGTTGCATTTAGAAAAGGTAAAGAATCCGAAAAACTGCAAGAATCAGTGAATTTTACAATAAACTTAATGCAGCACAGCGGCATGCTTAGAAAATTACAAGCTAAATGGGGGATTAAACAGTAATGCTTGAAAAATTCAGATTTTTAACTGCGGGAGAAAGTCATGGCAAATGTTTAACCGCAATAATAGAAGGATTACCGTCAGGACTTGAAATAGATACCGATTTTATAAATTCCGAACTCAAACGTCGTCAACAAGGATACGGAAGAGGCAACAGAATGAAAATCGAATCGGATACAGTTCAAATAACCTCTGGTGTGCGATTCGGAAAAACAATCGGTTCCCCACTTACCCTTATAATTGAAAACAAAGATTTTGATAACTGGGTACATATCATGAGTATTGACCCCAAGGACGAATCAGATGAAAAATCATTCACAACATTTCGGCCTGGACACGCGGATTACGCAGGGAGCATAAAATATAATCATAAAGACTTAAGAAACATCCTTGAACGGTCCAGCGCAAGAAAAACAGCAATAGAAGTGGCAGTCGGAGCAGTTGCAAAATTATTTTTAAAACATTACGGAATATCTTGGCATTCCACTATTTTGCAAATAGGAGAAGGACACACCGAAGAAGAATTCCACACTGAAATTGATACAGCAAAAGAAGCCGGAGATACCTTGGGTGGAAAATTTGAAGTAAAATTTGAAGGAGTACCTGTAGGGTTAGGCTCTCATACGCATTGGGACAGAGCTTTGGATGGAAAAATTGCACAAGCGGTTATGAGCATTCCGGCAATTAAATCAGTATCTTTTGGAAACGGTGAAAATGCATATAAAATCCGAGGCAGCAAGTTTCACGATGAGATATTTATTGATAACGGAAGAATTGTTCGAAAAACTAATAATGCAGGCGGACTCGAAGGCGGAATGAGTAATGGAGAACCTATTCTTGTTAAAGCAATTATGAAACCTATCCCCACACTTAAACAACCTCTAAGAACTGTAGACAGTGCAGATAATAGCGAAACAACCGCGCACTTTGAGCGTTCGGATACTTGTGCGGTGGAGGCTTGTACAGTAGTTGCTGAAGCCCGTATTGCATGCGTGCTTGCTAACGAAATAATGCTTACAAAACCTTGTGATTATTTAGAAAATTAACAATAACTTTGCACTTGAAGTATGTTTAATATATAATTCTGTCATAGTGAAATAAGAAATGAGGAATAATTATTATGCTAGGCGGAAATGAAATTAGAGATTTATACCTGAATTATTTTAAAGATAAACACCAACATACAATAGTAGAAAGTTCAAGCCTTGTGCCTGACAATCCTACCGTACTATTGACTACAGCAGGTATGCTTCAATTCCTGCCTATATTTTTAGGCATTCAAAAATCCCCTTACGACCCTGCCCGCGCAACTTCTTGCCAAAAATGTGCACGCGCAGGCGGTAAAGATTCTGATATCGAAAACGTAGGCAGAACCCCGCGCCACCATACTTTCTTTGAAATGCTCGGAAATTTCTCTTTCGGAGACTATTATAAAGAAGAAATTATTCCTTGGGCTTGGGAATTTGTAACAGAAGTTCTAAAGCTTGATAAATCAAGACTTTGGATAACAATTTTCGAAACAGATGATGAAGCTTTTGATATCTGGAGAAAAGTAGGTGTTCCTGCTGAGAGAATTTTAAGAAAAGGTAAAAAAGACAACTTCTGGGGACCTCCGGGAGCTTCAGGGTCTTGCGGCCCTTGTTCTGAAATCCACTACGACCTAGGCGAACAATACAAATGCAACCACCCGAACTGCGGTATCGACACTTGCGAATGCGACAGATGGGTTGAAATCTGGAACCTCGTATTTACTGAACTTTATCAGGACGAAGAAGGCAACCAATCTCCGCTTGAAAAGAAAAACGTTGATACGGGAATGGGTTTGGAACGTATCACAATGGTTTGCCAAGGCGTTGCTTCGACTTTTGAAACTGACTTGTTAAAGCCGATTTTAGACAAAGTTTCAGAGATGAGCGGTGTTCCGTACAAAAAATCAGAAAAAACAGATATTTCCCTAAGAATTATAACAGACCACGCAAGATGCGTATCATTCTTGATTTCTGATGGTGTAATTCCGGGGAACGAAGGCAGAAGCTACGTTCTTAGAATGATTTTGCGCCGTGCCCTACGTCACGGAAAAATCTTAGGTATGGACTTGCCGTTCTTATACAAACTAGTTGATGTTGTTGTAGAACATTACGGCAAAGCTTACCCTGATTTGGTTAAAAATAAAGCTAAAATCATTGATACAATCAAGAAAGAAGAAGAAAGATTTGCAAAAACTCTCGACAGAGGCTACAAACTTCTTGATGAATTTATTGCAGAAAAGAAAGACATCGACGGCGAAAGTGCATTCAAACTTTACGATACGTTCGGCTTCCCGCTTGAGCTTTCAAAAGAAATTGCGGAAGAAAACGGCTTAAAAATTGATGAAGAAGGCTTCAAAAAAGCTATGCAGGAACAAAAAGACCGTGCAAAAGCAGCTACCGCAAAAATCAGCGTTACAGGCGATATTAAATACGCAAAAGTTGAAGAACAAGTCGGAGCAACCGACTTCGTAGGCTACGAAGAAAACGAATGCGACGCTAAAATTGTTGCAACAATTGAAGGAGACGGCTATGTTGACATCGTTTTAGACAAAACTCCTTTCTACGCAGAATGCGGCGGTCAAATCGGAGACTGTGGTGTAATCGAAAACAACAATTTGAAGGCAGAAGTTTTAACAACTTTCAAAGTTAACAAACTTTTCGTTCACCGTTCAAAAGTTATTAACGGTGAAATTACAATCGGAGAAACAGTTAAGGCATCAATTGACACCGCAAAACGCGAAGAAATCAGAGTTCACCACACATCAGCCCACTTACTTCAAGCCGCATTAATAAAAGTTCTCGGCGATGAAGTTAAACAGGCAGGCTCTCAGGTTGACGAAAACAGAATGAGATTTGACTTCACATTCTCCCGCGCAATGACTGCGCAAGAAATATTCAAAGTCGAAGAAATTCTTAACAACTGGGTATCAAGTGCGTTACCTGTTACAACAGACGTTATGGATATCGAACAAGCTAAACTTACGGGTGCAACAGCGTTGTTCGGCGAAAAATACGACGACGTTGTAAGAGTTGTGTCAATCGGCGGCGACCATTGTATTTCTAAAGAATTTTGTGCAGGAACACACGCAAGAAACACTAAAGATTTACGACTTGTAAAAGTTGTTTCAGAAGGCGCAATTGCAGCAGGAACAAGACGTATGGAACTTGCGGTATCCCGCGCTGCGTTTGATTTTATGAACGCTAAAGTTAAGGAAATAGACAAACTTTCTTTAATGTTTAAAACCCACTTTGACGAAGTTGTTGAACGTGTAGAAAAACTTTCGGAAGAAAATAAAGAACTTCAAAAAGAAATCGAAAAACTTCAAGAAGAAAATGCTCGCTCGAAGTTTGCAACCTTCATCTCAAAAGCGCAAGACATTGAAGGCGGGAAACTGTTCATCACAAAAATAGAAGACTTAAAACCGCTTGCACTAAAAGTAGGTTTGGAATACTTATCCCAAAAACTCGGAGAAAGTATTATCATCCTTGCATCAAGCAAAACAGTTGCGGTGAAAGTCTCAGACAGCTTTGTTAAAAAAGGCGTAAACGCCGGAAAACTTGTCGGAGAAATAGCACGGGCAACAGGAGCAAACGGCGGCGGACGTCCGAACTTTGCTCAGGGCGGAATTAAAGACGCTTCCAAACTGGATGAAATCCTTCCAAAAATCGAAGCTGAACTAAAATAAAAAACAAAGGGGGAAATCAAATTGCCCCCTTTTTAAAAATATAAGATTATGAAAAAGTTTTTAATTGCTCTTTTAGACTGGATATACAAAAAGAAATGCTACTTTTGCCGCAGCTCAAAAGAATGCGTCAAAATGTGCTCAAAATGCTATGATGAAATGGACTACCTCCCCGTCAAAATAAACCGAATTGTTGACGGCAAAAAAGTCTATTGCGCAGGCGTATATGCCAAAAACCTGCAAAAACTTATAAGAGGGCTAAAATATCATAACCAACCTGACTTGGCGTATTATCTTGCAAAATTTATGGCGGATTACTGGAAAAACGTTACAGATGATACCGATTTTCAGGTCATTCCCGTCCCGATTTATGAAAAGCGCCGCAAAAAACGTAAATACAACCACATGGAACTTGTCGGGGAAAAGTTTGCAGAAATTATCGGCTGCAATTACACCCCTGACCTGATAAAAAGAATTAAAGACACAAAGCCGCAATATAACCTCAAAAAACACGAACGCATTAAAAATCTTAATAAGGCTTTTGAAGTCGATAAAACAAAACTTAAGCAGGGAAAACTTCTGATTATCGACGACATCTGCACAACAGGTTCAACTTTTGAAGAGATGATTAAAGAATTGAAAAATGCAGGGATTGATGATATAGTATGTTTTACGGCAACTACCCCTTTTGGAGATTAAAATGATTTTAAACGAATTTGCCAAATATCTTCAACAATTTAACGACGAGATTATGCAAAACAAAACCACCGCAACAAAAAAGCTTTGCGAGTGGATTAAGCTTGTCATAAACAAAAATCCAAAAAATCACGTTGACAAAATTGTACATAAAGAAATCATGCTTGCGGAAAACTCTACAGGCGACTTTCTTATTGTCGGCAAGTCTGAAAGCGGCAGAATTCTTGTTGACGCACTCCACAAATTTGCTCTCAGCTATGAAAACTTCCTAATGAGCCGCTGGCTGGAAAACAAAAAACCAACCGATTTCAGGAGATAAAATTAATATATGTATTTTTGTAAAGTTGTTTTATGATACCGCAAAACCTGTATTCACACCCATTTTAGGACAAAGTTAATTAATTATATCTCCGCAAGGTATAGACAAAATTCAATTTCTATCTTATAATAAATTTGGAATTTAGTTATAGAGAAAGAAACATGAAAGACAACAAATCAAACAAGAAAATTGAATCCTACAATGAAATAACCGCATTGTTAGTAAAAGAAAGAGACTACCTCTGTGTCGTCAAAGGTTATTGCGAAAACGAAATGTATTCCTCAGATGTCGCAGCCAGAATTCTGGTTATGCTAGAAACTATCTGCGAAATGCACGAAAACCTTTACGACAAAATAGATGATTTAATAGTCAGCTTAGGTGTCTAACCTCCCGACGATTACTCTGTCTATTTCGGCCAAGTCTTTTAGGACCTCAATATCCTTGAAACCATTTTCTTTCATGATATCGGTCACCAATTCAGATTGACCTGCGCCGAGTTCAAAAAGTAAATATCCATCGTGTGTTAAAACTTCTGGAGCAGAGGATGTTATTTCCCGATAAAAATAAAGACCATCCTCATCGTTAGTATACAAAGCGAGTTCCGGATCAAAACGAACTTCTTTTTGAATCTCGGCTTTTTCTTTTAAAGGAATGTATGGCGGATTGGAAATAATAATATCGAATTTCTCACCCGGTTTTACGTTAGAAAATATGTCTGACTTCCTAAAAATCGCTTTGTTAAAAAGGTTTAGCCTTGAAGCGTTATCAAGGGCAGTATTAAGCGCATCTGTAGAAACATCCAGTCCTATAATTTGACAATCAGTGTGTTTTGCAACCATACAGGCAATACAGCCGCTTCCCGTACCAACATCCAGTGCTTTTGTAAGCCCTTTTTCGTTTATAATTTCAACAGCTTTTCTGACAAGAATTTCTGTTTCATCGCGAGGAATTAAAACTGACGGGTTAACAATGAATTTCTCCCCCATAAAGTCTGCAAAACCGATAATATGCTGAATAGGCTCGCGGGTTTTTGCGCGCCGAAGGGCTTTTTCTTTTACGATTTCAAGTTTTGCGGCATCCAATTTTTTGCCCATAATTATATCTTTTACGCCATAACCGCAAAAATGTTCAATAAGAAGTTTAACCTCAACATTTGCTTCATTAGGTTCA
>CAYUQM010000051.1:0-13177 GCA_964446855.1 uncultured Muribaculaceae bacterium
AAAGTTACAAGTAATGATACAGGCATCACCGCTCTTCAAATGGATATGAAAGCTAAAGGTATTCCTAACGAAACATTGCGTAAGGCTTTGGCTCAAGCAAAAGAAGGCAGATTGCACATTCTATCAAAAATGAGAGAAGCAATCACTGAACCGGGTCAATTATCACCTTATGCACCAAGCATTACAACATTAACAATTCCGACTGAAGATATCGGAACCGTTATCGGACCTGGCGGAAAACAGATTCGTGCTATCATTGATGCTTCTGGTGCTGAAATTGACATCCAAGACAGTGGTGTTGTAACTATTACCTCTAACGATCAGGAAGGTGCTCAAATCGCTACAAGAATGATTAAAGAACTTACATTCAAACCTGAACCGGGAATGGTTATTAAAGGTAAAGTTGTAAGAATTATTCCTATCGGAGCATTCGTTGAACTTGCCCCGGGCAAAGACGGTATGGTTCACATCTCTCAAATTTGTCAAGAACGTATCGAAACTATCGAACCACACGTAAATGTAGGTGACGAAGTTATCGTTAAGGTTATCAAAATTGACGAAAAAGGCAGAGTTAACCTTACTATCAAAGGTGTAAGTGAAGAAGAAAAAGCTCAACTAAACTAAACCTTTTAAAACAATATAAAAGGCGTTGATTTAATAAAATCAACGCCTTTTGCTTTATGAAAGTAAACTGTTATTTGCCATTACTGCTCTGAGTATCAACGAATCACGAATCCCTGCATCAGATATACATTTTTGAATATTTATGGTACTAAGCGTAAGTATAGGAATCAAGTCCTCCACATATCGTTGAATTAAATCCTTTACCATAATATTACACCTTTCATCTCGTAAACGACTTGATACTCCCGGTTTCAGTAGCAATTTAGAGGTACCGCCGTAATTTTCAATAAACTTTGTTTGCCTAATTACTTTTTCCAACATATTTCTATACTTCTGATTACGGTTAATATTAGTACCTAAAAGTTTAATTAAATCACTAAAAAACGGATCAGAATCACTTGAAGAGTTTTCATTAAAATTAGAAATATAATCAACTAAAACTCTATTAATACCGGATAAATCTTGCTTAGATTGAATAGGAGTAGAATATTCAGAATATAACTTGTTTAATTTTGCCATATCAGAATCACTCCACTTGCTAATACCAAGTGAATCCTCTGCTACCCCAATCAAATAAGAAGTCTCCCTATCTAACATTGGGGTGTATCTTGAGTTTGAAGGCATTTTCTCAAATATTAATTCAGCCAAAGCTTGATCACAAGCGGTTACTCCTTGCGGATACTTTATATTGTATGTCTTATTTATTTCCGTAGAAATACCGCGAAGTTCTGAAAGAGAAAGCAATTGATCTTTTGCAAAATCTTCAACCTTAGGTCTTAATGCAACTGCCTCCTTATAGGCTTCCGTCGCTAAAGGTGAATTTTGAATAAATTTATAATAACGATTTACAAAAGCGGTTGGAAGAAGTATCATATCTTCACGCAAATTAGTTTCAAACACTTCATCAACATTACACACATATACATACGGTCTACCTTCCGGAGAAGTAAATTTGAATAATTTTGCACCTTGTTTCTTTGCTTCTAATTCCATTAAGGCTTGAAGTTCTTCATCAGACATCTTATTTAAAGTGCTATCTATAATATTCTCCTCAGCCTGAATTGGAGTCTGTTCAGCCACTGCAGCATCTAGCTCTGCAAACATTTGGTCGTATTCAGCCTGTCTTTTATTATGAAGCATATCTTTCAATTCTCTGGCAGGTTTAATACTATCTGCGTATGTTAAAAGCCCTTGAAATTCCTCGTTATTGCCATCTGAACCATAAGCCTCAAAGAAAAGTTTTATCGTATCAGAAATAGCTAAAGACTGTAATTGGCGCATCTTAGGATTATTGTGCCAATAGCTTTCTAATTTTTTCTGCTGTGATTTTGTTAAATCATCATAATGCTCAAAGAAATCTCTCATTTCCTCAGATGCATGAATTTTTTCCAAAGCTACACTCATAATCTGGCCAAGATAGCGTGATACAAATGAAATTTCTTCATTATCTTGAAGACCTTTGCGTTTTAATAATTTTTCGGTAACATTACTGCTGCCATGTCCATTTAGGACTGCATCCGTCATCCTTTCAACAGTACGTTTTTCTATTTTAAATTTCGGAGGTTTTACTTCTGGAGGTACTTTCCCGGAAATGATATCAGCAAGGGTTATCTCTCTTTTTTCACTGGTAGAAAGAGCTGAACCTTCAATTTTACGAGGTTTATATACGTAATTCCAATCATCACGAGTTACGACAAAGGAATTCCAGAACGGAACTTTAGGGAACTTAATTCCATAAGCGCTGAAAGTCGAATACTCAACAGGTTCTGTTATAAGACCTTCGTACTCTTTTGATAAATCTTTATTAAAATCTTCCTTAATTTCTTTACACTGCTTACCTTCAATATAAATTTTTCTCAAAAGATAAACCCCTAAATTTGAAGAGCCATCTTTGAACAAAGGTATATCCTTAAACTCATCTTTCATAGTTTCAACTTGAGAAACCAAACCTTTTCTCGCCTTTCTGTTAGGTATATCAGTCAAGTTGGCGAACAAAGGCTCATCAGGAAAAATTCTCGGAATAAAATCTAAAGAGGTTATTTGCGGTAAAGCTAAATCCCCATAAACTTCTTTCATCATTTGAGCAGGAGGCATGTGCTGCCTGTCTTCATAATCCCTATTCAAATATGCCTTCATCATATCAGGTAAATTTTTCTGATTAAAAGCATAAAAATTAGCAGGAGTTCGGTTTATTTGAGCCCCGAATGTTATATTATAATCTCTATATGCTCCAGAAGGTAGACTATATTGTTTATATTCATAAACAGGCTGCATATCAGCCATTTTTTTGTTTATAACTTGAGCCTGAAATGGAAGTGCACAGAGCTTTTGAATTTGCATAAAAATTTTCCTTGTAACTTGTAAATGTATATTTATCAAATACTATAAGTTTGTCAAAAAATCTTTTTGCTACCAACTATAGTAAATATTTACATTAGAAAACATTTTTTATGTTAACATTATAAGTACAGAACCTAATTCAAAGGAGATAAAAATATGTTTGATGTTATTACCATCGGAAGCGCAACAATGGATGTATTTGTTGAATGCGAAGATGCAAATATAGTATCAGTTTTTTCTAAAAATAAAAAATCTGAATTTATGAGCTATCCATACGGTTCCAAAATTGAAATATCAGATTTTGCCTCTAACGTAGGTGGAGGTGGAGTTAACACCGCCGTTAATTTTGCCAATCTGGGAATGAAAACCGGTGCAATATTTAAAATTGGTGATGATATATATTCAAAAGGCATATTTGAATCATTTAATAATAAAAATGTTGATTTACGTAACATAATACAAGATAAAAATGATAGCACAGGTTTTTCGATAATTCTTGTAAGCTTTCAAGGCGACAGAACCGTACTTGCTCACCGAGGTGCAAATGCTCATATCAAAAAATCCGAAATCAACTTTGATGCAATAAAAAACTCCAAACTTCTCTATATAGCCCCACTTAATGGAGAAAGTAACAAAGTTCTTGATGACATAGTAAAATTTGCTAATGATAATAATGTTTATATTTGCTTCAATGCCGGTAGTACGAGTATAAAACGCGGGTTTAAGTACCTGAAAGGAATTCTTGAAACTGCACAAATTGTCGTAATGAACAAAGAAGAAGCATCAATGGCAACCCAAATTCAAGTAAGACCTGACTCCAGAGATATAAAATTTTCAGAAGATTTAATACACATTGATATTAAAGAAATGTTTAATAAATTAAAAGTCAGGGAATACCAGATAATAGTAATTACTGACGGAGGTAATGGAGCATATGCGTATGACGGAAAAAATTACTATTACTGTCCGGTATTTGATGGTAATGTGGTATCTACACTTGGAGCCGGGGATGCATTTGCCTCTACGTTTTGTGCCGCTCTTAGTAGAACGAACTTAGATATAGGAAAATCATTGATGCTAGCCTCTGTGAATTCAGCAGCGGTTGTTTCAGAGTTTGGGGCAACGCAAGGGCTTTTAACATTTGAACAAATCGAGAAAAAATTAACTAATAAACCTGATTATAAATATTTTAAAATCTCGTAAAAGGATGAAAGCAGAGCCACAGAAAACCAACGGAAACAAATGCCGTAAATTACGGATGCAATACATCCTCCAAAAATTTAATCATTTACCAGCAAATCAAACAACTTCCTGCAAAATGTCAGTCGAATGAAACTTTTTGGTAGAATGAGAGTTGATATAAGATTTTAATAACTCGAAACAAACACAGCAGATTTTTTCCGTTGCTTTTTGTTCATAATCAGTCGTAACATCAAACTCAGAATTTGCCAGAACAGACAAGAAATCTCGAAGTTTATAATGCATAACATCTTGCAATCCGTAATTCTGATTACATTTTCTACAAACTACCCCACCAAGCCTGACTGAAAAATACATATTTTCTTCTTCAATAGGTTCTCCACAACAAAGGCACTTATCCAACTCTAAAGAAAATCCGGAAACTCGCATCATTTTAAGTTGAAATTTTAACACTGCACAAAGTATCGAAACTTTAGAATCTGCCTGAGCTATAGTATTTAAAACTTCATACAGAAGATCAAAAATAACCGCAGAACAAGGATCATCTTCAACTCCGAAATTATTAACAACTTCAGACACGTACATAGAATAAAATATTTTATCCATATTCTGGCGAGTTTTATTAAAGGTATTCAAAGCCTCTGCCTGAGAAATAGTATCAAGATTTTTTCCCTTATGGAGCATCAGCTTGTTTGCTACTAACAAATCCATACGCGCGCCAAGCTTACTCTTAGGTTTCTTGACCCCTTTAGCAACACCACGGATAAGCCCTTTATCACGTGAATACATAACCATAATCTTATCGGCTTCGCTAAGATTATAAGACTTCAAGTTAATAGCATCAGTAACAAATGTTTCCATGATTAAAAATCATTATCAGACATTGTGCCTTTAGCACCTGAATATACACCCTTCAACATTTGTTGTAACTCAGTTCTGTCATCAGAATATTCCATCGCAACTTCTTCTGAAATCAAACCATTAACAAACAAACTGTGTAAAGACATATTCATTGTAATCATTGAGTTGAAAGCACCTTTCTTAACCAAATCATAAATGTTATCCAACTCGTCTTTTTCAATAAAGTCTTTAACCGTAGATGTAACAACAAGAACTTCACAAGCGGGACGTCTACCTGCACTATCTTTCAACGGAATCAGCTTCTGGGAAACAGTACCCTTAATCAATGCAGCCAACTGGTGTCTTACAACATCTCTATCTGATGGTTCAAACATGTTAATAATTCTGTTAATAGTTTGAACGGCATCATTTGTGTGAATAGTTGCAAAAACAAGGTGCCCTGTTTCAGCCGCCTTTAATGCAGCAGTAATAGTTTCTCTATCACGAATCTCACCGATAAAAATAACATCAGGGTCCTGTCTCAACGCAAACTTTACACCATCAGGAAAAGAGGCTGTATCGACAAGTATTTGACGTTGAGAGATTATACATTTTTTATTATTGAAAATAAACTCAATAGGATCTTCAATAGTAATAATATGTTTAGGATAGTTTGCATTGATATAATCAATCAAAGATGCAATAGTAGTTGATTTACCAGCACCTGTAGGACCTGTAATCAACACAAGCCCATGATTCAATTTAGCAAACTGCTCAATGGAAGCCGGCAAATTAAGCTCGTTAATTTTAGGAACATAATATGGAATAAGTCTTATAACCAACTTATTTTTACCAAGTTGACGACTTAAATTTACCCTAAAACGGGATACGCCCGGAATTTCATAGGCAAAATCCAAATCATAAACATTATCCATCGTATCTTTTGTAGTTCGAGGAAGTAACGCATCGTATGCCCTGTCTACATCATCATCAGTTAAAACCGGCATGTTAATCTTTAAAATTCTACCATCTTTACGAACAGTAGGGTGTTCGCCAACAGCCAAGTGAACATCTGAAGCACCTATAGCAACAGCCTTTCTCAAAAAATCTTCAATATCGAATTCCATAACTATCCAATCTTTATTTTCTCATCTCTCTACCTAATTATTATAGCATTATAATCAGAATATAACAAGTTTTCTTGATAATTCCTCTATTTGATTGATAATACTAATAAAAATATTACAATTTCTTAACAATTAATCTAAAAAAGTCAAATATTTTCACCAAAAACACTTTATATAAATGTAAGGGAATTCTAAATTATTTAAAAATTGGAAAACAAATTTATCTAAAGTTTATAAAATTTTAACAACAAAAAATATCAGACTTTATACTCTCTCTCTTAATATCCTCGTGTTTATTTAATGTTGCCTGCTTTGTGTTGGCAACTTTTTTTTTAAAGAGCCACAACAGCTCTTTTAAACTTTTTGCGGAACATCTTTCAGTGTTTCAAGATATTTAACAGCATAAACTGCTCCGATAGCGCCATCGGCAGAAGCTGTAATAACTTGCCTTAAAGGAGTAGTTCTTACATCACCAACCGCGAAAACACCGTCGATAGAAGTTTTCATCGTTTCATCAGTCATAATGAAACCTCGAGCGTCTTGCTCCAATTGCCCGTTAAACAATTCAACATTCGGTGTCATGCCAATATAAGGGAAAACTCCGTCAGTGCTTAGACTCAACATATCGCCTGATTTTACATTTTTAAGAATAAGCGTATTTACAAGGTCTTTACCTTTGATTTCTTCTACTACACTATTCCACACAAATTCAATTTTATCATTTTTAAATGCACGTTCTTGGATAATTTTATCAGCTCTAAGCTCATCCCTTCTATGCACAAGATAAACTTTACTGGCAAATTTTGTTAAGTACATAGCCTCTTCCACAGCAGCGTTACCTCCGCCAACAACAGCAACGACTTTGTCACGATAAAACGCACCATCACAAACCGCACAATAACTAACACCACGACCAACAAACTCTCTTTCTCCCGGGACACCCAATTTCATAGGCTGAGCACCTGTTGCTATAATAACCGTTTTCGCGAAAAACTCTGCGTCTTTTGTTTTTATAACTTTAGGAGAAGCTGTCAAATCAACATCCTCAAGCTCTTGCATCGGAAATTTTTGAACCCCAAACTTATCAGCATGATCTTCAAATTTTTCCATCAAATCATACCCACCAACAGTAGAAAATCCCGGATAATTTTCTAACTCAAGATAATTTGAAGGTTGCCCACCAAACATATTAACATCAATAACGGCTGTAGAAACAGCACCTCTACTCGCATAAATTGCAGACGCCAGACCTGCAGGGCCACCGCCTAAAATCACAGTATCAAATTCATAATTTTGCATACACTAAATCCTTAATCCTATCACTCTAATATACTTGTACCAGAAATTTTCTCACCACGCAAGGTATAAGTTGCAGTTTTTTCTTTCATAACTACACCATCCTTAATGGTATCTAACTTCAAATTATTTATCCCCTGAAAACTATCTCCAATCAATGTAATTTCAACAGTATCCGTTAAATTTTGCTTGGCATAAAAACCCTCTTTTTTAAAATTTACAGTGTTTTTATTAATATAACTTACCTCGATGGAGGCGCTCGCACCGGTAAGCGGGTTACTAAGAGTTATGACGTCACCTGCTCTGGATAAGTTCCAAATATCAACTCCGCTTTTTTTAAAATTGACGGGACTATCAGTTTCTTTTAGAACTGATACAACCCTCCAGGTTCCCATTAATGCCGCCGGAACTTGCTCATTCAAAGAAACAGTTGCAGAAAGAGTTTTTACATCTTCTTGTGCAAACCCGAAAGAAAGACTCCCTGCAAAAATAAAAACAAACAATAGTTTTAAAAATCTACTTACCATACTTTTATAATAATACCAAATTAAGAAAAAACAACTTAACCTATACGGCAGACATTTTTTCTTGAAGGGTACGAGCTGAATCTTCATATCCTGCACGCCCCATTAACGCGTATGTATAATTTTTTGCCTGTTCAACTCCGGGTTGATTAAATGCGTTAATATTGTAAAGCTCACCGGCAATTGCAGTCTGAACCTCAAACATATATAAAAGTTGTCCTATATTGTATCCATCTACTTTATCAACCGTGATTGTAATAGTAGGTCTGTTATAATCAGAAAGGGCAACTCTTGTTGATTCTGCCTCAGCATTAATAAGTTGGTTGATAGACTTACCTCCAAGATAACCAATACCCGTATACTCAAAAATATTAGGGATTTCAAGATTATTATCAAATTCACCGACTCTTATAAAATTAATAACCTTATTATTAGGACCTTCGTTATAAAGCTGAATTTGAGAATGCTGATCAGTTGCACCTAAAGCCTTTATTGGTGTAGAACCAATTTGCACGCTGTTACCGTCCTTATCTCTATTCTTGCCTAAAGATTCTGCCCATAGCTGGACATACCAATCAGATATATATTTCAAACGACTTGAATAAGGCATCATTACAGACAAATTTTTACCTTTCTTTGTATCAAGAAGATAATGAATTAAAGCATTTTGAGCCGCAATATTTTCATGGATATCAGTATTTTTTAGTGCCAAATCCATATCCTTAATTCCGTTAACTATTGAATCAACATCAATACCAACGAGAGCAAAAGGCAACAGCCCTACTGCCGAAAATACAGAGAATCTTCCACCAACATCGTCCGGAACCACAAATGTTTTATACCCTTCCTGCTCCGCGATTTGTCTTAAGATACCGGTTTTTTTATCTGTTGTAGCAACAATATTATATCTGTACTTATCACCTAGCTCCTTTTCAAGCCTATCTTTTACAATCATAAATTGAGACATCGTCTCGGCAGTATCACCAGACTTTGTAATAACATTAACAAGAGTTTTACTTAAATCTAAAAAATCAAGCACCCCTGTCATCATATCAGGATCAATATTGTCTAAAAAGAATATTCTTGGTAAACCATTCCTTTGTTCCGCAGATAATAAATTCCAATAAGGTTTTAAAAGAGCTTCTGTCACAGCAATTCCACCCAATGCAGATCCTCCAATACCAAGAACAAGAATATTTTCAAATCTATCCTTTACCATAGAGGCGTACTCTTTAACATACCAAAGAGTCTCTTCATTATAACCAAGATTCATCCACTGAAGCCATTGCCCCGGTTTATCCTTTCTTTGATTAAGATTTGCTATGATATGTTTAATCGTATCCTGATAATTTGAGAACTCACGTTCCATATTCAACCCGTGCTCTTCTCCAACCACAGAAATATCAGCATTTGTGTAGCATAATCTTATCATTAAAATAACCCTCTCAATACATTCTTCTTTATTTAAACACGGGGAAAGCTCACGCACCTCCCGACCTATACTCATTGTACCCAATAAAGGTTAAAATTCAAGCGTGTTAATGTTTTTTTAATAATTGTTTACTTTTATAAAAGCCGAAACTAAATTTCGGCTTTTATTTAAACTTCAACTTTTTGCCTTTTGTCTAATTTCTTTTGTCTTTTAGATTCTTCGAGCCTTTTCTGACCGTATCCGTAAATCGCATAAATTAAAAATCCGATAAACAACCAAAGCGGGAAGTATGTAGAAGATGTTTTTAACGAGCCCATAGAATAAATCATTAACCCACCGCAGGTAATAATCCCTAAAATTGGGAACAGCGGACAAAACGGAACTTTAAACGGTCTTTCTCTGTTTGGTTCGGTTTTCCTTAATATTAAAACCGCTATACAAATAATTATAAATGAAGTGAATGTCCCAAAATTACATAATTCAGCCGAAATATTCAAATCCATAAATAAAGAACAAACAATAACCACAACACCTGAAATCCAAGTAAGGACGTGCGGAGTTCTGAATTTTTTGTGAATAACTCTCAAAGATTTCGGCAAAAATCTGTCACGACTCATTGCATAAAGAATTCTGGTCGTTCCCAGTTGATAAATCAAAAGAACTGATGTCAAAGCACACAAAGCTCCGACTGAAATCAATCCGGCAAACCAGTCTTTTCCGATAACACGCATAGCATGCGCAATAGGTGCCTGCGTATCAATTTGATTTAACGGAACTGTACCTGTTAAAACAAGAGCTACGAATACATATAAAATCGTACATAAAATCAATGTACCAAGAATTGCAACAGGCAAATCTCTCTGCGGATTTTCAGTTTCTTCCGCCGTGGTTGAAATAGCATCAAAACCAATATATGCAAAAAAGATTAAAAATGCGCCCATAAATACACCTTCAAAACCGTTAGGCGCAAAAGGGGTCCAGTTTTCAGGCTTAACATAAAATGCGCCTACTACAATAAAAGATAAAATCATGAACATGTTGACGCCAACCATAATACTTGCCACACGTGTAGACTCTTTTATACCTTTTATCAACAATATTGTAAGCAAAAGCACGATTAGTATAGCAGGAAGGTTAACTGCAAACGGAATATGCCCAAACAAATAGGGCATTTGTTCATGCGGATTTAACCCAAACTTATCACAATATGAGAGCATATATCTGTAATCGTTTCTTAACCACATTGGGAAGTTCACAATACAAGCCGGAAGAACATGCTTAAACCCTTTTAAAAACTGGGTTAAATATCCGGTCCAGGCACTTGCAACGGTAATATTACCAATCGCATACTCAAGCATCAAAATCCAGCCGACCATCCAAGCCATAAACTCACCCATAGTGGCGTAAGTATACGTATAAGCACTACCCGCAACAGGTATCATAGCTGCAATTTCAGAATAACATAACGCTGAAAATACGCACGCGATTGCGGCAAGAACCATTGACACAATCACAGCAGGGCCAGCTCCTACGTTTTCAGGACCTCCCTGAATTGCAGTACCGATAATTGTAAATATACCTGTACCGACAACAGCTCCAATCCCTATAATAACCAAATCAAAAACATTCAAAGTTTTCTTTAATTCTGATTTATTACTGGTTGCAATAAGTTCATCCGCGCTTCTTCTTGTGAACGCGTTTCTGATTACGGCTCTTATATCCATTATTTCAATAATTCCTGTTTTCTGTGTTCAACTTTTTCAAAGTGAACTTCGTTTTCATATTTTCTATTACTTCTAAAACCATAGTTAAAGTAAATAATACCGCCAATACCCAGCCATACAGGGAACAGCAATGCAGAAGTTGTTAATGACTGCATAGAATACACCATCAATCCTCCGCAACAAATTACACCCATCAAAGGGAACCAAGGAGAAAATGGAACTTTGAAAGGTCTTTCTCTATTAGGATCAGTATGGCGCAAAATTAAAACTGCCACGCAAACAACTATGAATGAAGTAAATGTTCCAAAATTACATAACTCAGTAGCAACATTCAAATCCAAAGTCATAACACCAACTATAGATAAAATACCTACTAACCAAGTTAAAACATGAGGGGTTTTATACTTAGGATGAAGAGCTTGCAATCCTTTTGGAATAAAATTATCACGACTCATTGCATATAAAATTCTTACAGCAGCAAGCTGCATTACCAATAGAACAGAAGTCAAACCTGCAAGTGAACCCACCGAAATTAAACCGGCAACCCAATCCTGATGTGCAACTTCAGACATAACAAATGCCATAGGAGCTTTTAAAAATGCGGCAGGAACAGCACCCGAAGTAGGATACATACCTGTCATAACAAGAGCTACCAAAACATAAACGACAGTAGCTGCAATTAAAGATCCGATAATACCTATAGGTAAATCTTTTTGTGGATTCTTACATTCTTCGGCAACAGTAGCAATAGCATCAAAACCAATATATGCAAAGAATATTAAAAATGCACCCATACAGATACCTTCAACACCATTAGGCGCAAAAGGTGTCCAGTTTTCAGGTTTCACATAAAACATTCCGACAAATACAAACATAGCAATAACAGCAAGTTTAATAACAACCATTATACCAGCCATCTTAGCAGAATCTTTTGTACCTTTTATTAAAATTAAAGTTGATAACAAAATCATAATAGTCGCAGGAAGGTTTACACAAATAGGCAAACCACATATAGACGGAATTACCGTATGAGGATCAACGCCTGCGGCTGTCAATGATTTTATAGCGGAACCGGCATCACTTACCAACCAAATAGGAGGATTAGCTATAGCCGCAGGCAATACATTTGAAAAACCTTTCATAAATTGAACAAAATGGTTTGACCAAGAAGAAGCCACTACAATAAAGCCAATTGCATATTCAAGCATCAAAACCCAGCCGACCATCCAAGCCGCAAACTCGCCTAATGTGGCAAAAGTGTACGTGTATGCACCACCGGCAACCGGTATCATTGCAGCAAACTCACAATAACACAATGCCGAAAAAACACATGCAAACGCAGCTATAACCATAGATACGGCAAGTGCAGGACCAGCACCGACGCTCTCAGGACCACCGGCTGCAGCAATACCTACTACCGCAAAAATACCGGCACCAATAATTGCACCAATACCTAATATTATTAAGTCCCAGACTCCAAGTGTTTTTTCTAAACCTTCAGTTTTAGCATCTTCCAACATTGCATCAGGATTCTTAACCTGAGTAATTCTACGCAAAAAATTCTTACTAAAGGTAGGGTGATGAAATTTTTTAGCCATTTATATTCCTTCTGTTACTTGCAAAGAGGAAATCCCATTTCCTCTCTTTGGGCTACATACAATTTTGCAACTGCAGAAGCCATTGTTCTCACTCTGTTTATAAAGTTAATTCTTTCGTCTTTGCTTATTACACCACGTGCATCAAGCAAGTTGAAGGTATGTGAACATTTCAAAACGTAATCATACGCCGGCAAAACCAAACTTGCACTAATACAATTATCAACTTCTTTTTGATATAAATCAAACATCGTAAACAAAGATTTTGCATCAGAAACTTCAAAATTGTACTTTGACTGTTCAATTTCGTTTTGGAGGTAAATATCACCATACTTCAAAGTGTCATTCCACATTATATCGTACACGGACTCTTTATTCTGCAAATACATTGCAATACGTTCAAGCCCGTACGTTAATTCAAGCGCAACAGGTTTCATTCTTTCAATTCTCTTTGTAATGCTCTAGATTTTCTATC
>CAYUQM010000052.1:0-12964 GCA_964446855.1 uncultured Muribaculaceae bacterium
GTTCTCATCAGGATTATGGCCGTTTTCAACAATGGGATTTCCAAACTCTGAAACGGAAGATTTCAAAAAATTCTATCCGACTTCAACTCTTGTTACGGGATTTGATATTATTTTCTTCTGGGTTGCCAGAATGATTACTATGGGCTTGGAATTTACTAAAAAAGCTCCATTCTCGACTGTTTATATTCATGGCTTAATCAGAGACGAAAAAGGTCAAAAAATGTCTAAATCCAAAGGCAACGTCATCAATCCTATTAAAATTATCGACAAATACGGTTGTGATGCGTTGAGATTTACAATGACTTCACTTTGTACTTATGGCGGACAGGATATTAAAATCAGCGACGAAAGGTTTGAATACGGCAGAAACTTTGCCAACAAAATCTGGAACGCTTCAAGATTTGTATTGATGAACCTTGAAGGGGTTGACGGAAAAGACGTTGATTTTGATAATCTTACTATTGCTGACAAGTGGATTTTGGATAAATTAAATTCAGTTGCAAAAGAAATTAACGAAAATATTAAAGAATACAGAATCGGAGAAACCGCTCACGTATTGTATGATTTCTTCTGGAATTCATATTGTGATTGGTACGTTGAAATCGCAAAAATTCAACTTCAGGACGAATCGCTTAAACTCAACACTCAAAGAGTTTTGAGATACGTTCTTGATATGTCATTAAGGTTGCTTCACCCGATTATGCCGCATATCACAGAGCGCGTATGGCAGCTTATGCCGCATACCGACAGCGAACCGGTTAAAGCTTTAATCGTTGCGGAATATCCGACATTCAAAGAAAGCCTTGTTTACTCAAAAGAAGCCCGCGAAATGGAACTTGTATTTGAAACAATCAAGTCTTTAAGAAACGTTCGTCAAAGCTTCAATATTTCAACTTCATTGAAAATGGATATTGAAATAAGAGCGGAAGAGTCTGAAAAGCCTGTATTTGAAGCGATTGAAGCCTACGTAAGACGTCTTGCAAAAGTTGAAAATATTTCATACGCCGACGTAAATGCTCCAATCCCGACAAAAACAGCTACAGCAGTTGTTTCGGCTTCAAAAATTATTCTAAACCTTGAAAACTTAATTGATTTTAACGAAGAAATTAAGCGTCAAGAAAAGAAACTTGCAAAACTTACAGGCGAAAAGAAATCTCTTGAAGGACGTATCAACAATCCTAAATTTGTTGCGAACGCTCCGCAAGACTTGATTGATCAAACAAAATCTAGAATTGATGAGATTACAGTTCAGGAAAATGCGATTAACGAATTGATTGAATCTCTTAAAGCATAGTAAGTGATATATTTTCTAAATTAAAAGGAACAAGGCGCAAAAAATGTTTTGTTCCTTTTTTAAATAGTTAAGAGTGGAAAACTTTAAGTAATGTTACGAAACTTTGCAAATTATTTACAAGTTGACAATGCTCTGCTATGATAATAGCAAGTTTATCAGATAATGTCTTAGACAATGGAGTAAAAATGGCATCAAAAGAATTAGATTTTGAAGAACTGTTGAAACAGTACGATTATAAGTTTCAGAAAGGTGATCTTGTAAAAGGTATTGTATGCGGGTTTGATGGTCAAGGTGTAATGGTTGATATCGGTGCAAAGACAATTGCAATTGTTCCTACCAGAGAAGCTGTTGACAGAGATGAAAAAGTTGAAGAAAAATTTGAAAAAGGTCAAGAATATGAATTTTTGATTATTAGAGAAGAAGATGAAGACGGAAAATTCCTTCTTTCTAAAAAGAAAGTTGATTTTGCATACGCTTGGAAAGAACTTGAAAAGGCAAAAGCTGCTGATGAAACAATCCTCGGGACTGTTGCAGGTATTGTTAAAGGTGGTGTTCTTGTTGAAGTTTCAGGTGTTAGAGGTTTTGTTCCATCTTCTCAATTGCGTAGCAAGGAAACTGATCTTGAAGTTGGTTCTAAAGTTGAGTTGAAGATTTTGACTTTAGACAGCCAACAAAATAACTTTATTCTTTCTAACAAGAAAGTTTATGAGGATAGTGCTGTAGAAGCAAGAAAAAATGTTTTCGCTCAAATTGAAGCAGGTCAGGTTGTTAAAGGTGACGTTGTTAGAATTACAGACTTCGGCGCATTTATTGATCTTGGCGGTATTGACGGATTGCTTCCGCTTTCTCAATTATCTTGGAGATGGATTGACCATCCGACAGATATTCTGAAAGTCGGCGACAAAATTGACGTTGAAGTTATTGCTGTTGACCACGACAAACAAAGAGTTTCTTTAAGTTTGAAAAATCTGGAACCGGATCCGTGGTTAGAAGCTGAAAAACAAATCAAAGAAGGCGATAAAGTTGAAGGTACAATTACAAGAATTAAACACTTTGGTGCATTTGTGGAAGTGTTCCCAGGTGTCGAAGCTTTGTTACCTCATAATGAAGTTATCGAACTTCAAAATCGTGACGGCAACATTTTGCAAGTAGGCGACAAGATTATGACTTATATATTGAAGTTTAATCCTACCGATAAACGTATTGCGCTTACAGTCAATGAGCCTTCCGAAACTGTTGAAGAATAATTTAAACTGAAATGAAAATAAAAAATCCGTTCCTTTAATAGGACGGGTTTTTTATTACTTTTTTTATATGATTTTTATCTGTTTCCCTCCTCTGAATAGTTGAATTTACAGTGTTTGGTTAAATAAAATTCAAAGTCTTGCCGTATAATGAATTGTAGATTATGTTGACTTTTTCTAAAGCATAATTATAAAGAAGAATAGTAGTAGTTTAATAAGTGCAAAGAAGATAAGGAGAGAAGCTATGGGCATGGCAGCTTCACAGGCAAGATATTTAGCATTGACTGCAAGAAAAACAAATGTTGAGTATGAAGGGCAACAAATTAACCAAGCTCGTACAGCTTTGGCAAACCAAAGTGCCAATACGTTTAATGAACTCTTGGCATTGGAAGTTCCGACTGCTCCTAGTACTCAGGAATTTACTACCCTAAAATATTCATATCAGGATGGTACTATTGTAGAGGAAATTGATGAAATGTCTCAGTTAATTGATGATCCTGATGGTTATAATTATTTGGTTTCACATTATCACTATTCTGATGTATATACCGGAATTCAAAATAAACTTAGTAATCCTCAAGTGCTAATTGGTAGTGCAGGGGTAAAAGATTCTATTCCGAGAGATGCGGTTGCTAATGATGGTGCCGGGAATTATACTATTAATGGCGCTGCAGTTAGTGTTTATGATGAAACAAATCAAGAACAGCATGATGCTTACATGAAGATTTCGGAAAATTATCCGGATTTCGCACGAGCAAAAGAGGACTTGTTAACATTTACAGGAGAAGATGGTGCTCTTCACTTTACGACAGGTACGTCGTTAAGAGGTACGGGAAGTGTTTCTGATTATTACATTGGAAATGATATTCCTGCGTATGTGGGTACAGCTAATCTTAAAAAATATGATCCGACAGACTCTTTACAGAAAGCTGCGTATGAACAGATTTGTAAAGATTGGCCGACTTCTGAATTTGCACAGGCAAATGAAAGCGATATATATACTTGGGAATACCAGGGTCAGACTCGTTTTGGCTGTTTAGCTGATTTTGAAACAACGGCTCAAAGTGCTCCGAACCAAACTATCCCGACAGAAAATCAGGATAAATTAACTTATTATATTGCTCAAAATCTTAATACAAAAATTGAGCGCCAACAAAAAGCAATTGTAGATTTGAACGAAGAAGGTCGTATTCAATCAATCAGATATGAAGATTCTTCCGCAGTGTACGCAGTTAGTACATCTACAGAAACTGATCAAGCGGCTTATGATGATGCCATGAATCAGTACAATTACGATGTTCAGGTCTATGAAAAACGAATAGAAGATATTAACGCTAAAACTAAAAAAATTCAAGAACAAGACAGGACACTTGAATTAAGGTTGAGGCAGTTAGATACGGAACAAGATGCTCTCCAAACGGAAATGGAAGCAGTTAAGAAAGTTATTGAAAAGAATATCGAATCTACTTTCAAAACTTTTGAATAGGTATAAGAGACTTAAAATAAAACATAAGAGGTACAGATGTCTTACAAAAATGATAGTTACTTGGTTATCGCAAATAAGTTCGGTTCTGCAGGGTCAGAGGCGAAAGCTCAGTTGTGGGAAACTTATGATAAATTGAGAGATTTGACTGTTTCCGGTTCAGGAAGCGGTACCGGCTGGGGTATGACAGGCAGCTTTTTGTACAGGATGGCAAGCTTGATGGCTCCATCATCTTATGCGAATGTTTTCGGTAGCTCTGAAACAATGAATGTTCCGGGTACGTCATATTATTCTTCAATGAATGGGGCATCTTCTTTCGGGGTAAATTCGTTATACAATTATTCAGGTTTTCCTGGTGGTGCCGCTCCGATTAGTTGGTCTGACGGTGGTGTCTATACCGGTGGTGCTGCAACTATGTTTGGATGGGGTACTGATACCGGTTCTTCTACCTCAGGTGTTGCAACAGGGTTTGCGTCAGGTGTTGGAGGGCTTGCTGATATTGCAAGTGCAGCTGCCTATGGTGTGGGAGCATCCAACGGTTACGGCTTTGTCGGGAAAAATATTGTACTTCCTCTTGCAAGTATTATTTCAGGATGGGGCGGAATTATGCAATCTGCTGCTCCATATCTTGGTGAATACGGGCTTCCGGCTCTTGTTATGGGTAACTTGATGCAGGGAACCACTTCAGCAGCATTATCAGCATATCAGAGAGTTACAGGTAATATTACCGCTAATGCCGATACTATTCTTTCAAATAAAGTTAGAAATATTGAAACTGTTTGTAAAATGCTTGATACACAGGGTGATGTTTGTAAGAAAATGTTGAAAGAATCTATTGATGGTGATAGTAAAGCTATTCAAAACTTATAGCCTTGTAGTGAGAAAATTAGGAATAATGGATAAAAGAACTTACATAAGAATTATATTTGATAAATTGCTCAGAGATAATATTGTGTTTGTTATGTTCGATAAATTTGTAAAATTTTATTGCGCAATCTTTTCTCATCCAATAAATTCGTTAAAGTTTAAGGGTAGTTGTCCGTTAAAAAATAATGAAGTCGATATGAAAATATCGTTTCAGGACATTGAAAAGACAAAGAGCATTTTAGGTTAAGACATGTTAAGGAACATTACATAAATAAGCAATAATTGTTGCGAGTTTGTTTTTATATACATGTAGATCTAAAGTGTTATAGGAGTAGAATGTACAGATGGCACTTCGCGATACTTTAGAGATGAATATAAAAAGAATTGTTGATTTCTTGATATATTCAAAGAATTTCATAATAAGGAAAAGCCCGATTAAAGCTTTGGTTAATTCATTTGTGGAAGGTTTAAAAGATTTTTTGACGATGAAAAAGAAATTAAAGATGGCTCAGTATCGTTTGAACTACCACAGGCATCAGTTTCAAAAGATGGAACAATTAATTGCCGAAAATAATCAGCATAGCTTTCTGAAAGGTAATAACCTTAATGAAACCAGATAAAGGAAAGAAAAATGGGTATCATTACAGACACAATCAGATTGCATCAACTGCAAGGGGAAAAATTAGACCTACAGTTTAAGATTCAACAGATTACTATGACAAAAATGAGTTTGACTCATTCTTGTAATGATTTACTTAAAGTTGGGACGGATTATGATCCCGAATCTCCTGTAATGAAGACTCTTCAACAGCGTCAACAAAAAATGAAACTAATGGAAGAGAAGTTAGCTCATGAAATGCAGCAATATCAGATTTCGTTAGATATGATTGAGGCAGAGTACAAATCTTGTAAAGAAAGGTTGCGTCAGAATATTCAAGAAGAATTCAGTTATTCATTCGGTTAGAAATAATATTTATAATAAAAACACTCTGTATAACATACAGAGTGTTTTTTGTTGTATTCTTTTTTGATTTTATGCAAAAAAATAACACCCTTGAGGTGTTACTTTCTTTTTGTGTGGTGATAATCTATTCAATATCAAGATTATCTGTGGCTTGAAGCTGTTTTTTCTTTAGGTTGTGCATAACTGCATCAACAAGAAGTTCGTAGGATTTCATGTTCTCAATATTAGGGAACTCTTCCTTCAATTGTTCTCTGACCATTGCTTCCAGCCTACGTTCGTCAGAATTTATCTGGAGCTCTTCTACTCCGCTTATCGCTGCTATGTAATCAGTAGATTTTTTATCAACTGTATGATTAGCATAATTTAGCCATTTCAATTTAGGACTTATTGAATCCTTTAGTTGTTTTACTATTTTTAAATTTTTGAAACGGTTTAGCATACCTACCTCTACCTAACTTTATTTGCTTTCTTGTACTATTTTAAAGTATTCTAAAAAAAATAATTTACTTTTTTACATTAAATATTACGAAAATGTAACAAACTCTCAAAAGCTAATTATAGCTTAGAAAAATCTGTAAGCTTCTGATATTTTTTCTTTAATAATGTTAAGAGCGCAAGTCTGTTTTCTTTAACTTTTTCGTCTTTATCCATGACCAAAACATCTTCGAAGAATTTTTCTACGGATGGGTTAATTTCGATTAATGATTTCAAATATTTATTGTAATCCGTAGTTTCTTCAACTGTATTAATTTGGTCAAGTAACATTTTTTCTGCGCTTTCTTTAAATAGATTTCTGTCAACGGTTTTGTTTGAATCTTCTTTTAAAATTCTTAAAACTCTGTTTGCACACTCAAGAAGTGCCGGATTGTCCAATTCTTTAATTGTTTCAACTCTCTGAACGTAATCTGCAAGATCTTCAAGCGGATTTTTGTTAGAAGCGCAAGCTTCCAGAACGTTTTTGGAATATTTATCGGAAAGTAAAATGATTAATCTCTGAACCATAAATTCAGTTATTTCATCTGAAACTTTTCCTGAAAGTCTGTTTACACTTGAACCTGCAACATTTTTAACTTTGTCTATAACATTTCCATCTCCTGTTTTTATAGGAAGGAGTAATAATGTTTTATTAATTAAGTCGCTTAAGTTCACTTTCAACCCGGTATCAAGAATTGTTCTAATGATACCCAGGGCAGCACGTCTTACCCCAAGCGGGTCAGATGAACCTGTCGGTTTTTTGCCTTCTGCAAATACTGCGCAAATTGTATCCAATTTGTCGGCAATACCAACAACCTGACCTTCAACACCTTTTGCAGTTTCGCTTTCGGCGTTAAGCGGGAAGTAATGTTCTTTAATCCCTTCACAAACGTTTTTATCTTCTCCTGCAACTCTTGCATAATCTGCGCCGATAAACCCTTGTAATTCAGTAAATTCAAACACAAGTTGGGTTGTTAAATCAGCTTTGCAAAGAAGAGCCGTACGTTCAATGTTCTTCGAATCAACTCCTATAGATTTTGCAATATCTTTAGATAGGGTGATTATACGCTGCGTTTTATCGTAAACAGACCCCATTCCTTTTTGGAATGTGACTCCTTTTAAATCTTCAACGTAATCAACAAGCGGTTTTTTAGTATCTTCGTTAAAGAAGAATACTGCATCATCCAATCTTGCTTTGATTACTCTGACGTTACCTGCTTTAATATTTGAGAATTCGTCACCGATGTAATTTGTCATGGTAATAAATTTATTGATAAGTTTACCGTCCTTGTGGAGGGCAAAATATCTTTGATGAACAGCCATAACCGTTACTGTAACTTCTTCAGGGATATCGAGGTATTTCGGATCAAATTCACATACTGCAGGAACAGGATATTCTGTAATAAATGTTACCTCTTCAAGCAAATCGTCAGTGTAGTAAGGTACTGCGCCTAGTTTTTCGGCTTCAGCTTTAGCCTTGTCGATAATAAGTTGACGACGTTCATTTTGGTCAACGATTACGCAGCAGTTGCGCATGATTTCAATATAATCATCAGGATGTCCGATTACAACATTCTGTTGTGCAAATCTGTGACCACGCGTGATATTTGAAGATTCTTTGTCAATAATTTTAATTTTAACTTCTTCTTTATCTAGGATTGATACAATCCATCTGATTGGTCGTGAGAATTTAGCTTCGTTATAGCCCCATCTCATAAAGTGAGAGCCTTGAAGTTTAAGTACGATAGCCGGAACATTTTCTTGTAAAAGTTCGACAATAGATTTACCTTTGATAACTATTTTTGCGTGAACGTAATTGTCTTCAACGTATAGGTCTTTAGGGTCAATTCCGTTTTTGCGGGCAAAGCCTTCCCCTGCTTTGGTAAGATTACCGTTTTCGTCGTAAGCAACTTTTGCGATAGGACCTTTTACGATTTTTTCTTCATCAGAACTCTTTGTTTGCAATCCTGAAATGATTACAGCCAACCTTCTTGGGGTTGCGTAAACGTTAACTTTTTCAAACCCAATTTTATTTGACTGTAAAAAGTTGTCAAATCCTGTTTCCAGCTGTGCTATTGCTTGTGGTATAAATTTATAAGGTAATTCTTCCGTTCCGATTTCCAATAAATATTTACTCATATCTCACCTTCCGTAAATCTTATTAATACGAGAATTATATAAAAAGCATATTTTATTTGCAAGTGGGGCGTTAGTTTGTTTTAAGTAGAGTTTCTGACTTGATAAATTTCAAATTTTCGATTATAATGTCCATATTGAAATAAGAGGAGAATAATGGGCTACAGAATTCTTGCGAAAAAAGAAATTTGTCCGAATCAATATGAGTTAACGATAGATGCTCCGTTTGTTGTCAGGAATGCTCAAGCGGGTCAGTTTATTATATTTAGAGCAGATGAGAAAGGGGAAAGAATTCCGCTGACTATCGCGGATGTTGACAAATCAAAAGGCGCATTAACTATTGTGTTTATGGCTGTGGGCTATTCTACTAAAAAGCTTGCAGAGCTTAATGTGGGGGATGAAATAGCGGATGTTGTTGGTCCGCTTGGTAAACCTACTGAAATTAAAAAATATGGAACGGTTGTTTGTCTTGCCGGCGGATATGGTGCTGCTCCTTGTTATTTAATCGCAAAGGCATTCAAGGAAGCAGGTAATAAGGTTTATATGATTATGGGTGCCAGAAGTAAGGATTTAATTTTCTGGGCTGACAAAATGAAAGATGCTTGTACTGAGCTTTTTATAACTACTGACGATGGATCAATGGGAGAAAAGGGCTTTGTAACAACTGTTTTTGACAGATTAATCAAACAAGAAAAAATTGATTATGCAATAGCTGTAGGTCCAATGCCTATGATGAGGGCGGTTGCAGAGTTGACTCGTGATAAAGATATTTATACAGAAGCCAGCATGAATCCGATTATGGTTGACGGTACGGGTATGTGCGGGGCTTGCAGGGTTACTGTCGGAGGCGAAGTTAAGTTTGCCTGTGTTGACGGACCTGATTTTGATGCGCATAAAATAGATTTTGATGAGGTTATAAATCGTACAAAAATTTATAAAGATCAAGAAAAGAAACGAAGTGAAAATTGTAATTTGCTTAAACAAGCAGAGATGTAGTGTAAAGGAGAAGTTATGACTGTAGATAAGAGAGAAATTCCATTTTGCCCGTTGATGAGTGCAGGTTCTGATGTTGATATGGTTTGTACGCAAGATCGTTGTAGCTGGTACATCCCAACTATCAAGAGATGTTCCGTATATATTATGGGATTTAATGCATTGTTGGATGCTAATTCTAAACAAGTTCCTAAAAAACGTATATAGTAAGTAAGAGTTATAATATATGAAAATAGTTTTGTGTGTTAAGCAGGTACCTGATACTTCTGATATTAAGTGGACTGCTAATAACACGATTCAACGCGAAGGGCTGGAAAGTATAATTAATCCTTATGATGTTTATGCTTTGGAGTCCTGTTTGCGTTTAAAAAATAAATATGAAGATGTAAATATTACGGCACTTACTATGGGGCCGCAACAGGCTGACTGTATGCTTAGAAAGCTTATTGCAGTCGGAGTTGATGATGCAGTGCTTCTTTCCGATAAGAAGTTTGCGGGTGCTGATACTTATGCTACGGGGAAGACGCTTGCTAATGCTATTAAGAGCAGGTTGTCTGATTTTGATTTGATTGTTTGCGGACAGTTTGCAATCGATGGAGATACTGCTCAAACAGGTCCGAGTTTGGCTAATTTCTTAAATCTTCCGCAGGTTACTTATGTCAAAAAGATTGTCGAATATTCAGATAATTCCTTAACTGTTTTAAGAGAACTTGAAGATTGTGTCGAAAAAGTTAAAGTTAAACTTCCTGCCGTTATTTGTGTATTGAAAGATACTTTCGAGCCGACAAGGGCAACTATTAACGGCGTTAAACAGGCTCAAAGCGCAGAAGTCAAAGTATACGGAATTGACGATATAGAGCTTGATGCTTCTGAGGCAGGTTTAAAGGGCTCCCCTACTTATGTTAGTAAAGCTTTCCGCGCACCTCAAAAAGATGTGGAATGTTGTTTTGTAGATTCTTCAAAAGAGTTTGCTGATGTGATTAAAAAATGCGGAGGGTTCAATGAGTAACGGTATCCTGATTTATTCCGAAATTACGCGGGAAGATTACGTCCATACTGTAGTTTTTGAGCTTTCAAACAAGGCGGTTGAATTGTCCGAAAAACTCGGGAAAGTTCCTGTTATGGCGCTTTTGTTTATTAAGCCGGATTTAATAAATGAGTATAAAGAGGCATTCCAAAAAAGCGGATTTGATAAGGTTTTTTATGTTGTTGATGAGCGTTTTGAAACTTACACGTCCGACTTGTTTACAAAAGCGGCAATTCAAGCGGTAAGGCAAATTGACCCTGAAATTATGCTTGTTGGAGCAACCTGTCAGGGCAGAGATTTGTCTCCGAGGATTTCAGCCGCTCTTGGAACCGGATTGACTGCTGATTGTACGGGGCTTGATATTATCGAAGATAATAAATTTGCCGCAACTCGTCCGACCTTTGGCGGTCAGCTTATGGCAACGATTTTATGCAAAAAGACACCGCAAATGGCAACAGTTCGTCCTAAAGTATTTAAGCCTTCTCCTGTTGATATTGTAAGAGATACCGCATTTATTAAATTGACGGTTGATTTAGACGGGTTTGATAAAAAAATCGAGGTTGTTGAGTTTAAAAAGAAGCTTGTAACGGAGATAAACAATCTTGACAGCGCTCAGATAATTGTAGCAGGCGGCAAGGGTATGAAGAACTCTGAAGGTTTTGAACTTTTGAAAAAGCTTGCGGATAAGTTAGGCGGAACTGTCGGGGCAACGCGTTCGGCAGTGGAGATGGGGTTAGCTCCTCAAGAAATCCAAATCGGGCAGACAGGAAAAACAGTTCAGCCGAAGCTGTATATTGCCTGCGGTATATCAGGTGCGCTCCAGCACACAATCGGAATGAATTGTTCTGAAAAAATTATTGCAATAAATACGGACAAAGAAGCGCCTATCTTTGATATTTGCGATTACGGTATAGTGGGGGATGCGTTCGAGGTTATTCCGCAGCTGCTTGAAGAAGAATATTCTAAGGTTTAATAAGTATCAAGTGTTTTAATATGTGGAAAAACTGTTATTTGTTGTAGAAATAATAAATGGTACCAGTATCGTTATTGACAGCAATACCTGAATAATAGTAGTAATTATCAACAGCTTTTAGAGTAAAATAACAAAATTGATCAGAATCTTTAGCTTCCATAGCATGCAGCGGGATATGCTCATTAGGATGGTTCTTATCTATATAAACGGTACAGCAATTATAAAAATCATTAATTACTTTGTCTCTGTATGGTTTATCTATTTTAAAACTCACAGTATATTCACTTTCATCCCAGGCATCTTCTATTTTAAATTGGTAATTTCTGGCTTGTTTTGGGATTTTTTTAGGGAAATGTGATAAAGGTTCCATTCCAATTCTATCTTTTAATTTATTTAATTCTTTTTCGTATGCAAATTTTGGGATATAGGCTCCGGAAATATGAAACATAAATGTGCCCAAGAGTGTAAAGACTCCTATAACTAAAGCATAGAGCAAGAATCCTATAATAAGAATTATGGAAATTATTGTTTTGAAAATATTATTCCAATTATATTTATTGGCAACTTTTTTTTGTAATTTTAGCTGCTATGAATGGTAAAAAATTTAAAATTAAAATAATAAAACAGAATATATATCCATCTTTACCGGAATATTTTAACAAATATGCAATAAATATCCATAGTATTAAAAACAATGTTGTGATGATTTTGGAAATAATAAGTAAATTGTTCATATATTTATTATGCTGCAAAAACGGGAAAGATAATTAATATTTATCTTTCCCGTAATATAAATTAATAGTTTTCCCAGATGTCTTTTGTATTTGTTATAGAATAATTTAATCCACGTAATAGTAATATATAACACTACTACAGAATAACATTATAGAAATAATAAGCATAGCCCATATAATTATGCCGGTGATAATTGTTGTAAATTTTTTTAAATTGTAATTTTTTGTTTTTTTGATTTTTATCCATAAATATAGAATTAAATATCCAAACAAAAAAGAAAAGTTTCTTGTGATGTCCAGTATAGTAATAAGACATTTTGTAAATAGAGGCGTGGTCGGATTTAGGGAATAATATTCCGAAATCTGATATATTGTATAAAATCCAACAATACAAGTTATTATTAGAACTAAAGGTATCATAATCCTTTTGCTATTTGTTAATTTTTTCAGAAACTTATGTGTAAATGTCTTCAGTGGTACTTTTTCATAAATTAGTATTGCGAATAAAAAATTGAAGATAATGTATAATAAATTAATAATATAATTTAAGTAAAATGTAAATCCTGTTACTAATATACATGAAATAATGTCATATATTATTATAAACGATAAAGAGAACAAATTAAATATTATAAAATCCAATAAATTTATGAATTCAAGAATTTTTGATTTACTTTGTATAAATAAAATAGAATAAGTTAAAAATATCAGCAAAAAGCAAATTAGAAGAAATATTAAAATTAGTGAAAGCATGAAGGCTGTTATTTCATCCATT
>CAYUQM010000053.1:0-12382 GCA_964446855.1 uncultured Muribaculaceae bacterium
TTTTCACATCGAGGAAACTCCCTCGACACTTCTATTATGCTCCGTAAAAATAAAAAATCAACCCCCTTTTTTTATTATATAATAATTTTATGATTAATAAAAAATTTGAAATCGGATTTAAAAAAGTTGAAAATAAAACAAAGTTCTTTATAAAATTATTTAACAAAGAACTACACTATAACCTCGGCGAACCTGTCATATTTTATTGGAAAGAAGATTTTCAGAAATACTTCTCATCCAATAACATGATAGCAAAAGTTGACAAACTAAAAAAAGGACTGGATGAAATATCTTGCGAATATATTGATATGTTTATGAAGAACTCTAAATATTGGGATGGAACACTTAAAAGAAATATTTGGACAAAATATGACAAAATCTTAATAGCACAATATCATAAATTCACAAAAAATTTTAAACAACCTTTTGACAAAATAGCAAAATTCAACGAGTTTATTTTCTCCAACAAGTACGGTTTATCAGACTTACCGAAAGAAATTTATAATAAAATTGACAAAAAATTAATAATTGATGCAGGTGGCTATAATGGCGACACTGCATATATGTTTCATCAAAACTTTCCAAATTCTGATATTTTAGTCTACGAACCGCTATCTGTTAATATACAAACAATTAATAAAATATTAGAACAAGACAAATGCGATAATAAAATAATCCCTATAAAAAAAGGCTTAGGAAATAAAAAAGAAATATTAGAAATATCATTCAATGATACTGAAATATCAGAGATAGCTACAATTGATAACGAAATAAACAACCTTGAAAAGAAACCTGTAGGACTAATAAAATTAGATACTGAAGGATTTGAATCGAAGATTATTGAAGGAGCAATTGAAACTATCAAACGAGATACTCCGATTCTATTAATCGCGATTTATCATACTCCCGAAGATTTTTTTGAAATGAAAGCCAAACTGGAAGAACTTAACCTTGGGTATAAATTTATGATAAGAAGAAGCGAAGCAATTCTTCCGCAAGCAGATTTAGTTCTTATCGCGTATCCTGCTTCTTAACTGCACCCCAAGCTCGAACAGTACCTCGTTCATATTTTATAAGATAAAAATCACCTTTTGGGTTATATTCAATAGAAGCTTCCATATAAACTTTTTCTTCATCAGGGGGCATGCCCGCACGAGCACGCTTTTCATTAACCTCTTTACGCTCTTTTGCCTCTTTTTTTAATTGTTTTTTATATTTTTTATCATTTAAACGTTGAGACTCTAAAGCATCTTCCTCAACTTTAAAAACAGGAATAACTGCAACAGCCTTTTTGCTTTCGATTAATATCAAAAAATCTCGCATATCTGATAATGCCAACCCATAATACCCTGGGGGTATAGAATTCCCTGCATTATCATAAATAGGGTCTACAATTATTAAAGTAGGATAGTCAGATTCCTTTAACGCATAACGATATATAGCCTGAGCTCCTATAGTAATCCCTGAAGTTTCTTGAGGCATAATCGGGTATGCTCGAATATTTTTGTGCATTAATGTATAATCAACAAATGCTCCTTCCAGCATCACACTTCTCCAAGCAAATATTTAATAATAGACTTAATATCTTTAAAAGACTTTCCAAGAGCTCTTTCGTGTCCGACAAATATCAAAGACAAATATTTATCAGAATTTCCAACTTCATTTTCTTTCAATAGCAATCTGTAACTTTCACGCATTAAACGTTTTAGTCTATTACGCTTTACCGCTCTTTTATGCGTTTTTTTACTAACGACAAAGCCGACACGCGTCAAAGAATCATCTTTTTTTAATACACCGGCAAACAAAGCAATACCTCCCTTATAACGGGAGTTTCTAACTCTATAAGTAGCGTTAAAAGCTGCTTTATTTTTTAATCTGATTTTTTTTGGAAGCATAACTAACACCATTATAAAACTAAATAAACGGCACGTCTAAAAAGATGCACCGTTTACCCAGCTTAATTTATATATAAATAAATCTTATGCACGTTTTTTAGCTACAATGCCAAGAGAATGACGACCTTTAGCACGACGTCTGTTAATAACTTCTCTGCCGCCAGGTGTAGACATTCTTGCTCTGAAACCGCTAACGTGTTGTCTTTTAATCTTTGTTCCTTCTAGTGTACGTCTCATTTTTCCAATTCCTTTTTAGTTATATTTATCGTATAATTCTAATGTTAAATAAAAAAAAGTAATTAGTCAACACGTAATAAGGGAGAGGTTAAAATATATGAACAAAAAAATCGGATTTATCGGCTGCGGAAAAATGGCAAGCGCGATAATTACAGGTGTTTTAAAATCAGAATTGAAAGAAAAGTTGACTATTAAGGGGTCAGAGGTTAATCCTGAAACTGCGAAAGCGGCTGAAGCAAGGCTCGGAGTAACTGTTCTAACGGACAACAAAGCTCTTGTAATGGATAGTGATGTAATTTTTATTGCAACAAAACCTAATTATGTAACAAGCATTTTAGAAGAAATTAAAGATGAAATTACTGATAACAAACTAATAGTATCAATTGCAGCAGGGGTAAGTACCGAAAAAATTAACAAAATTATCGGACAAAAAAGGGTTATTCGAGTTATGCCAAACACTCCTGCACTTGTAGGGCAAGGGATGAGCGGCGTTTGCAGAGGAGAATTTGCAACTGAACAGGATGCGGAATTTGTAATGAACCTGCTTTCATCTATCGGGAAATGCATTGAAGTAGAAGAAACACAAATCGACATCGTAACGGCGATTTCAGGCTCAGGACCGGCATTTTTCTATAAAGTTATAGAAGATATGGCTCGTGCGGGCGAAAAACTCGGATTAGAATACGAAAAATCCATAATGCTTGCGACCCAAACTGCACTTGGTTCTGCAATAATGATTGAAAATCGTGGGGAAACAAGCGTTCAAACACTTATCGATAACGTTGCGACAAAGGGAGGTTGTACGTTTGTGGGGATTACAGAAATGATAGAGGGACATTCCGATAAACTATTCTATGACGTAATAGAAAAAACAACAATAAAGGCAAATGAATTAGGCAAATAAAACAAAAATCCCGACTTGTATAAGTCGGGATTTTTTATCTTACGAAATAGTTTTCTCTTTAATAAATTTTTTATAATACAAACTGCCTGCCGCATAATATAATGCCAGTGAAAGCAGGATTGACGAATACATCAAAACAGGATATGAAAACATATAAGCAAATTTACTTTCAACTCCGCACAAAATTAATATTAATGAAAATACGGAATAAATAGTAACATTTATTAGACCGACAAGCAGAGCCCACCAAAAAGTAGGATGAAATACTTTCGGTAAATACTTAAGCAGTAAAACAGGAGACAGTTTTCCTTTTGGCTGATAATCAACAGCAAATGATGCCATTATATACATAAAAGAGTTCACATAACAGAAGATAAACAAGACAAATATTATATCCAAGAATATTAATGGGATAAAAGCCTGAGCTAAGAGTGTTATAAACATACCAAAAGCAAAAACGGCAAACATTATAATCATATAAAGTATCCACACTCCAAAGAATATAAGACAAGGTTTCCATTTATTAAAAATTTGCGAATTCAATTCGGGTAAAAGCTGCATTGAAGCGAATTTGTTGGTATTGTCAGGTGAATCCGTTAATGTATTATAATGGATAACATTTTGTAAAAACTTAGTCATATACAAACCCAATATAACAGATACAATTAAAGCAATAAAACCTACCGCAAAAAATTGCCCTAACACACCAATTGCCACCCTGTGAGGTAGTCCTTTAATGTAAAAATTCAACATATTAGGAGCTGCCAGCAATACTGCAACTATCATAAAAACAAGGTGTTTTAAAAGCAAATTTTTACCTCTAAAAGGTACCTTCAAACCTTCAATAATTCCACCGCCACTCATAAAAAATCCTTTCTTATTTAAATAAGTCCAAGACTATTTTATCATAAAACGAGACAACATTATCATCTAAACATATTAGTTTAATAACCATTTATTCTTTATTCAAATTTCATAAAAAAACTAGTCAAAGTAGCCTTTTTAATATATAATAGCAAAAAATATTTTGTGCAGGTTTTAAGATTACTATGAGCATACCGGTAGTAGGGAAATTCCCAAAAGAAAAATTATTTCTAAACACGCCTCAAAGCAAACCTTCGGAGGTTATTAACGCAAGTGCACCTAAGCAAAAAAACTCACACCTAAATGAACTGCTTATTGGTGGGATTTCAGCATTAGGAATTATCGGATTAAGCGGAGTTGTAATTTCTCAAAGAGGGGTAATTAACAATATTAATAAAACAATTCATACCGGCGCAAATGAAACATTAATCCCTTATAAAATTTTACCACTAAAAAAGACTCAACTGTATGAATCCTTTGTGGCCTCAGGAGAAAGCTTTTTGAAATTTATTGAAAATACAAATTCAACACCAAAACAAATAAAAGAATTTTTATTTGGAATAACCGCAAACAAACATCATTCAGTAGAATTTATACAAGAAGCAATCAGCAATCCGCGCGAATCAGCTCAACACCTTAATATGCTAAAAAATAAAATAGGAGGCTGGAAAAACCTCTCAGAATGGCTGCAAGCCCCAAAAGGGTATCAAGAAGCATACAATAAGTATTTTTCAGATAATGTAAAAAAAATGAATATAGATGAAATGATTAAACTTTCACCTAATTGGCATTTATACTATCTAATGCAAAAATCCGATAATAACCTTCAATTTGGGAAATTACCCGAAGAATTTCAAAAGCTCGGTGACTATCCTCAATTCATAAACTGGATAACAGCATTAAGACAAGAATTAAAACAAGGAACCCCTATAATAAAAGAATATAACAACCAACTTATGGAAATTTCATCATTAAAAACCGGCTTATCGGGTAAATTACCTATTAAAATCAAATTTCTTAACTCACCTAAAGAAAAAACTTATGTTATAAAAATTCAGCAAACATGGGGAGTCGACAACCACAATATAGCAAAAGAAGGTATTGCATATCGAGCAGATTCAACATTTATTAATGCTCAGGTTGACTACTACCTTAACCTTCATTCCTGTGAAAACACAATACCGTTTTACTATTTTGATTACAAATCAGATTCAGCAATCTATGAGTTTATAGAAGGGGCAAAGGGAGTTACAGTGAACAACATCTTAGAAGGAAACAAACTCTTAAAAGATTTAAACCTTCTTGGCATTCACTGCAACGATGTACACGCAGGTAACATCTTATCGCACCAAGGACAGAACAAAGTAATTGACATTGGCGATTGCACATTCATCGACCCGTTACGCCCCGGAATTCTCGGACATAATTTTGAATTTGAAAACGGGTGTGGAATATCTGCCCCTAATTTTGCATTAGCTCTTAAACTATAGCACCATGGCTTGCATCTTGAACATTATTTGCATACTTTGCAAGATAACCCGACTTAACCTTTGGCTCGTAAGGAGCTAAATTCTCTTCACGTTCTGCAAGTTCTTCATCTGAGACACACAACTCTATCATGCGTTCCGGAATGTTAATCTTTATCTTATCCCCATCTTGGACAAGTGCAATAACTCCGCCATTTGCAGCTTCAGGACAAACGTGTCCGACACAAATTCCGCGAGTAGCACCTGAAAATCTTCCGTCCGTAATGAGTGCACAAGATTTTCCGAGACCTTTTCCGACAAGAAGAGAAGTTGGTGCAAGCATTTCTCTCATCCCCGGACCTCCTTTTGGACCTTCGTAACGAATAATGATGACATCTCCGGCTTTTATCGTATCATCTTCAAGAGCCTTCATAGCATCTTCTTCACTGTCAAAAGTTCTGGCATAGCCTTCAAACTCGTAGCATTCAGGCGCTACACCTGAAATCTTAATAACGCAGCCGTCTTTTGCAAGATTACCGTACAAAACACCAAGTCCTGCTTGAGTGTAAGTTGATTTTTCATACGGCGGAATAATTTCTTCATTGATAAACGCAGCACCTGCGATTTCAAAAATAGTAAGCCCTGATACTGTATTACAATCCACCAACAGAGCTTTTAAGGATTTTTCAACCGCAGGTACACCACCCGCATAATGGAAATCCGTCATAGTAAGACTTGAAGAAGGATTAATTTTTACTATTTGGTGAATTTCACGGCTTAGTCTGTCAAAATCATCTATTGTAATATCAATTCCGCCGGCGTTTGCAATAGCTAATGTATGCAAGAAAGTATTTGTAGAACCTCCAAGAGCCAAATCACACTTAATCATATTCAACATACTGTCTTTTGTTATAATATCAGACGGTTTAATATCGTTTTTAACAAGTTCAATAATCTGCATACCGCTTTCAAAGGCAATTCTGCGCTTTTGGGAAGATACAGCAGACGCAGATGCGCAATACGGCAAGCTCATACCTAAAACCTCAGTCAGACAAGCCATCGTATTTGCAGTGTACATTCCCTGACAGGCTCCTGCGGACGGACAAGAATTTTCTTCAAAAGCAAGAAGTTCTTCTTCTGAAATTTCACCTTTCCTAAAACGTCCGACAGCTTCAAAAGAACCCGTAACCATAGTCAGCTTGGTTTCTTTTCCGCAAACCCCATCCAGCATTGGACCTGCTGTCACTACAATTGCAGGGATATTTAATCTTAAAGCACCAATCAACATCCCAGGAGTAATCTTGTCACAATTTGATAATAAAACAATCCCGTCAAGCTGATGGGCAGCCGCAACACTTTCAACACAATCGGCGATTAAATCACGCGAAGGTAAAGAATACCTCATGCCGCAATGCCCCATCGCAATTCCGTCACAAATAGCAGGAACCCCGAAAACAAAAGACTGTCCGCCTGCGCTATGAATACCTTTTTCAATTTGTCGTTCCAGATCACGCATTCCGATATGCCCCGGAACTAAATCCGAAAACGAACTTGCTATCCCAATAAACGGAGCTTTCATATTCTTTTTACTTACACCTGTTGCCATCAACAGTCCTCTGTGCGGAGTTTTGGCAAGTCCCTTTTTTATATTATCACTTTTCATAACATACCCTCTGTTTCTTCTGTAATTATATAATAAAAAGAATATTTGGTTTGCTGTATAATAAAATTATGAAGGAATTAAAAGATTACGCTGACGAAATAAATAAATGCTCAAAATGCGGACTATGCCAAGCCGTTTGTCCGATTTACAAAGAAACGGGGAACGACTGCGCAGTTTCGCGCGGAAAATTTGTTATGCTCGACGGGGTAATCAAGGGTGACTTAAAACTTAATAAAAACATAAATAAATACCTTGAAATGTGCTTAAAATGCGATAAATGCTCAAATTTTTGTCCGAGCGGAATTGACGTTTGCGAGATTTTCCGAACTGCAAAGCACGAATACTTAAAACAATCTCTTGAAGGAAAAGTTATAAGATTTTTACAATCCAAAACGATTTTTGATAAAGTCATAAAAATTTTCTCAAAAAAACAGCTCTCCTCAAAAAATAGTAAACTACTATACTTCCGTGGCTGTGCAGAAAAGGTTTTACCTCCCGCAAGCATATTAAACGCTTTAGGATATGATATCAAAGAAGCGGATTTTGAATGCTGCGGAATACCGTTTTTATCAAGCGGAAATCTTGAACGCTACGAAGAAAGCCGCAAGCATAATACTGAAATTATTAACAACTCTTCGGCTGATATAATTCTGACAGAGTGCTCCAGTTGTGAAGCAACTCTAAAACAATACTCTGACTTAAAAAAGCCCGTAATAAACACATCGGACTTTATAAAAAACATTAACGTAAAATTCGCATTTCCAAACAAGCAGATAGTAACATTCCACAAGCCTTGCCACCTTGAGGACGACGTTTTTTTAAATATTATCTTATCAAAATGCGAAAACATTGAATACAGAAAAATGCCAAATTACGATAATTGCTGCGGGTTTGCCGGACAGTTTGCACTCACCAACAGAAAACTTTCACTAACATTAAGCCGAAAAAAAGCTAAAGCCGCACTCTCAACCGAAGCAGATATAATACTTACAACTTGCCCATCCTGTATCTTAGGATTAAAACAAGGATTAATTGCAGAAAAAGGCTTATTCGGGAAACACCCGAAAATAATGTATATTTCAGATTTTTTAAGCAAAGCCGAAATTAAGCACTAACATTTACGACATTAAACTCGTCATCCCATTCAACAAAACCTTTAATGTCGATATTATGGTAATTATAAGGATTCTCGATATATTCAAAAGTCTTAAGACGCTTAATAATATCACTCAAAAGGGCAGTACTTCCAGCAAGAGTACCTCCTTGTGAAGTTGCTCTCACCCCGTCAAAATAAACTTTTTCATCAGCAAACACAAATTCTCTTATATCACTGTGAGTACAAGGTAAACAATCGCTTATAAGAAGAATTTTATCTGACGGTTTTGTTTTAAATAAAAGTTTCAGGGCATCTTCGGAAACATGCACCCCATCTGCAATAATTTCAGTATAAATGTCGTCATTAATTAGTGCAGAAAGTGCCGTTGATTGTCCCCTATGAGAAACTCCGCTCATAGCGTTAAATGAGTGTGTAACCCCGTCACATCCGCTCAAGTCACCGCCAACACAATGTCCTGCCTGAACTTTTATATTTTTGGAATGCAGATAATCTGTTAAAGAAGAACTCCCCAACTCAGGCGCAAGAGTAACAATCTTGATAAAATCATCTTCAATCAAACGATAATTCTCAACAGTCGGCAACATAAAATGCTCAGGGTTATGAATACCTTTTTTCTCAGGGTTTAGGAAAATCCCTTCCAAATGTACTCCGAGAATTTTTGCCATTTTATCATCCTGACGACTTGCAGCTTCTTTGATAACCGAAATTGCACGATGTGTATTTGCAACGGAATCGGTTACAAGTGTCGGGAAAATTCCGCCCACACCGAATTTCAGGATTTCTTTTGACAAAAACAAAACATCATCAACTGAGGCTTTGTTAAAATCAACCCCAAATGCGCCATGAAAATGTTGTTCAATTAAAAGTTTTGTTTTCATTACCCCTCACTTTTTAATTAACCCTCCCTCTTAGGGGGAGGGCTTGGGCGGGGGCTAAATCCCCCCTCTTAATTTCCTCATAGGAACGACTTTTTAAATAACACTACCCTCAAAAACTTTTCTTGCTTCTTCTCTATCGTCAAAGTGAATAGTCCTGTCTTTAAGAATTTGATAATCCTCGTGACCTTTTCCTGCAATCACGATAACGTCATTATTTTCGGATATATTTTTCAACAAAGCAATAGCCTGTCCTCTGTCAGGTTCTACGGTTACTCTGTCAGGATTTACGGATTTAAGCCCTGCGATAATATCTGTTATAATTTGCTGAGGGTCTTCACTTCTCGGATTATCGCTTGTAATAACAATTTTATCAGCGATTTTTTCCGCAATAGCACCCATTTTTGGACGCTTTGTAGCGTCTCTGTCTCCGCCGCAACCGAACAAACAAATCAGTTTGCCGTCTTTTGGCGTAATTTCTCTTGCTGAATTTAATACATTTTCCAATCCGTCAGGAGTATGAGCGTAATCAACTATAACAAGCGGTTTTTTGGCAACGACTTCAAATCTGCCTGCAACTCCTTTTACATTTTCCAAAGCTTTAAGGGCAACTTTTAAGTCAATACCCATAGCAATCGAACTGGCAAGAGCAGCAAGGACATTATAAACACTGAACATACCGTTCATATGAAGATTAACCGAATATTCGCCATCTTTTGTAACGAGTTTAAACTCGGCCCCATTCAAAGAGAAGTTGATATCACGAGCCATAATATCAGCAGAATTTTTAACCCCGTAAGTTAGAACATTAACTCCTTCAGGAACAACAGAGGCAAACTTTTCGGCATAGGTATCATCCGCATTTATTACCGCAAAGCTCCCTTCTTCAAGATGTTTAAAGAGAAGAGCCTTAGCCTCAAAATAATTATCCATAGTAATATGATAATCTAAATGATCCTGTGTAAGGTTAGTTAAAACTGCGCCGTTAAAGCAGCATCCGCCGACACGGTTCTGTTCAAGTGCGTGAGAACTTACTTCCATAACAACGTTATCAATTTTTTCAACATCCTTAATCATTCTAAGAGTTGCTTGAAGCTCAGGCGCCTGCGGGGTCGTATGCTTGGCATCACGATACTCGCCGTTTGATGACAATTTATAGCCTAAAGTCCCTATAAGAGCACATTTTTGTTCATTTTGTTCAAAAATCTTTTGGATTAAGTGGGTTACGGTTGTTTTACCGTTAGTACCCGTAATTCCGATAAGGTTAATGCCTCTTGACGGGCTTGAATAAAATCTGTCAGCAATATCCGCAATTTTGTGACGAGTAGATTTAACCACAACTTGAGGAATTTTCTTATCAATTTCAACTTTATGTTCTACAAAGAGAGCTGCTGCACCGTTTTCAATAGCGTTGTTGGCATATTCATGCCCGTCAGTATATTCACCCGTTAAGCAAACGAATATATCACCTTTTTTTGTAGTTTTAGAATTATACGAAATCCCAGAAATCTCAACATTTTTAAAATTAATCAGGTCTTTATAGTCTAAATGTTCAATCAATTCATCAAGTTTCATCTTATCTCCTCTAATCGTTTATTATTAATTTTTTACAGCTTAATTACCGTTTTTATCAGGTTTTAAATTCATCATTCTTGCAATTTGAGTTGTAACTTCATGGAAAACAGGACCGGCAACAGTATTACCCCAAATAGCACCTACTTTTGCACTGTCAACCATTACATAAACCAACACTTGCGGATTAGACGCCGGCAAATACCCTATAGTAGAAGTGTACATATAAGGCGTATAACCTGAAGCATTCTCTTTAGGCTTTCTGGAAGTACCCGTCTTTGCTGCGACATTATATTTATCCATCTTTATAACAGAACGCCCATTGTTAACACCTTGCGCAAGTAATCTGGTTATAGAATGCGCTGTTTCGGGAGTCACAATTTGCTCACGTTTAATTTTTACCGCCTCTTCTTCAGGAGAATATTTAATAACGTGAGGAGTAACCCTAACCCCGTCATTAGCCAGTGCTGACACCGCGGAAATCATTTGCATAGCGGTAACAGAGGTTCCGTAACCGTAAGACATCGTCGCATGAATACCTTCATCCCATACATTCCAATTAGGAAGCAAGCCGGAGGATTCACCCGGCAAATCTATACCCGTCTTTGAACCAAATCCGAATTTTTTAAGCTCACTATGGAATTCTCTGGCACTCATTGTTCTTGCAACATTGATAGATCCGATATTACTGGAATGTTCAAACAAATACGCCAAAGAAATATGTCCGGGATAAGGATGAACATCATAATCGTAGTTTTTAATCTCCCAATTTCCGATTCTGGTCTTACCTGTATCTAAAACAGTAGAATTTTCATTAATTTTACCTAAATCCATTGCACTGGATACTGTAATTGTTTTAAAAGTAGAGCCCGGAGGAAATACGTCAGTCAATGTCCAATTCTTAATTAGCTCCGGTGTAGCTTTCCGGTAGTTATTCGGGTCATAAGTCGGATAAACGGCATAAGCAAGGATTTCACCATTACGAGGGTTCATAACAATAACCGTTCCACGAAGAGCCTGTTTTTCATCAACCATTTTTGCCAGTTCTTTTTCGCAAACGTGTTGAATTGCGGCATCAATCGTTAACGTAACATCTTCCCCTTTAGGATTTTGCGCAGTTGCGACAGGGTCAGTTGTAAAATCATAAATAATCTTACCTTTTTGTGTTCTTTGATACTTTACAGTGTTTTCAACATGCTCAAGCTTATCCTTTGCAGCATATTCAATACCGTTAGCAATATCAGCATCAAAATTATAATATCCTAAAACATGAGCCGCCAAAGTACCCTGCGGATACACGCGAGTATTCTTTTTATCAAGACTGATTGCCCGAAGATGCAGTTTTGCAATCTCTTTAGCCGTATTCCTATCAACATCTTTCTTAACCGCAATAATTTGATCGGTACTGTTCAGTTTTTTTAGCAATTCCTCTTTTGATACTTTTAAAATAGGGGCAAGCTTTTTTGCAATGATTTCCGGAGAAGACTCATCCTCATCATAATCAACCCGTCTTGCAAAAACATTATAAAAAACATCATCCGTAGCAAGCTTTATCCCATTTCTGTCGTAAATATCACCGCGGACCGCAAAGTTCTGACTCGCACGCTGTTTTTTGGCTCTAACCTTATATTTCTTTATATCAATTACCTGAATGAAAAATAAGTGAACAATCAATGCAGCAGCAAATAAAATAAACAAACAATACAGCCAACTGATTACATTATCGAATCTCTTATTACTTTTTTTCTCTGCCCTCAAGGCTGCATTACGTCTTTCTGCCACCTTAACT
>CAYUQM010000054.1:0-11659 GCA_964446855.1 uncultured Muribaculaceae bacterium
TTTTCAATAGCCTGCTTTTTGTTGTTGTATTCCTCGATATAAGACATATAATCTCTGAACAAGCCGTCTTGAATATCTTTCGGATCACGTGATACAAAGTTGATAACTTTTGAACGCGCACGGGTAATCGCCACGTTAAACAGGTTCGGCTTTTGCAAGAACGTTAAACTTTGCGGGAAACTGTTTGGCGCAAACGCCCACGACATAAGTATAATATCACGTTCATCCCCTTGGAATGTGTGCGCAGTACCTATTTCAATCTGGTGCTTTCTCATCATATGATCAGACAAGACCTTCGCAACAGAAATTTTCAACTGCTCAACCTGCGCCCTGAACGGAGAAATAATACCGATAGAAACAGGCTTATCAGGGTTTTGGCGCTCATCTTCGACGACTATATCGTAAAGTCTTTTTACCAAAGCTTCAATTTCAGGCAGGTTTCTTGTCGCATCCATATCAACCTTACCGTCAGGAACGACAACTGTTTCAAGCACTTTTTCTTCCCCGACGTCTTTTTTCATAATCCTGATACGTCCGCCGTAAAATTCTCGGTTAGAAAAGTCGATTACAGGCGGCAAGCTTCTGAAATGCTCATCAAGCATAACGGAATTCATTGAATAATAATCCGCCAAATCGAACATAGAATTTGTTCTAAATCTCCACATTAACTGATATTTATCAGGAATACCGTATTGAGACAAGAAAGACTGTTCTTTTGCTTTTTCAAGGAAAGAAAGGTGAGGAAGCTGCTTGTCATCACCGACGATTACAGCTTTTTTCGCCCTGTAAAGGATAGGGAAGCAGCTTGCAATATCACATTGAGAAGCTTCATCAATAATTGCAACATCAAACATGCCGGGTTTCAGAGGGAGTGAACCTGATACGGCATAAGTTGTAACGCACCAGCAAGGGAACGCCTCCAAAAGCGGTTTAAAGTCTTCGGTTTCAAGAATTCTGTTTTGTAAATTCTGTCTTCTTTCAACAAGAGATTTTGAGTGGACAATCAGCCTTTGACGTTTAATCTGGTCTCTCAAAAGACCTTTTAAGCTTTCACGTCTTCTGCCTTTTAAAATATTTACGGCAAGCGGTTTTTGTTTCTTTTTCATCTGACGGATTTGTTCGGAAAGAACATGCAGATTGCCTGTTTTTTGGATATCAGATTCGATTTTTCTCAAATTCCAAACCATAGCCGCAACTTCAAGCTCTGATTTTAACCTGCCTAAATTTTCGTAAGTTACATCAAAATCTTTTAGTTTAAGAATTTTCTTCAAACCGTTAACACTTCCGTAATTTGCAATATTTGCGAAAAAGCCCGTTTTTTCAATATTTTTCTCTAAAGTTGCAAGTATCTGCAAAATGCTTTCGATTTCGGATTTTTTAAGTGCAGATTTAATAAACAGCATCTCCCCGACGGATTTTTCCTGCTGTTCAACCTCGAATGACATATTTCGCCAATCATTTTCGAGCTTGATAATCTGTTCAGACTTGTTTTCGTAATCTCTAATCATATTCAAATGATTTTTCATATCGTCAACACTTGCAAACAAGCTGTCTTCGTAATCATTATCAATATCTACTTTGCCTGAAAGCAAGTCCTGAAGCTGAAAACTTAATTGTTTCTGATAATTTAAGCGCCCTGCGCGAAGCGCAAGGAACGGCGCACCCAGTTCGTTCAATCTGTCTGCAACAACATCCACCGCCTTATCCATACGAGAAGCCACAAGGACTGTTTTTCCGTTAGCGATTAAGTGCGCAACGAGGTTTACAATCGTCTGGGATTTACCCGTTCCCGGAGGTCCTTGAACCGCGATAAACTTGTTGTTATCAATATTCTTGATAACTCTTTCCTGCGAATCGCTCAGAGCAAGCGGGGTTATCGGATAAAAATCAGTGATACTTTTCATATCTTTAATCGGTGCTGATTTATCTTTTGAAAGAGAAAACTCTTCATTAATAATACTCAAAGCGGTTTCTCTATAAATTCCGCTCGGTTTTTCCGCAATTTGAGTAAGTTCGTGCAAAACCCCTGCGGTTACGGTCGGACGTTTAGTCAAAATTATCGCCGCCTGACTTGTCAAATTCATTTTTTCAAGTTTTTTAATCTGTTTTTGTTTATTTTCTTCTTCGTTAACTATTTCATCAACATTTTCGGAATCTATTTTTTCATTATAAAAATCGGTTTCGCTCTCTTTTGAAATATTATCTTCATCAACATTATTTTTATCATCAAGGTTAATATCAATTTCAGGGATAAGTGATTTCAAAGTTGTAATAAACACTTCTAAGCCTTCATTTGTGATAGGCAGGGAAGGAACAACTTCCAACAACCCTTCCAAAAGCTGCTCAACTTCATCGTCATCGTCATTCTTTTTCATCAAAGCAGTAAGCGCACCTGTATTAAGCGAGAGAACTTCCTCCTGCGGAATACAGTTAATATTCACCCCGTTACGTTCAAGACGGCAAGGCAGGTACAAAAGCGGAGTCAAAAACTCGTTAGACTTTCTGGATTTTGAATTTTTACCGACAAGAAACAAATACCCGTAAATCAGGTATTTATCCTTAACCCCTGCACTTGAAAGGTTCATCAACTCGGTAAGCTTGCTGTCGCTCCCGTCAAGACGCAAATATTCATCACCGCTTGTTAACAGTTCTTCTTTCCCTTTTAAGAAAATCCATTTATTGTCCTTATCCCCTTTAAGGTTTCTGAAAGTAGAACTTTGAACTTCTTCCCTCACACAATCGTGAAGATATAAACTTAATTTTTTGATAAAACTGTTATTAAATGCTGAATTAATTGCCTTTGATGCTTCCTGTAACATGGGTATCCCTCTCTTATTGTATATAAATTCATTTTACGATAAAATACGGATTATGAACATCATCAATTTAAAGGATACATTAAATTTGTCATTGCGAGGAGCGTTAGCGACGTGGCAATCCAGCTTATCAAATAATTTCATAGTATAAATCAATCCATTCAGGATTACTACTCTCTATCAGTTCAAGTTTCTTAATTCTTTTCGCAGCTTTTAGCTGTTTTTCCCTCGCTATAGCTAAATTTATATCACTAAAACTTTCATAATATCCTAACTTATCCACATTATATTTTTTTGTAAATCCATCACAAAGTTTATTCTTATGCTGCCAAACTCGCTTGATAATATCAGAAGTTACACCAACATATAAAGTCCCATTTCGTTTGCTAAATAATATATAAACATAATATTGTATTTCTTCAGACATACATTTATTATAAGCTGGATTGCCACGCAAGGCAAGCTTTTGCCTTGCTCGCAATGACATTGAGACACAAATCCGATAATTGCAGTTTATTTAGTTTTACGATAAAATACGAATTATGAACATCATCAATTTAAAGGATACGGATAATTTATACTATATCGGCGGGGTTGTACGTGATGAAATTCTTGGCAAAAAAAGTTTCGATATCGACCTCACCTATGTCGGAAACGCGATTGAGTTTGCAAACTCTTTAGATAATATTGAAATCCTTAAAATTAACGAACCATTTGGAACTGTACGGGTTAAAATCGACGGACAAGAAGTCGATATTGCCTCTACACGTTCTGAAATTTACGAACGCGACGGGCACCTCCCAACAATCACCAAAATAGGATGTTCTCTGGAAAAAGATGTTCTAAGACGCGATTTTACAATTAACGCCCTAGCTAAAAATGTTAATACCGGTGAAATTATTGATTACACAGGAGGGCTGAAAGATATTGAAAACAAAACACTGAGAGTACTCCACGACAAAAGCTTTGTCGAAGATCCTACCCGCATAATACGCGCCCTTAAATTTGCAGTAAGATTTGATTTTCAACTTGATGACTACTCAAAAAATTTGCGTGACAATTACCTGCAAAATATCAACTATGACATGAGCTTTAAACGCTTAAAAAAAGAGTTGATTGAAACATTTAACCTCAACTCTCAAAAAGCTTACGATGAATTTATCAACGCGAAAATCTATAAACTCGTAACAGAAAACGAAGTTAACAAGCCGAATATGAATATAGAATTTCTGGTTTCAAAATACAAACACCTTATAAATCCCGCAAATATCTGGCTAATATACGTCGGAACTCTCAAAGATTTATCAAAACTTGAACTGACAAGAGAAGAAAAGAAAATCTTATCAGACTTTGAAACAATAAAAAACAAAACCCCTCAAACAGATTTTGAAACATACAAAATATTTAGCCGTATCATGCCTGAAAGCATATTTCTTTATGGTATCTTATCGGATTTAGTTCCGGTGCTAAATTACTTTGAAAACCTGAAAGACATACAAGTTTCAATTACAGGGGATGACCTGCTATCACTCGGTATTAAACCATCTCCACTTTATAATGAAATCTTTGACAAAATCCTTGAGAAAAAAATCAATAAACCAAACTTAACATTTGAAGATGAAATTAATATCGTAAAAACATATTTATAATATAATAATTTTGTACCCCATTTAACTAAAGGAAAATTATATGCAAATCACAAAAACCACCCCCAATTTTACAGGTAAAGAAATTTATATTTCCAAAAACCTAAATAAAAGTAAAAAATTTCTGTACAATGAAGTTTTAGATATTATCAAGGAAAATAAAGTACCGGCACTTATTAGCAATGAAGGAATCAGTATTGAAATCCCATCAGGTCACACAAAAGCTCTTGATAAAATAACTCAAACTCTAAAGCAAACAGGTATAAAATTTAACAAATTAGCATAAGTAAAACCCCGACATATTGTCGGGGTTTTTATATTATTTGTATGCAGAATTATTTTTGTATCATTTTTATTAAATTACTTTGCTGTCCAAAACTTGCTTGTTTTGCATGTTGCTGAGCAGTATTATCTTCTTTAGCTTTTATGTCATAAGACTTGATTGAACGCTTTCCTGTCAAACGTTGCATAAAGTTATAGTATCCTTTCAAGAATCCTTTTGCATTATCTTGTTTTTCTTCCATCTTCAGAAGTTCATCTCTTGAATGTGCACCGACAGCAACTCCAACCGATTTTCTTGTCAACCATTCACCCATTGTAGTATTAGTCAACGTAATCCAAGTCATACCAAACAATGATTTGTTATACTGGCTTCTGAACGTACTATTAAACAAATCAATCAACAGCGTTTGATAGAACAATCTTGAACCTTCTTGTACAAATCTTTCTTTAAATTTGGTTTGAGCACCTTCAACATCGTTACCGTTAGATTTCAGCATAACCATGTTATAGTTATCTGTCATCAGGAACCATAAAGTTGCAGCGGTTGCAGCGGTTTTGGCAAGATTTGAAAGCTCAGCATTTGAAACATTTGACATTGTATCAGCATTAAATGCTTTTAGCAGATTGTCACAAACATAATCATGGAACTTTTTAGGGTCAAAGTTTTCTTTCAAAGCTTGTTTACCGATATTATCCAAACTCTTTGCAAGTGCTTCCACATCTCCGACACGTCTTACAAATTGTTTTTCAACTTCAGTCAATTCTTGCGGAGTCTTTTTCTTTAATACTGAAACAAAGTTTTCGATATCATTTACAAAACCCTCATTAAGTTTAAGCTCTTTTTGCATATTTTGAGCAATAGTTTTAAGAGTTTCTTTATCACTGATTGCAAGTTTTGCGAGTTTAGGCTGTTTAGTAAAAGACTTAATACCTTTATCAACAAGTCTATACGGTAATGTTACGGTACTCCAAGCAAATTTAAACGGTGCAATAACAAAATTAACAAAAGGTTTGATTTTCTTATCGCGCGCACCAAGACTTACTGTACCATCAGCATTTCTTGCATATCCTGCAACTCTTAAGTAATCATCAGCAAGGTCCGTTGCCTTAATTTCTATTTGCGGTTCTTGTTTTTGAGTATTTTTATTAATCAAACTCATAATTTTTGCCCAACCTCTTTTTATAAAATTAGGTCTAGGAGCTTCAACTGTTTCTTTTGCAACTGCAAATCCGTTATCTTGAAGTACTTTTACTATTCTGTCAAACTTTTCTCCATCAATCCTATAGTCAGGAGTTACGGTCAGTTTATTATATAAATTTTTGAACGGTTTAAACACTGCATTAATTGCGTTATCAACAGGCTTAAATTTCCTCATTCCTTTTATCGCAAAGCCTGCTGCAATAACACCTAACGAAGCTTTTCCGACAGTATCAATTGACAACAAAGGCTTTTGTTGTTTCTTATTGTCAGTCTGAGGATTAGCTTTAAAAGAGTTATCCGGTTTAATATTCTTTTCAGGAGCATTATTTTTCAAGTTCTCTGCTCTTGCTTCTTCAGGGGTTAAACGTTTAATATGCTTACCGTTAGAAAGTCTTGAGAAAGATTCCGTAAACAAAGCAGTCAGACCTGTCGTTAACATAATACCAAGGTTTGAATTGTTCATTAATTTTTGGAGCGCTCCGAATGTTATCAACGTAATATAAGCATTAATACCGATACGGCTTGCTTCTTGTCTGAATCTCAGTTTCTTTTCGTGTTCGGCTTTATCCTTATCATCATCCATCATTCTTGATAAGTTATAAGCGTCATTTGCAAGGAATATTGCAGGCGGAAGACCTGAAACAATTCTATTTAGAGAACGTTCGTGTTTTGTATCATAGTTCCCTGTTTTCGGATCAAACATTTTCATCTTCTGCTGGAACATAGCCGACTGAATTTCTTCAGCAGTTTTACCTTCTTTTACAAGCCTTGCTCTTGTCTCCGCAAGCCCTCGAAGTGCACTGATTTGAGCTTCTATTTTAGATTCAGCTCTTAAGCCCTTCATAAATTTGGAATTATGAGTTCTTTTTGACCAGTTTTCAAAAGGTTTAATCTTACCAATTAAATCCACCATACCATTCAAGATATCACTTGGCAGGTTCTTTAAAACAAGACCATCACCTATTAAATGAGGGATGGACTTTTTGTGGAAAACTATTTCCTGAGTTTGAGCGTCTACGTGAAACATTTTCTTTGCCAACGGAATATCAGATGTTGCGATATGATTGTAAAGATCTTCGCCCATGTGCCCGAGGTTTTTGCTCAAGAACTCAAGGAGTTCGCCTTTAATATATTTATTACCTTTATTTGCTTCTTTATATAAAAAAGAACCTTTAAATGATAAATCGTTTTGACTATTATTTAAAGGTCCCTTATTATTTAAACTATAAAATTGAGATACTGACTCCGAAGAATGAAGAGAAGAAGACTTCGGGGACAGTAACCCGTGGTCTTTTCGTTTCGGAGTTATCAAATATTTATCTTTTCCTACTAACATTTTAACATTGTCCTTCCCGAAAAACATTTTCGACTGAACAAAAATTTTCCGCAACCCCATGATATAAAAAAATTTACAGTCGTTAACATACTTTTTTAAAAAACTTAGAAACAAGATTATAATATTTTCTTATTTACAATTATTATGTTATAATGAGAACAACCACAGATAATGGAGAGGGAAAATATGAATAAAAATCAATCAGCGGGTATGTACATTGTTTTGGCAATTGTTGCACTTGTGTTTATATCATCAGTAATTATGTCAGGTCCTACAACTGATACATCAGAAATAACTTATTCCGAATTCTTACAAAAACTTGAGCACAAAGAATTTAAAACTGTTGAAAAAGCTGATGAATTTTTAATTGCAGTACCAAAGGAACAACCTAAAACGGAAAAACCATCCGCAAACGTTCCTCCAAGTCCGTTTGCGGTTGAAAGAAAAACTCCGCTAAAACAATATAAAGTATTAACCCCTAATGATCCTAATTTGATGCAAAAACTTGAAAATGCAGATGTTGATATTTCAGTAAAAAAACCATCCGAATCATCTCAAATGCTTGGGCTTTTGGGAAGTTTAATGTTACCTCTTTTGCTTATAGTTTTCTTTATTATTATGGCAAAAAGTATTCAAGCAGGCGGTTCTCAAGCCATGAGTTTTGGGAAAAGTAAAGCCAAAATGCTACTGGACAGCAAAGTAAAAACAACATTTAAAGATGTTGCAGGTATTGATGAAGAAAAAAAAGAACTTGAAGAAATCGTTGATTTTCTTAAGAACGGTGATAAATATATAAAACTTGGCGCAAGAATTCCAAAAGGGGTTCTTCTTGTCGGACCTCCGGGAACAGGTAAAACCTTAATGGCAAAAGCTGTCGCCGGAGAAGCAGGAGTTCCGTTTTTCTCAATAAGCGGTTCAGACTTTGTTGAAATGTTTGTCGGTGTAGGTGCAAGCCGTGTAAGAGATCTATTTGAACAAGCAAAAAAACATCAACCTTGTATTATATTTATAGATGAAATTGATGCCGTAGGACGTCAGCGCGGTGCCGGAATGGGTGGCGGACACGACGAACGTGAACAAACATTAAACCAGTTGCTGGTAGAAATGGATGGTTTTGATGAAAATACAAACATCATCGTAATTGCAGCAACTAACCGACCTGATATCTTGGATAATGCTCTTCTCAGACCGGGTAGATTTGACAGACAAATTTACATCAACGCTCCTGACGTAAAAGGCAGAGAAGAAATTCTAAAAGTTCATGCCAAAAACAAACAACTTGAAGATGATGTAGATTTAAAGGTTCTTGCTAAACGTACTCCGGGATTTACCGGCGCAGACTTGCAAAACTTGTTGAACGAATCTGCCCTACTTGCGGCAAGAAATAATAAACAAAAAATATCAATGAATGATGTAGATAACTCTATTGACAGGGTTATTGCGGGTGTAGAAAAGAAAAGTAAAGTATTAACTGACGAAGATAAAGAACTTACTTCATATCACGAAGTAGGTCATGCTCTAATAGACAAACTGTTAAAAGATGCTAACGAACTTCATAAAGTATCCATAATTCCTAGAGGAATGGCTCTCGGAGTAACTTGGACAAGACCTAAAGACGAGAAAGTTCATGTAAGTAAAGCCAAATTACTTGCAAAAATTGCGGTTTCTCTTGGCGGACGCGCTGCGGAAGAAATTGTTTACGGTATAGACAAAGTAAGTACCGGCGCGTCTCAAGACTTAATCAATGTAACCAATATGGCGCGAAAAATGGTAACAGCTTGGGGTATGTCTGAAAAATTAGGCAATCTCGCTTACGGCAAAAATGAAGATAATGTGTTTATGGGTCGTGACTTTGGACACCAAAGAGATTACTCTGAACAGGTTGCCTACGAAATTGACACTGAAATCAAGCGCATAGTTGATGAAAGATATGCTCTTGCTAAACAACTTTTGACTGAAAATAGAGATATGCTGGAAGCTATTTCCAGAGAACTTCTTGACAAAGAAACTATTGACGAACAAGAATTTGAAGCAATAATGAACAGAGTAAAAAGTGAAAGACAAGCTTAATTGTATTAGAACAATTGAATTTAACAATATGAAAATCGGGGGAGAAAATTCTTTCCCGATTTTTGAACCGATAACTGTACTAAATGTAAAAATTTTTGCACCTGATGAGAACTTCGATATAGTAAAGGTTTATTTCAAATCAACAGACCCTAAAAAAATTATCCGCAAAGCCCAACAATCCGACTGTGATATCTTAGGGCTGAAATTTAACATTGAAAATGTTGAACAAATTCCGCAAGCCATTATTTTACTTAAGAATTTATTACCAGAGCTACATAAACCGCTCATGGTTCAAGGATGCGGGAACAATGATATAGATAGATTATTACTACCTGAATTGATAAAAAACTTAAAAACACCTGCTATTATTGCATCAGTAAACGATAACACATATAAAGACATTGTACCGGAAATTATAAAAGGTCAGCACATAGCAGTATTAAAAAGTCCGATTGACATAAATCTTGCAAAAGAATTAAATATTTTATCAAAAGATTTGGGATTAGATTTAAATAAAATTTTAATAGATACTGATATCGGAGGTTTGGGCTACGGATTAGAATACGGATACAGTATTATGGAAAAAATTAAACTGGAGGGAATAGGCGGGGACAACTATCTAAATATGCCTCTAATAAGTTTTGCAGCCGAAGAATCCCTTAAAACAAAAGAAGCAAAATCAGATACGTTTGATAAAAATTGGGGGAATGTCAGCGAACGTGCCGTTAAATTTGAGCTCACATCTGCCGCTGCTGCAATTGCCGCAGGAGCAAACGTAATTGTTATGAATTGTCCGCAAAACATTACAACTTTGAAAGGGTTAAATTAGTGGAATTATCAGGCTTGCAAATTTTTAAATATCTTCCTGCCGCAAAAAAAGCGGAAAATTCTAACTGCAAAAAATGCAACTGTCCGACCTGTATGGCATTTGCACTTAAACTCGCAAAACGTCAGATTGAGATTTCATCTTGCCCGTACGTCCCGACGGAATTAAACGAAATGTTTGAACACGCTTCAAAACAACCGCAGAAAACAGTTGAAATTAACGGATTAAAAATAGGCGGTGAAAATGTTCTCTACCGACACGAAAAAACCTTTATTAACAAAACCGCAATCGGAGTTATCGTTAAATCCGAAGAAGAATTTAACCGAGTTAAAGATTTTGAAATTACCAGAGTTAATGAAACGATGAAAGTCGATTTGATTATAACAAAGGATTTTACCGCGAAAAATCTGCTCGAGGGAATTAATGTTATTTCATACAAAGAGTTTCAAAAACTTCCGCTGCACGAAGTCAGGGACGAAGGTTTCTCCAAAACCGCAAAAGAACTGATTAATATTAGAAATAAGGCAATTATAGAAAAAGACGAAAATTTTGCTGCCCCGACTTACGTTTTGTTTAAAGAAAATATACCGATAAATGAAGTTTGTGCAAAGGCGGCGTTTTATCTGTGTAAATATGCAAATATGCTTATTTTTGAGAAATTTGACGAAGCCCTAATCTCTACTCTAATGACATTGAGGCAAAATATTTTTACCGATCCGCAAAAACCGCTTCAAGTGGAATCAAAAATATACGAATTTAACAACCCTGATGAAAATTCATTGATTTTCATGACAACGAATTTTGCATTGACGTTCTTTGCTGTTGCCAATGAATTGGAAAGCCTGCCTGTCCCTTCATATCTGATAGTGACTCCGGCTGATGGAATGAGTGTCCTGACAGCGTGGTCAGCTGAAAAATTTACAGCAAAAATGGTTGCAAAAACGTTAAAAACTTGGGGCTTTGCAGAACGGGTCAAAAACAGAAAAATTATCATCCCGGGACTTCTTGCTCACATGAAAGAAGAGCTTGAAGAAGAAATAAAAGACTTTGAGATAGTCGTTGGAACAGTAGATGCATACGCTATTTCTGATTTTGTAAAAAGTTTATCATAGTATTAACAAATAGAAAAACTCCCGTTATAATAACGGGAGTTTTTCTTATATCTCTGAAGAAATTACTATTTAGAAGCCGCACCTGACTTTTCAATAATTTCTTTTTCAACATTTGCAGGAACTTGTTCGTAGTGGTCAAATTCCATTGAGAAAGTACCGCGGCCTTGAGTGTTAGATCTCAAGTCAGTAGCATAACCGAACATATTTGCAAGAGGTACAATTGATCTTACAATTACGTTACCTGTGTTACCTTGAGGTTCTTGACCTTCGATTCTACCACGTCTTCTTGAAATATCACCGATGATAGTACCAGTAAATTCATCAGGAATTTCGATTTCAACCTTCATCATAGGTTCAAGGATACAAGGTT
>CAYUQM010000055.1:0-10950 GCA_964446855.1 uncultured Muribaculaceae bacterium
CGTTTCAGAGTTTGGAAATCCCATTGTTGAAAACGGCCATAATCCTGATGAGAACCAAGTATCAAGGCAATCTTTATCCTGTATGTAATTTTCAGGATCAGGATTTTCCTTAGCTACAACCATTTCGCCTGTTTGCTTGTGGTAGTATGCAGGAATTTGATGCCCCCACCAGATTTGACGGGAAATACACCAGTCACGGATGTTTTCCATCCAGCCTAAATAGTTCTTTTCCCATCTTTCGGGAACAAATTTTATTCTGCCGTCTTTTACGGCTGCAATAGCTTCTTTTGCAAGCGGTTCCATCTTAACGAACCATTGTTCTGAAAGAAGCGGTTCAATTGTAGTTCCACAGCGCTGGCATTTACCTACGTTATGCTCGTGGTCGCGTGTGCGAAGCAGGAAGTTTTCGAATGAAAGCATTCCGATAATTTTTTCTCTTGCTTCGTATCTGTCCAAACCGTGAAGAGATTGAGGAACTTCGCCGCAAGCTTTCATTTTACCGTTTTCGTCCAAAATCCAGATTGGTTTTAAGCCGTGGCGCTGACCCACTTCAAAGTCGTTAGGGTCGTGAGCAGGAGTGATTTTAACCGCGCCTGTTCCAAAACTCTTATCAACGTATTCATCTGCAATGATAGGGATTTCTCTTCCTGAAAGCGGAATTACAACAGTTTTTCCGATAAGTTCTGAGTATTTGTGATCTTGAGGGTTAACCGCAATCGCAACATCGCCGAAAATTGTTTCAGGACGAGTAGTAGCAACTATGATTGCACCGTGTTCTCCCTTAAGCGGGTAAGAAATCTCCCACATATGCCCCTGCTCTGTTGCATATTCTGTTTCTACGTCAGAAATCGCACTGTTACAGCGAGGACACCAGTTAACAATATATTTTCCTTTATAAATTAATCCCTTTTCGTATAATTTGACAAATACTTCTTTAACCGCATCGGAACAACCTTTATCGAAAGTAAATCTTTCTCTTGAACGGTCAAAAGACGCACCTAAACGCTTCATCTGATCTAAGATTGCGCTCTTATGCTGATTAGTCCATTCCCAAGTTTTTTCGATAAACTTTTCTCTGCCTAAATCGTGGCGGGACAAACCTTCTTTTGCAAGCTGTTTCTCAACAACGTTTTGAGTAGCAAGTCCTGCGTGGTCGGTTCCGGGAATCCAGAGGGCTTCATAACCTGACATTCTGTGATAACGGGTCAAAATATCCTGCAAAGTTTCATCAAGAGCATGCCCCATGTGCAAAACCCCTGTAACGTTAGGCGGCGGAATAACTATTGAATAAGGTGGTTTTTGGCTTTTAGCATCTGCCTTAAAATATTCGCCGTCTTCCCAAAATTTATAAATTTCCGCTTCTGTTTCATTCGGTTCATAAACTGTAGGTAAATCTTCATATTTAATGGTTGTATTTGTCATAAAAATCCCTCTTTTGTAAATTCTTTATGACAAAAAAATAGCACAAAAACAGAAATATTTAAATATGTCGACGAAAGTTTGAGCAATAGGAGCTGGCTCTAATCTTTATAAGGAGAATTTAGCCTGTTAGGATTTCCAATACCAAACCCTTCCCTAAGCACTTGATAACCACCATATAAAACAAGCCCGAGCGCAGATGTACGCGGAATAGCCTTACCTTTACCAAACAATGCGAGACCGCCAAGTGCCAACGGAATAATATTAGTAACCAACATAGATGCAAATCCTTTCAAGTAACCTATAACAGAATCTATTGGTCGCATAAAGTTGGTTTCCATTTGAAAATTAAATATTTTTTTCTTTATACCGCTTGTGATTGCACTTGGAGATTCCTGATACATAGTATTTTGAAAGGTATCTGTAACCCTGTCAGCTTCACAAGATTGAACGTATTGGTTTGACTGATGTTTACCATAGACATGAGCATCGTAAGCTGAAGCGCCAATAGCGGCAACACCTGCGGCCTTAACTAATCCGCTTATTGCTGTTGATTTAATTACTGAACCAATACTCATAACACATTCACCTTATCTTAGTTTTTATCTGTTTTAGGAGTTTCCTTCACTTCAAATTCTTTTTCTATAGTTTTTCCGGCCATTTTCAACAGTGCACTTGTCGCCTGAACAGAGTCTTGCCCAAACCCACTCTGAGAGGTCTGCATATTCTTCAACACATTCACCGTATAATCATCGCCTAAAATCGTTCTGGAATCAATAAGACTTAACGCTATTGCCCTTATTGCAGAAGAAGGGTCTTGAAGCATTTTATTAACTAAAGCTGTAAGCGCAGGATCATCTTTTCTTGAATCATCTTCCATTGCTCGACTTACAACTTCCTTTGCACCCATTAATCGGACTTCCGAATCCTGACTGTTTAAATAATTTTCGAGAGTTTTAATATAATCATCAGAAAGTTCTACGACTTTTCGCTTTTCTGTTTTTTTATCACCCTTATCATTTACGTCTTTAGCGCTTGAGTTTTCATCTGCAGCTTTATCATCTTTAGTTGTAGCATCTTCTTTATTTTCGTCTTTTCCCGAAACATTTTCTGAATTTGTATCTGCTACATCCGTCACCTTTCCGTCTTCGCCAGTTACCGGAGTTTTATTTTCTGTCCCAATATTAGAATCATCTTTGCCGGAAGTCTTATCCGTTTCAGTTGCAATGTTACCATCCTGCCCCGCAGTAGAAACTGTTTCTGCTTCTTTTGAAGCGTCACCTCCTACTGTTTCACCATCTACAGGACTGCCGGTTTGTGGAGTCGGATGGAATACTCCGTTTTGGTCATAATATCCGTTTTGCCCATTCGGATTAGTTGTCCCGGGAACAGGATATCCGTTTGGGTTAGACGGATAATAAACACCATTCATGTCGTAAGTTCCGCTGCCTTGCGAGTTTGCATAAGGGTTTGATGGCACAAAAGTCCCTGCCGGATATTGCCCTGTATAATAACCGGCAGGATAACACCCGCCTTGAGTGCCGGAAGCATAAGCCGAACCCGTTTGCTGCGGATAAATCGTACCCTGAGGAGTTCCTACCATCGGATTGAAAATTTGTATATTAACCCCCGCATAATTCGGCTGCGGCTGAGCCTGAACCTGCGGCGCTGTTGCATAACAAGGCTGCTGTAATGCAGGTTGTACTTGCGAAGGCATTTGCTGAATATTAGAAACTTTTCCCTGAGTAATTGCATTTTGCATAATAACACATAAAACCTTTTAACTACCTAATTAAATAAAGTATAGAACATTCAAATAATTGCCATAATTCCAAAAACTTTAAGAAATATTAACTAATTTTATTAAAATAATCAATATGTCTATAATAAGATTATGGGCAGTTACGAAGAAAATTATCTTAAAAAGCGTCCGCAAAGCCTCTGCAAAATGTGTGGAAGGTGCTGCCGTGTTGTAACAAATGCGAAATATCCATACGAAGAAATAAAAAAAATGGCAGCAGACGGCAATGATTATGCAAAAGATTTTTTAAAAATTTTCGAACCGTATCCTTCAATTGAGGCTGCCAGACAAGAAGATAGTTCAACCGTTGATAACATTATTGAACAACTGAAAACAGACGGAAAATATAATGAAAAAAATCTAACATTTTACCGCTGTAAATATATTCTTGATGATAATAAATGTTCAATATATGAAGAACGTCCAACGCTTTGCGTACACTGTCCTTCTACCGGCTGGGTCATTGTTCCGCCGGGCTGCGGCTTTGAAAGTTGGTTGTTTTTGCAACGTGAAGAAGATCGCCAAAAAGTTCGCAGGGCGAAAGAAGAGTTACTTGAGTTACAACTTCTAAAAAAGAAAACTACAGACATAAATATTCTGCAAAAAATCGAATCAGTTGAGAAAAAAATTCACCACACCATCGACTTGTTTAAAGATTACGGCTCGGAAGATTGGTAACCCCGAATTAAATTTTATCAAGTTTCGAACGATAAAATTCTGTATTTATATTTAGCTTATCACCGATATCCAAAAGCATTTGCGCAAAACGTTTTTCTCCGGAACGTTTTGATTTTTGGCTTAACTCGATTATCTCTCCGATTCGGTGAAAAATTCTTGTGTAATATACATTTTGAGCTTCTGCAATATCAACTTCAAGTTCAAGTCTTTCTATGTAGTCAAAAAGTTCAATTAAAACATCAGCTTGCTGAACTTCAAGACTATATGCCAAACGCAAAATATTTTTATCAATTTTCTTCGCAAAAATATTATTCGCAAGAGCTTTGTCCAATTTTATCCCAATAGTCCTCGCTTCGTAATTTATCGCAACAATTTCTTGAACAACTGCCGGTTCTACAAAACCTCCTGAGGAAATTATCAAATCGTTAAACTTCTTACTTAAAGCATATTTTGCTGCAATCTTAAATTCTTCAGGGACAGCCAAACCCAAATTTTGCATCTGGTAAATTGAACCTTTTGCTTCGTTATACATCTCTTGATAATTCTGCGCAAATTTTTCCATCTTACCTTTCAAAAGGATTTGAAGAATTTTTCGTCTTTCTTCAATAAAAATATCTTTCAATGTAAAATATTCTGACCCAAAAGACTCATCCAAAGCACGAATAACTTCTGTTAACGGACTAAGCATAAATATTTTTGACAATAACTGCTTTAATTTTTCATATTCATCTGCGTCAGAAAATTCTTTAATTGTACAATGGAAATCCCCACCTGAATACTGCATCAGCGCAAACATCAAATTAGATTTTTGCAAGGTTATTCTGGATTGAATTTCAATATGCCCGATAACCAAAGTAGAATCCCCTTTTTGAACTCTTTGATAATCTTTACGCTGAACAATATAACAGTACACATCTTCTTCATCCTCAAAATCCTGATAAAGAGAAGAAATCGCCCATAAACTGGCAATTTGTTTCAACGTTACAACAGACGGACGTACAAATTTCTCAAAAATATCACGCCCGCTACCATGTTCCGGCAAATTACTCTTAGCTTCCGCCAAAAGTTCCAAAAACTTTGTTTCAAGACTTTTCTTACTGAATTTTGCAGCTAATTGCATTGCGCGTGCTGCATATTTCATAATCTGAACGGTCTCAATACCTGAAATTTCAGAGAAAAACCATCCGCAACTTGTATACATAAGCATTGCCTGACGCTGAATTTCAAGCAGCTCCATCGCATGAACTTTATCTTCTGATGAAAGTTTCGCTTTAAAGTTTTCACGCTGGAATTTATCAACATTAATACGACTTCTGTCCAGAATTACTGAAATATATTTATTTCTTACTTCCCAAACATCCTCAAAATATTTGGTACCTTCTTTTTCAAAAATTTTAACAAGCTCATCACGCAAATAGTCAAGCGCTTCTCTGAGCGGCTTTCTCCATTTTTGGTTCCATCCCGGGTGTCCGCCTGTCGAACAACCGCAATCTTCTTTCCATCTGCCTACACCGTGGAAGCAACTCCAAGAAGAAGCCTGCTTAATATCAACTTCAAAATCACTTCTGTATTTATCAAGATATTCCGCATAATTAGTAATCTTAAAGCCTTCTTCTTCAGCCCTTATTTTAAGGACATAAGCAAGTCCCATATCTCCAAATTTAGTATGATGACCATAACTTTCTCCATCAGTAGCAATATTAATCAATTGAGGATAATCTCTTAATGAAGAAACCCCATCCTTAAGTCGTTTTATAAATTTATTGCCATCCTTAAGCAGCTCTTCAAAAGCTACAGCCTGAGAAATCGCGCCGTCATAGAAAAACAAATCAATAAATTTACCCGGAGCTGATTTAATATAATATCTGTAAGAACGAGCAGGGTCAATGTTTCCCCAGCTTACGTCCTGCCATTCCTCATCACCTTCTTTTCTTATTCGCAATGCCTGATAAGGAGAAAGAACGGTAAATTTAATTCCGTTTGCTTCAAGAATTCTCAACGTATCATCATCAACCGCCGTTTCTGCAAGCCAAATACCCTCAGGCTTTCTGCCAAAACGATATTCAAAGTCCGCAACACCCCATTTTAGCTGAGTTTCCTTATCTCGTTCATTTGCAAGAGGCATAATTATATGATTATAGACCTGAGCCAGAGCATTACCATGCCCGTTATGCTCTGCGCGACTGTCAATATCAGCCTTAACAATTCTTTCATAAGTATATGGGGCAAACTTTTCCATCCAAGATAATAGAGTCGGTCCAAAGTTGAAGCTCATCAACTCATAATTATTAACAACATCAAGAATTCTGTTACGGCTGTCAACCACTTTTGAAACAGAATTCGGGTTATAACATTCCTTATTAATCCTCTCATTCCAGTCGTGAAAAGGCAGAGCACTATCTTGAAGCTCTATGGCTTCAAGCCAAGGATTCTCCCGAGGCGGCTGATAAAAATGCCCGTGAATAGTTAAAAATATATCCTTTTCATTTATATTATTTTCTAATTCTGCCATTTCTTAACTCCGTGGTTGATACTTACTTAGTAGCTGGCTTTGCAGAAGTTTTCAAAACCGTAAATTTATCAACATCCATCCACACATCACCCAGTGCGGTTGAAAAAACTCTTCCGGCAACTTCTATTTCATCACCTGAGTTCAAATCAATATGCTTTTCCGCGTCGGTACGATTCATAAAAATTTTCATTTCAGACAATGGAATATCGTGATCCTTTACGTCATCTCTCTGGATTAAAAAAGTAATATATTTCTCAGAACTCCTAAATGCAGGCTTATAATCTAAACCCAGCGTAGCAAATTTGTCAAATTTTGCTTTAAACTTTATATTTTTACCGAGATAAGTTTTCGGACTTGCTACAACTGCAAGTGGAAGTACGTATTCATAAGTTTTGGTACAATCTTGCGGAGAAACCGTTTTGTTTACAACATTCACCGCTGATATGGTTTTTATCGGATCAAGTACTATATCCTGAGCATTTGTAAAACCATTTATTCCAAATACAAGTGAAAATATTAATAAAGCTGTATATATTTTAGATTTATTCATAGTTAAAAGCCCGCTTTCTTCTTTTTTACAACAACATATTAGCACAATAATTATATTTTTGTAACTACCCGATTAAATGATTTATATTTTTGTGATAAAATAAAGCCATAGAATAAAGATTATAGAGGATTACAAATGAGTTTAACAGTATATTTAGGGATTGACGTAGGTTCGGTAACAACCAAATTAGCGCTGGTTGATGAAAATGGGAAATATGTGGATAGTTATATGCTACGAACTGCCGGTAAACCCGTTCTTGCGGTACAAAACGGTTTAAAAGAATTATATAAGAAGAAATTAACAGACTATAACGTAATGGGTGTCGGAACAACAGGTTCAGGCAGAAACCTTGCGGGTGCTCTTGTTGGTGCTGACATTATTAAAAACGAAATTACAGCCCACGCGGTAGCTGCAAGTACTAACATTCCGGGGGTTCAAACAATCTTAGAAATCGGCGGACAGGACAGTAAAATCATTATCTTAAGAGATGGTATCGTTACAGATTTTGCAATGAATACTGTTTGCGCGGCAGGTACGGGAAGTTTTCTTGACCAGCAGGCTAACCGTTTGAATGTTCCTATTGAAATCTTCGGCGAAACCGCTCTCAAATCAACAAACCCAGCACGTATTGCAGGTCGTTGCGGAGTATTTGCGGAAAGTGACTTAATCCATAAGCAACAATTAGGCTACCCTGTAGAAGATTTGTTATACGGCTTGTGCCAAGCACTTGTAAGAAACTACTTAAGTAATCTTGCTTTGGGTAAAGAACTGCTTCCTATTATAACTTTCCAAGGAGGGGTTGCTACAAACTCAGGCATGGTTAAAGCGTTTGAAGAAGCTCTGGGACAAAAAGTTGTGGTTCCGGAAAATCACCAAACAATGGGAGCCATAGGTGCTGCACTCCTTGCAATGGAAAACCATCAATACACAGAAGCCGTAACAAAATTTAAGGGCTGGGAAGTCGGAGATATGCACTTCCATTCTGTAACCTGCGAATGCAGCGGCTGCTCTAATAACTGTGAAGTTATAACTATTCTTGAAGGCGAAAGTGAAGTTCCACACTACGAAAAAATCAAAGACATTCAAGGAAACATAATTGCTCGCTGGGGCGGCACCTGCGGAAGATGGGATATTTCATAAAAATTTATGATATAATCTTGTTATGACCGACTTAGATTACACAGTAAACAGCTTACGCAAAGAATATAGGGAAATCTTTCTCAAATCTGCTGAAGAAATAAAAAACAAAGTCGAAGAAATTCGACCTGACGGATTAGACGGAGATATTTTCGATAACTTTGACGAACAAAGCTCAGGACAGCAGTGGCAAAAAGCAACCTTAGAACTTCTTGAAAAAGATATTTCCAAAGAGGTTTACAGAAAGCTTAATGAAATTCTCGCCTACCGTACAAAATTCAACTGCGTAGGCTGTGCAACGTGCTGTAACCTTGCTTGCAGCGAGTTTTCACCCGACGAGCTGAAACAAAAAGCTCAAAACGGAGATAATTTTGCAACCCAGTTTTTAAGCGTGTTTATACCATACGCAAGCAAAGAGGAAGCTCGCAAAATCTATCCCGAATATATAGAACTTCTTGAAAAAAACAAGGAGTATGATGTCTATTTCTACCACTGCCCGAAACTCACTTCAGACAACAAGTGTTCGGATTACGAAAACAGACCGCAGATATGCAGAGATTTTCCGGACAACCCGTTAAGCCTGCTCCCGAAATTATGCGGTTATAAAAAATGGAAAGAAGAAGTTGAACCGATTGCGCTTATGCTGCATGCAATGGTTGAAATAATCGACTTCTACACAACAAAAATCAAAGAGGCATTATAAATGTACACATTATCAGGACTTACACAAAATGAGCTGGAAAAAATTACCGAAGAACTCCACGCTTCAAAATTCAGGGCAAGACAAATTCATAACTGGATTTACCTCAAATCAGTATCTTCAATTGATGAAATGACTGATTTATCGGTAAAATTTAGAGAAGAATTAAAGTCGATTGCAAAAATTTCCGACACAAAAATAAAAGTTAAACAGGTAAGTTCTGACGGAACTATTAAATATTTGCTTGAATATCCCGACGGAGAATGCGTAGAAACCGTTCTTATGCGCTTCGACAACCGTGCAAACCTAACCGCATGTGTGAGTTCACAAGTCGGCTGCGCCGTTAATTGCTCATTCTGTGCAACAGGGAAACGCGGATTTATAAGAAACTTAACCTACAAAGAAATCATAGAACAAGTCCTAACCATTCAACGCGATACTGGCTTAAAGGTTACAAACGTCGTATTTATGGGGCAGGGAGAACCGCTTCTAAACCTTGATAATGTTTTGAAAGCAATGGATATTTTCAACGAAAATTTCCAAATAGGAGCAAGACGTCTGACCGTTTCAACCAGCGGAATTATCCCCGGAATCAACAAACTTGCCGATTTAGATATGCAATCCACTCTTGCGTTATCGCTCCACGCACCAAATCACGATATTCGTAAAAAATTAATGCAAATCGAAAACAAATATAACATGGACGACCTGAAAAAAGCATTGAAAAATTACGTTGACAAAACCGGCAGACGAATTACTATTGAATATTTATTAATCAAGGATTTGAACGACACTATCGATTCTGCAAAACAGCTCGCATATTATCTTCACGATATCAAGTGCAACATTAACTTAATACCGTATAATCCTACGGCTAAAAATGATTACCAACGTCCAAGCAATAACTCAATAATGAAGTTCAAATACTTGCTTGAACACTCAGGGAAAAAGGTTACAGTAAGACTTGAACGCGGGGCGGATATTGATGCGGCATGCGGACAATTAAAAGGAAAAGTTGATTAAAACATTCTCCTGATGTACGGCTGTCCCATCATAGAAACCTTTCCGATTATTTTTTTCAGGCTGTTGCTGCCATCTTTTTTCACATAGACATCAAAATTTCCGTAAGCAACGGCAGCAGGAGTAATCCTAAGTCTTGTCATATCAATATAACTTATTTTATTCAAATCAAAATCTTTAGTTTTATCATTATAAGCAAGAGTATTATCAAAATTTTGTGCAACGAAACGAATACCAGCACTTTTCAACTCTTCGCCGGTAAGACGAGAAACATCTCCGTCACGTTCAAGATTGCGAAGAGGAGTAAACATATCATACTTTGAGGCTCCGGTACATCCCAGAAGGTTGTTATATGAGTAATTGGAATTTCCTATCTCAAATAACATATAATATTTGGTTCCGTCAATTTTAACCATAAAAGGGTCGCAGCTGGTATGAGCTACATAAATATTTGTCGGTATATTACCATAAAAATATGGAACGCCTTCTTGTACCGTAATGTAACGGCTTGCTGCATTTGCCTGCAAAGCACTAGATATTAGAATAAATAATAAAACAAATTTTTTCATACTATAAGAACGATTATACCATGAAAAATGTTCACAAAAAAGGCTCCTTTCGGAGCCTTTTGGTTATGCTTTTGCAAAGCTTTCGGAACTTCTGGATTTAATTTCTTCCTCAACTTTTGAAATGAATTCATCCACGCTCAAAGTTCCGACCTGTCCGATACCGCGTGCACGGACTGCAACTGAATTTGCTTCAATTTCCTTATCACCGATTACACAGACATAAGGAATTTTCTTATCTTGAAGACTTTCTCTGATTTTGTAGTTCATAGATTCTGAACGGTCGTCAAGCTTTACTCTTATACCTGCTGCGCGCATTTTTTTGTACACTTCTTCCGCAAAATCGGTATGTTTTTCGTTGCTAATAGGAACGATAGCAACCTGAGTCGGCGCAAGCCAAGTCGGGAATGCTCCCGCATAGTGCTCGATTAAGATACCGTGGAAACGTTCCATTGAACCGAAGATTACGCGGTGAAGCATAATCGGAGTTTTCATTGAACCGTCTTTATCTTGGTATTTGATATCAAATCTTGCAGGAAGGTTGAAGTCAAGCTGGATTGTAGCACA
>CAYUQM010000056.1:0-10166 GCA_964446855.1 uncultured Muribaculaceae bacterium
CGTCGGTCTCCAAAACCGGATGTCGAGGGTTCGAGTCCTTCAGGGCGCGATTTATTTAAAAGTCAAAGGAAATAAAATGGATAATTCATTTAACGCAATTTTAGAATCAATTAAACTGTACTTCCGTGGCGTTCGCGCAGAATGGGGTAAGATTAATTGGCCGGAACAACGTCAGGTATTAACAGAAACGGTCTTTGTTATTGCAATTGTTTTTATTTTTACCGTTGCGGTTTATTTGATGGATATAATTTTTAAGGGTGCGTTGAGTTTTATCAAATAATAACCGGATTAAGATTTTAAAAAGAAAATATAAAGGTGGCTTATGACTAAAAAAGAAAAATCTATGGAAGAAGAATTGAACGAAGATAAATTGGCTGAACAACAAGCAGCTGAAGCTGAAGTTCAAGCTCAGGAAGAAGCTAAAAAGGCTAAAAATAACCAGAAACGTTGGTATATTGTTCATACTTATTCAGGTCACGAAAACAAGGTTAAGGTTAATCTTGAAAAGCGTATTGAATATATGAACATGGGCGAAAAAATCTTCCGTATAGAAGTTCCGCAAAAAACAGTTACCCAGATTAAAGGTGGCAAAAAACAGGAACGTGAAGAAAAAATCTTCCCAGGCTATGTTCTTGTCGAAATGATTATGGATGAAGACAGCTGGTATGTTGTAAGACACACTGCAGGTGTTACAAAATTTGTAGGATCTGCTAAACGTCCTATCCCTGCTAAAGATAGTGAAATTAAGAAGATTATCCACCGCTCTACATCTCAATCTCAAAAAATTGAGCTTGATGTTAAAGCCGGTGATAAGGTTAGGATTGTATCAGGACCGTTCGCAGACTTTATTGCGGATATTATTGAAGTATATCCTGATAAATCTAAACTTCGTGCAAATGTTTCAATCTTCGGACGCGAAACTCCTGTTGAATTGGAATATAAGCAAATTAATAAGATTTAATGTAAGTCATACTGAGGCATGAGCCGAAGTATCTCTTATATGAGATTCTTCACCCTACAAGGGGTTCAGAATGACGGAAATTAAAATTTACAGTACAAAAAAGTGGAAGGATTTTCACTGTGTCGGTGGAAACCGTTACTACCACAAAAGGAGAAACAAAATGGCAAAAAAAGTAGTAGGAAAAATCAAGCTTCAAATTGAAGCCGGAAAAGCAAATCCATCACCTCCGGTTGGTCCTGCTTTGGGTCAACATGGTGTTAATATCATGGATTTCTGTAAACAATTCAATGCTAAAACTGAATCTCAAGCAGGTTATATTATCCCTGTAGTTATTGATGTTTACGAAGATAGAAGTTTTTCATTTATCGTTAAATCTCCACCGGCACCGGTGTTGATTAAGAAAGCTTTAAACCTTCCTAAAGGTTCAGCTGTTCCGAATAAAGATAAAGTTGCTGAAATTACTCGTGCTCAATTGGAAGAAATCGCTAAAATTAAAATGGACGATTTGAACGCAACTTCTATGGAAGCTGCAGTTAAAATGATTGCAGGTTCTTGCAGAGCAATGGGTGTTACAGTTAAGGATTAATTAATGGAAGTGCAACTTAAAAGCACGCTAATACCATGAAAGGAAAAAATTAAAATGGCAAAATTAACTAAAAAACAAAAGAAAATGCAAGAAATGTTGGCAGATTTTGCACAACCTGCAACTGCTGTTGATTGCATTAAAAAATTAAAAGAAATATCTAAAGAACTTTCTAAATTCAATGAAACAGTTGAATGTCACATGAGATTAGGTATCGACGTAAGACAAGCTGACCAACAAATTCGTTCAACAGTTGTATTACCGGCTGGCCTTGGTAAGACTGTAAGAGTTTGTGTTATTGCTAAAGGTGCTAAAGCCACTGAAGCAAAAGATGCCGGTGCTGATTTCGCAGGTGCTGAAGAAATTATCGATAAGATTTCTGACGGCTGGTTTGAATTTGATACATTGATTGCGACACCTGACTGTATGGGTATGTTAGGTAAATTGGGTCGTGTACTCGGACCTAAAGGCTTGATGCCAAACCCTAAAACAGGAACTGTTACAATGGATGTTGCTAAGGCTGTTAAAGATGCTAAAGCAGGTAAAGTTGAATTCCGTGCTGATAAACAAGGTATGATTCACTGCCCTATCGGTAAAGCTGAATTCAGCGATGAAGATTTAATCAAAAACTACGCAACATTAGCAGATGCAATCTTGAGAGCAAAACCTGCTTCTGCAAAAGGTACTTTTGTTAAATCAGTATACCTTGCAACAACTATGGGACCTGGTTTGAAATTAGATCCTAAAGCGTTTGCTGCCGAAGTAAAAGAATTAATTGTTGGTTAGTTCTTAGACTTAAATATATAAAAAAGACTCGGTTATTTCGCCGGGTCTTTTTTTGTATAATAAATGCTTTACATAACTTTACAATTGCAAAACAAAAAGGCAATTATTTTCAAGTTATATACTTTATATATATGTAAGAGCTGAGATAAGAGAGAGAATTAAAAATGTTAGCAAATCCTAAAAACGAAAATCAATTTGGTTCATTAACAAGAAGAAGACCATCAAATAAAAGAAAAGGTGCAACTTGCAGTATTGAAGATTTCAACTACTTAGCAAGAAAAGATAAAAGAATGCGTTTTAATAATGCTAAAGACCCTATTTATTACGTGTTCGATTGTGTTGAAAACAGACCTGTTTCAACATTAGCAAAGGAATTTGTAAAAGACACATTATTTGAAATTACAAACTTTGTATCAAGAGTCGTTGGATAATTAAGGAAAAAGAGAAAAAGATAAGGAATTCGTTAAGGAAATAAGGATAAGGAAATTAAGAAGTTCCCGCAGGTAATGCGGGACTTTTTTTGTTTGTGGCAGTTGGTTTAGCTTTTTAAAAGGTTAATATTTGTTAATTCATGTATCACTGGGATTTGTTTTTATTGTAATATGATTTAAGATGTTTTATAGAAAGAGGTATAAATGAATTCAGTTGTAATTGTTGGTCGCGTTGGTCGTGATACAGAAATCAGATATTTTGAATCAGGAAAAATTAAGGCTAATTTTTCTTTGGCTGTTAACAGATGGGATACTAAAACCAAGTCTGAAGTTACAGACTGGTTTAATATTGATGTATGGGATAAGCAAGCTGAGTTTGCAGGAGAATACGTTAAAAAAGGTATTCAGGTTGCTGTTGACGGAAGAATTCAGCAGGACAAATGGACTGATAAAGCATCAGGCGGCGATAGAGAAAGATTTTTAGTTATTGCTAACAGTATAAGATTGCTTGGTTCAAAAAGAGATGCGGAAGTTTTATGATAATTAGTTCAAGTGTTGCGTGTATAATTGCTGATGACCTAACAGGAGCTAATGACTCGGCTTTGCAATTTCATTTACATGGAGCGGGGACTCAGATATTATTGAGTGATGATGTTGAGTTAACGAACAATGCTTCAACTCATACTTGGGCAATTTCTACGGAATCAAGGAATATTGCGCCCATTGATGCTTACGAAAAGATTAAGCATGCAACACAATTGATGCTTGATAAATTTAGCCCTGACTTCTTTTTTAAAAAGATTGATTCAACAATTCGCGGAAATATTGCGGTAGAAGTTCTTGGAATGCTTGAAGTTCTCGGATGGGATGCGAGTATAGTTATTCCTGCATTTCCGCTTGAGGGTCGTGTGACGGTCGGAGGATACCACCTTCTTAAAGGAGTGCCCGTTGAAAGAACAGAGATGGCAAGGGATCCTTATTCACCTATTTTTGAGTCACATTTGCCGACACTTTTAAAATCTCAGGTAGGAACAGAGTGGGAGCACTTGATTGGTTCGTTAGAACTAAAGACTGTTATGAAGGGTGCCGGCCCTGTTTTGCAAAGCTTGAACAAGCTTATTGCGGAAGGGAAAAAACTTATTGTAGTTGATGCTGTATCAACTACAGATATTGAGCAGGTTTTACTTGCAATGAATAGATCCGATTACAAAATCTTACCGACGGGTACAGCGGCAACGGCAAGGATTTTAAGTGATTTATGGTTTTCTGATTTAAAACCCAGTACTATTATGCAAACAATTCCTGAATTGCCTAAACTTATTATTTCAGGCAGTGCAACTGAGATTACAGCTAATCAAATTAAGACACTTGAGGAGTCTGACGATTACGATGAGAATACTTTGTTTGTAACTCTTGATATTAAAACTATTTTGGGTGGTGTGCGGGATGAACTTGTTCAGAGAATTGTGAATAATTTAGGTCAAAATAATATTGTGGTTGTTCATACTTCTAATCTTGTCAGGGATTTCGACGGATTTTCGGATGATTCACTGGATGCTGAATTAACACGTGATAAGCTTGCCAAAATGATAACGGATTTTCTTGCAGATTTGACAAAACGTGTTACCGAACAAAAGCAGCTTATACTTATTTTGCTTGGCGGAGAAACTTCTTACAAATGCTGTCGAGCTATTGGTGCCAGTCAGTTACAATTGATAGATGAAGTTGCGCCTGCTATTGCCTTGAGTTTAGATCACAATGCTCAGTGGATTGTGACAAAATCAGGAAATCTGGGCGGAGTTAGTACGTTAATTGATATTTTGAATTATTTTAAAAACCATGAGTAAATATTCCAATAAAATAGCAATTACAACAGGGGACCCTAATGGTATCGGGGCAGAGATTACGATTAAGGCGTTGAATAAGTTAGACCTTGATTGTAGTAAGGTTGTGTTAATTTCAAACCGTAGAATTTTGGATTTTTACGGCAAGCTTGATAAAGATTATGAGATTATTGAAATTCCTTTTGACGGTAGTGTTGCCACAGGAAAGGCTACTGCAGAAGGGGGGGAGTTTTCGTTTCAAGCTTTAAAAAAAGTTTGTGAGATTAAGCCTGAGGCAATAGTTACGGCACCTACCGCAAAAAATGCTATGCACCTTGCAGGTCATATCTTTAACGGTCAGACAGAAGTTTTGCAATCTTTCCTTGCACGTAAAAATCAGCATGCCGAAATGCTTTTTGTTGCAAAAGATTTCAGGGTTTTGCTTCTTACCAGACATTGTGCATTAAAGGATGTTAATTTAACTGAAGAAATACTTTTAAATAAAATTGCAGATTTGAATGAGTTTTTTGAAAAAACTTTAAAGATTTCTAATCCTAAATTTGCACTCTGCGGATTAAATCCTCATGCGGGTGAAGACGGAATTTTAGGAAGTGAAGAGAAAGATATTATGTTGCCGGCTGTGAAAAAGCTGCGCAAGCTTGGTGTTAATATTACAAATCCGCTTCCTTCAGATACGCTTTTTGTAAAAGCAGGATTTGCGTATAATCATAATGAAAAGGTTCCTTATGACTGTTATATTGCGGCTTACCATGACCAAGGGTTAATCCCTATTAAAACTGTTGCGGGGGATGCGACGGTCAATATGACAATCGGACTTGACATCATAAGAACTTCTCCTGGGCATGGAACGGCTTTTGATATCGCAGGAAAAAATATTGCGGATGAATCCGGCATGATATCTGCAATTAAGGCAGTTATTTCCTAAACAGTTTTTTACAAACGGTCCATAGGAATGTCAGAACAGCTGCACCACCTATATAGTAGATGCCTTTCGGGGTTGAATACTTATTTCCGGGACTTACTGCTTTTTGTTTTTCGTATATATCACGACTCATTTCCTGATACTGTTTTTCAGCTTCTCCGGCTGAATAGAGTGTACACTTCCCGATGCTGTCGGGTGCTGTTAAGACTCCGACATTTGCAGCTTTATATGCAATTGCACTATTATTTCCCACACTATTCATATTTATATTAAAACATTTCTTTTATAAAAATTGCGTTGTGTTGAAATACTTACTCCGAATAACTTTTTTATGTATAATATTATCATGAGAAAGTTTGATATATTTAATCAGTTTAGGGATGCTGTGATTATTGTCAACAAAAAAGGTGATGTCGTTTATAAAAACTACACCTTTAAGCGTTGGTTCAAAAGTTTTGTTGACTTGAAAAAGTTTTCCCATAATACTAATTTTAATATATGCCCGTTGACCAGCGAAAACCTTGAAAACTATTCTCCTATCTGGCATGCACTTAATTCTAAAGAAAACTTTTTTGCTTGTGTTTCATATCAAAACGATAGTGGGAAAATATTTTATTATGATTTAACTGTTTTGAAAAAGGGGAAATATTCTGTATTGTTTTTTACGGATGTAAGTGCAAAAAATCTTCTTGATTTAGAAATGAAAAGAAACGAAAAGCTTCAAAGTGATTGCGAAAAATTAAAAGAAGAAAATGATGATTTACTTAATATTAAACAAAAAGCACAGTCGCAGGCTATAAGAATTGCGCTTATTAATAAAGTTTCTAATTCAATAAGAGAGTCTATGGATATTTCTAAAATTTTACAATCTGCATTGTCAGAGCTTGCATCAATGTTTGGTGCTTATAAATCATATTACGCTTCCGGCAGCAGTAATAAGTTTAAAGTTGAAGAAATTTACGGTGGAAAAAATCATTTAATGGATGACCTGATATCCTTTGATAGTCATACTTTCAATGTCATTGCTGATAGAAAAATTTCAGTGGTTCACTGCTTAAAAGAATATTTAGATGCAGAACCTTTTAAGCAGCCTATAATGCGTATTGTTGTTCCGGTGTTTCATATCCAAAAGCTGCTTGGGGTCATAGTTTTGCTTAGTTATCAAAAACGAGAACTGAATGAAGAATTGGAAATTTTGGACGCAATTTCTTTGCAATTGGGTAACGCGATAATAAGAGCAGAGTTGTATCAGAAGAACATACAAACGGTTAAAGAGCTCAAAAATACCCTTAAAGAACTTAAAGAAACTCAATTACAGTTAATTAATTCAGAGAAGATGGCATCTTTAGGTCAGCTTGTCGCCGGAGTTGCGCATGAAATTAATACGCCTGTTGCTTCTATTAAGTCTAATAATGGACTTTTATCAAAGCTGATTCCTCAAGTTAATGATGCCGGAATTGCAGATATAATGCAAGAAATCAACCAGATTGATAAAGAGGCTATTGAGCGTATTTCTAATATGGTATTGTCTTTGAAAAAGTTTGTAAGGCTTGATGAGGCGGAGCTTCAGGAGGCAGATATTAACAAAGAACTTGATTTGACGCTGGATTTAATAAGACATGAAACAAAAAATAGAATAGAAGTTGTAAAAAATTATGGAGAACTTCCTCTCATAAAATGTTATCCGAATATGCTGAACCAAGTATTTACCAATATTTTGGTCAATGCTTGTCAAGCAATAGAAGGGGAAGGAACTATTACGATTTCAACGGATTATCAGGGCGAAACTTTGACTGTGAGCGTAAAAGACACCGGGAAAGGAATTCCTGAAGAAGAAATTTCAAAAATTTTCACGGCGGGATATACAACAAAAGGTGTAGGAGTTGGTACGGGGCTTGGTTTAGCAATTTGCCATAAAATTATAGAAAAACATAAAGGCAAAATTATTGTAAATAGTGAGCTTGGTGTAGGTAGTGAGTTTGTTATTACTATCTCTGGTAAGTAGCATATATTAACTTTTGTTACAAAAGCTACGCGTATATAATTGAATTTAACATTACATTAAAAAAACAATCAGAAAAATTTATCAAATAATACATATTACCCATGTAATAATTTGAAACATGTGTTACTATTAGAATATAAAGTGTTCGCGTTACCCTTTATGGATGATTGCCGAACCCCTTAAAAAGGCAATTAGAGAACATTTAGTAAATAATAAACAGTAAAAGGTTAATACATATTGTTACAATTAGTTAACAAATAAAAGGTAAAAAGGCAATAGTTTTCACACAAAAATCTTTATATAGAAGTGTGGTGTGAAACGATTATGTGTCGGAGGAATGTAAATGACAATTAGTGTGAACAGTAAGAAAAAACAAGTTAAAAAATCATTTGAAGAGTTGTTAACAGATTTAAGAACCAGCAATTCTGAAAAAGTTAGGTATAATGCAGCAAGAGTTCTCGGTGAAATGGGTGACTCAAGCGCTGTTGAACCGTTAATTGATGTTTTGAAACATGATAAAAACGGATCTGTTCGTTTATATGCTGCCCGTGCATTGGGAGAACTTGGTGATTCAAAAGCTACAATTCACTTAATTGAATCATTGCGAGAAGATCGTAACGTTGATGTACGCGTTCGTGCTGCTCGTGCGTTAGGTCGTTTGGGCGGTGCTATTGTTGTTGAACCGCTTGTAGAAGCATTAAATGATGAAAACCCTCAGGTTTGTATTACTGCAACTGATGCTTTAATCGAAATTGGTGACGTTGCTACTGATGCGTTAATTGAATCTTTAGACCATGAAAAAGTTAATGTAAGATGTGATGCGACAAGGGCACTGGGTGAAATCGGCAATAAAAAAGCTGTTGATAAGGTAATAAATATGTTGTATGACGAGTGGGTTAACGTTAGAATTTATGCGGTAACATCTCTTGGAAAATTAAACGATGCAAAAGCTGTTCCTGCGTTGATTGATGTAATGAAAAATCGCAGTGAAAATGAACTTGTTAGAGCTGGTGCTGCTGCGGCTTTAGGTGTACTTCGTGACCAAAGAGCATTGCTTCCTTTAAGAGAATTAATTATGGAAGCTGAAGAGCTTGGCGAATTGGAAGACACTGCACTTAAGTCTTTCAAAAAGATTATGGCAGCAAACTGGCAATCAATTCCGGGAGCTACAGCTCAGAAAAAGCCTGTTACGACTTTCTAGAATAAAAAAGTTTATTTATGAAAAACCACTCCTTAACAAAGGGGTGGTTTTTTATGCGCCAAATATCAAATGGAGTTTAATACTTTAATTTTGCTTTACATTATTTAACTTATTTACATCAAAGCCTTATGGTTGTATTATTATAATAGAGTGAGATTATTAAATTAATATTTTTCCGGAGGAAAATTGACACAGAAGTTTTATGTAAAAGGCGGAACCCCACTAAAAGGAGAGGTAGAAATCGGCGGAGCTAAGAACTCCGTATTAAAGCTTATGGCAGCCGCAATTTTGGCTAAAGGTGCTACTAAGATATATAATGTACCGGACTTAACGGATGTTGAGATTATGCTCAGTGTTATTGAAGGGTTAGGTGCAAAAACTGTATATGATAAAAAAGAAAAATCAATCGTTATTGACTCAACTGAATTAACAAGTATTACTGCAAAGTATGAACAAGTTAGTAAAATGAGAGCTTCCTTTATTATTCTCGGTGCATTAATGTCCAGATGTAAAGAGGCGATAGTTGCGCTTCCCGGTGGTTGTGCTATCGGTGAAAGAAGAGTTGATTTCCATATTAAAGGTTTGGAGGCTCTTGGTGCAAAAATTAAGATTGAAAACGGTTATGTCCACGCTAAAGCTTCCAAGCTGGTTGGAGCTGATATCTATTTAGATATTCCATCAGTTGGTGCTACTGAGAACCTTATGCTTGCAGCTACATTAGCTACAGGTTCTACAAGAATTCAAAATGCTGCACAAGAACCTGAAATCGTTGACCTTGCTAATTTCTTAAACACTTTGGGTGCTGATGTTAATGGTGCCGGTACTTCTGAAATTGTTATCAACGGTGTTGATGCAAGTAAGCTTCATTCGATTGAATATACTACAATTCCTGATAGAATTGAAGCCGGAACTTATATGTCAGCAATTATTGCAACCCGCGGAAAAGGTATTATTAAAAATGTATTCCCTGCACATTTGACATTCTTTACTGATAAACTGTTAAAAATGGGTGCGAATATTAAGCTTCTTGAGCCAAATACTCTTGAAGTAAGCTGCAAAAACAGATTAAATTCTATCAATTTCGTAACACAGCCTTATCCCGGTTTTCCTACAGACCTGCAATCAATGGCTATGGCATTATTATCTACTGCAAATGGTGTAGGCATTATCACGGAAAGTCTTTACGAAAACAGATTTATGCAGGTTCCTGAGTTGCGCAGAATGGGTGCAGATATTCATCAGGATAGAAACCATGCGATTATTAAGGGCGTTAAAAAGCTTACAGGTGCCGGAGTTGCTGCAAGTGACCTTCGAGCTGGAGCTTCGCTTGTAGTTGCAGCGCTTATGGCTGAAGGAAACTCTGTAATCGAAAACCTACATCATATAGATAGAGGATACGAAAATTTTGAATCTAAGTTAAGATTGTTAGGAGG
>CAYUQM010000057.1:0-9658 GCA_964446855.1 uncultured Muribaculaceae bacterium
TATAATTTCCCTTTTAATTTCCCTTAACGACTCCTTGAGTCGTTTTTTATTTTAGGTTTTTGTTGTATAATCAACCTATGAGGAAAGTAAGGGTATTTCTGGGATATTTAATGTTGGTATTTATTGCCATAAGTATGTTATATCCGTTTTTTGTGATGGTAAACCTTTCCTTGGTACATAACGATTCTATTTTTTCGCAAGCCGGAAACTTTTTTTATTCCGGTTTGACGCTTGAGAATTATAAAAATGTGTTTGAACAAATTCCTTTAAGCCGTTATTTTTTTAATAGTTTGATTGTTGCTTCATTTACAACCGTCGGGCAAGTTGTTTTTGCTTCTATGGCAGGTTATGCATTTGCAAGGTTTCAGTTTAAATATAGAGATATTTTATTTTTGTTGATTTTGATAACAATGTTAATCCCGCCTCAGGTTAATATTATTCCTTTGTTCTTTTTAATGAGAGAATTGCATTTGATAGATACTTATTCTGCCTTGATTTTACCGGGACTATTTGGTGGTTTTGGGATATTTTTAATGCGTCAATATTTTCTCGGTTTTCCTAAAGATTTGGAGGAAGCTGCAAGGATTGACGGTTGCAACCTTTTGCAAGGCTTTTTTAAAGTTGCGTTACCGCTCGCTTTGCCGACAATAATGACTCTTGCTTTATTTACTTTTGTAACGACTTGGAATAGTTTTATGTGGCCGCTAATTGTTACAAATTCCGAAGGAATGCGTACTCTTCCTGTCGGACTGGCGATTTATAAAGGAAGTTTTCGAGAAATTACCCTGTGGGGTGAGCTTCTTGCGTGTTCTGTTATTTGTACAATTCCTGTTATAGGAGTATTTTTAGTCGGGAAAAAATATTTTATTAATGATATTATGCAGGGTGGAGTGAAAGAGTAACGCTAAATATTTTATGTTTGTGCTAGGATGGTTATGGGAAAGCGAAAGGAAATATTTATGCCCCATAATTATGGAATAGCCCTATTAATAACATTTCTTGCCGGTTTAGCTACTGCTATCGGCTCGGTGTTTGCTTTTGTGTTAAAGAAGGATAACTTGAAAGCATTATCTGTTGGTTTAGGGTTTTCTGCAGGGGTTATGATTTTCTTATCATTTACAGATATTATTCCATCTGCAAGTCAAATGCTCGTTAAGGATTTTCCTAATCGTCACGATTGGATTGTTTATGGCGGATTTATTATAGGGATACTGATTGCAATATTGATTGATTATTTTATCCCTGATCATATTAGCGAAAAGGAATTAGAGCATTCAGAAGACGTGGTTGATAGTGCACATAGGATGAAACGCGCAGGGTTGTTAACTGCTGTTGCTATTTGTATTCATAATTTTCCTGAAGGTATGGCAACATTTCTTTCTGCTTCACATGATATAACCCTTGGGGTATCTGTCGGGTTAGCTATTGCGATTCATAATATACCGGAGGGTATTGCTGTTGCTTTACCGGTTTATCATTCAACCGGAAAAAAACGTTATGCGACTTTATATGCTGCGATGTCAGGAATTAGTGAACCTATAGGTGCTATCATCGGTATGATTTTATTACATTTCTTTATGCCTCAGATTATGATTGGAGTTGCGATGGCTGCTGTTGCAGGGATTATGATTTATATTTCTTTTGATACTTTGCTTCCGTTGGCGCGTGAGTTTGGGAATTGGCATTTGTCAATGGTTGGAATAATTTCAGGAATGTTGTTTATTTGGGTTAGTTTGCTGTTGCTTCCGTAAAGTGTTGCAGCTTTGCAAACTTTTTGCACTTTGTTCGAAATAATGTTTTAATCGTTGTATGAATTATATATTTTATTTTTTAATTGTAATCTCAATAATTGCGGGCGCTGTTAACGGCAGGTTAGCTGATGTTGTAAATGCTATTTTGTCAGGTGCAGAATTATCTGTTAAGGTTGCGTTCTCGCTTATTGGGATTATGGCTTTTTGGCTAGGAATGATGAATATTGCTGAAAAATGCGGTTTAGTTAAATTTATTGCAAAAATAATTAAGCCCGTTACAAAAAGGTTGTTTAATGAAATTCCGGAAGATTCTCCTGCTGTCGGGGATATTGCAATGAGTTTTTCTGCAAATGCTTTAGGGTTAACAAATGCCGCAACTCCAATAGGGATAAAAGCTATGGAGGAGCTTCAAAAACAAAATATAGATAAGAATAGTGCTTCAAATGCTATGTGTGTATTTTTGGCAATGAATACGGCTGGTTTTCAGCTTATTCCGGCAACTGTTATTGCTGTCTTAATAAGTGTGGGATACAAAAATCCAACATCAATTATTGCACCCACCTTACTTGTAACAGCAATAAGCTTTATTATTTCCGTGTCGCTTGCAAAATTATTTCAACGTTTTTGGGCGCCGCAAAAAACGGAGGGTGAGAAATAATGTTTCATAGATTTATGGATTTAATTTCTCTTTGGGCTCTGCCTTCAATTTTATTGATAATTTTGACGATGGGGTTAGTAAAGAAAGTTCCTTTGTATGAAGTGTTTACGGATGGAGCTAAAGAAGGGTTTAAAGTTTCTGTTAATATTATACCTTACCTCGTTGCAATTATTGTTGCGATATCAATGCTTAGAGCTTCTGGATTGATTGAAGCTGTCGGACATTTCTTGGCGCCGGTTTTAACTTGTTTTAATATTCCGATAGATGTTGTACCGGTAATGCTTGTAAGATCCCTTTCCGGTTCGGCTGCACTTGGCATATTTTCTGATATAGCACATAGTCTTGGTCCTGATAATTATGCAACGACATTGTCTGCTGTTATGGTAGGAAGCAGTGAAACAACTTTTTATGTTTTAGCAGTGTATTTTGGTTCCGTTGGTATTGCAAAGCTGCGATATTCATTGCTTGTAGGGTTGTTGGCTGATATCGTGGGTATTGTTGCTGCCGTAACGGTTTGTAATTTTATGTTTGCGTAATTAGTTTCGGTGCATAATTGTTTTGGTATTCAAGCCAGCTTTGGGTCTGTTCGGCAACCTGAGGTTCTATTATTGTTTTAACCAGTACTGCATAATTTATGTCTATAAAGTTTATTTTTTCAATAAATTCAACTTGAAACTCTTTATCTCCGCAGTTGTGACAGAATTTTTCTTCAGGTACAACTTTCCCGTTTTTTATTATTGCTTTTGTTTTTACCCCGCAACAATTGCATCTTGTAATGTACCATCTGTTTTCTATAAGTTCTCCGCAATCGGGACAGTAGCAGATATCTTTATCAGGAGAGACTTTTTCGTGCTGGCATTTTTTGTTTTTTAAGAAAAATTTTATTAAGTTCATATATTCGATATAATTAAATTTACATAAAAGTCAATACTCCTTTTTTATCGTAGAAAAGTTTAATTGTTTTAAATATCCTAGTAGTAAGTTTTAGATATTTAGACTCGATTTTGTTCTTAATAAAATTGCTTGGAGGTTCAATAGTTTTTCGTTTTAACCGCTTTTATCCTGTACCTAAGGAGTTGTTATTATGAAAAAAACTGTTTTATTAATTGTGTGTATTTTATTGCTTTGCTGCGGTGCGTCTGAGGTGTTGGCTGCAAGTTCCACTCAAGCAACACTTGGTAAGATTGAGGAGTCCTTATATGGTTTTCAGTATAATAATGAAAATGACATCTCTCGTCTTAATAGACTTGAAAATACCGTTTATGGGCAAACTTCTTCAAAATCAACCGCGGAACGGATTACGAAGTTAAGCAAAGATGTGTCTGCTGATTCTATAGGAAAAGAAATTGAACCTGTAGAGGATACTTTTGCAGAAAATTCGGATTATTATATGGAGGAAGAACCTGTTGCTACTTCCGATGTAAGTTATCCGGCGGTTGATGAAATGGAATTACAGATGTTTAATCAAGCTTTCCCTAAACAGGATATAAAAACTCGCCTTTCAAATTTGGAAAAGAAAGCCTTTAATAAGACCTATTCTGATGATTTGTCAACACGTGTAGATAGGTTAAAAGCTGAAATTAAGCCTCAATCCTTAATGAATAATAAGGTTGCTCAATCTTCAAATGTTTTTTACGATGATGATGTTCCGCCGTTAAGTTCTGATTTTCACTTAAATAAATATATGTCACCTAACGAATTTGATTATGACGCATATAACGATATGAATGCTCGAAGAGCGCAAAGCTATGATTACCTTTCTCAAAAAGCATCTCCTGCTCCTAAAAAAGTTTCATTATCAACTGTTGAAAAGAAGCTGTTAAAACAAAATTACTCTCAGGATTCTACGGAAAATCGTTTATCAAGAATTGAAAATTATATGTTTGGTTCTGAATTCTCAATGGATGATACTCAAACAAGATTAGATAGAATTTCAAGTGCATATCAGGCTCAGAAGTCCGCAGGTAAGTATGATGCTAATAGATTTTCTCAAAATGTGGGAACTGCTCTGCAGATTGGCACTCTTATCTTAATGGTATTGGCTTGTATTTTATAAAAAAAAACACTCCGTTTTCGGAGTGCTTTTTTTGACTTAAATGTGTAAGATAAACCCACCCTTATCTGCATTTTGTAGCTTATCTCCATCAATCTTTGCTCTAAGATTTTTAATATATTTGTATACATAATCTCTTGGTAAATCCAAAAGTGTAGCTAAATCTTTAGCATATACAATTTGGTTTTTATTTTCTGCAAAGTGATCAAATACTTTTTGTTCTCTATCTGTTAGTGCTTTTTTGAACACAACTCTAACTTCGTCTCTCAGGTTATCTCCTGTAGTAGCTGTATTTAAAATTTCTTTTTTGGCATTTGAAGCTTTAGTAACTTTAGGCGTTTTAGTTTCTGCCACTTTTTTAGGTGATTTTACTTTAGTTACTTTTTTTGCAGATGCGGCTTTTTCTTGTTTCGGAGCTGCTGTTTTCTGAACTTTAACTTCTTCAGCATCACTAACGCTTAATTTTAGTTTTGCAATAGAAAATGGAGATGGTGCAATTTCCTGTTCCCTCTCAAATGCACGTTGTGCTATGGTGCTAATTCGTTCTGTTTTTGGTTGATTCCAATCTTCAACCGAAGAGATGACAGGCTTTCCGTGTAAAACTATATCAATTAAATCATTTGTAGGCTTGTCTTCTTCTATTTTTTTCCCTAATCTGGCAGCATATTCTTCTAATGTAATTTTTTCTAATGAGCTTCTCCATTGCTTAATCTCTTCCTTGCTCAGATATTCCGACATTCCTGAATCTCCTTAAATAATGTGTGTCTTTTACTTTGTATAAATACTGTATCATGAACCATGCCAAAATGTTCAAAATGTTTCATAACGTAAATTTTTAAGTTAAAACTTTACAATTGTAATATTATTTGGCTAATTGCTCATAAGAAACATTTATAGTAAAAACTTCTGCGTCAGCAGATACAATAGCCCAACGCAAAGGTTCTATTCCTCGTTCATTGAATGCGCTTGTGATTTTTGTTGCAGTTATAGGCAGTTGTATTTTTACCGTTATATTTTCTGATATTATCATTATTCAACCGTTACTGATTTTGCAAGATTTCTTGGTTGGTCAACATCTTTTCCCAAGTATTCTGCAATGTAATACGCAATAAGCTGTAAAGGTATCATCGCAATAATTGGCGATAGTAGCTCTTGAACCTCAGGAACTTCTATTATTGACTCAAATAAATCTTTTAACTTTTCATCTTTAGAATTTGTTAGTGCAATCATTCTTGCATTACGTGCTTTTGCTTCTTCACTGTTTGATAAAAGTTTTTCGTAAACACTGCCTTTCATAAGTATTGATAATACAGGCATTGACTCATCCAACATCGCAATTGGACCGTGCTTAAGTTCTCCTGCAGGATAACCGGTTGCGTTGATATAGCTGATTTCTTTAAGCTTTAAAGCGCCCTCCAGTGCGGTAGGGAAATTTATCCCTCTTGCAACATAAATGAAGTCTTTAGTGTTTGCATATTTTTTTGCACATATTTGAATTTGTTCTTTATGAGAAAGCAGCTGTTCAATTTTTTGTGGAATTTGTGTTAAGTCTGCTTTTAATGATGTTAAAACTGACTTATCCATACTATTTTTAATCTCAGCCATATACATTGCAAGCAGGTAGAATGATACTAATTGTGCGATATATGATTTTGTTGCAGCAACTGAAACTTCAATACCTGCACTTACCGGAATAAGGCTATCCGCTTCTCTTGCCATTGCACTGTCAGGTCTGTTTGTTATTATTAACACGTGAGAACCCTTAGCTTTAGCTTGTTTGATTGCTGTTAAAGTATCTGCAGTTTCTCCGGATTGAGATACTCCTATAACAAGAGTTTTGTTATCCGTAACTGTTTTTCTGTAAATGTACTCACTTGAAGCTTCAATATCTACTGCAATTCCACAGAAATTTTCAATAATATATTTACCAATCATTGCCGCATGAAGGGAGGTTCCGCAGGCAATAATTTGAATTCTGTTTAGCTCCTTTAATGATTCTTTTGTGAGTTTTACTTCGTTTAAAAGAATTGGGTCTTCAGGAGTACGAATTTTTCCTACAAGTATATTTCTTATAACATCAGGCTGCTCATGAATTTCTTTAAGCATAAAGTGTTTATATCCCATTTTGCTCAAAGCAACCGGTTCCCAAGGTAAAGTTTCTATTTTTAGCGGTAATTCGTTATTATTTTCATCGATAAGAACCATTTTTTCTTTTGTAATTGTGACAATCTGATTGTCGTTCAAGTACATAGCCTGTTTTGTATGTTTAATGATTGCAGGGACATCAGAGGCTAGGAAAAATTCATTTTCCCCAACGCCAACCAGTAGTGGAGCATTCCTTTTTGTGGCTACTATGCGGTCTTTTTCTTTATTGTGCATAACACATAGTGCGTATGCCCCCTCAATTTCTTTTACCGCTAACTGTACAGCTTTAGTTAAGTCCTGCGTAGTTGCGTATTTACTTGCAATTAGATGTGCCACAACTTCAGTATCAGTTTGAGAGCGGAATTTTGCACCTTGTTGTTCTAACTTTGTGCGTAACTCTTTAAAGTTTTCAATGATTCCGTTATGAACAAGAACCAGATTACCGCAATTGCAAGTGTGTGGATGTGCATTGACAACAGTAGGGGCACCGTGTGTTGCCCAGCGAATGTGACCAATACCCATATTCGCATCTGAAAATTCTGATTTATGTTGCATCAGGATACTACTCAAATTTTCAAGTTTTCCTTCAGCTTTGTAAACGTTAATTCTATCTGTACCCTTAACGGCTATACCTGCAGAGTCGTAACCTCTGTATTCCAACTGATGTAACCCGTCTATAAGTATATCAACAACAGGTCTATTACCGATATAGCCAACTATTCCACACATATCCGAATTCTCTCCTTTTCAATATAAGACTATAATTTTATTATAGCATCAATATAAAAAATTGAATAATCTTTATAAAAGTTTTATCTAAAAAAATCCTCTCATTGAGAGGATTTTTTTTAGATAACTGGAACATCAATTGGCTCTGTTAAAATTACTTCCAATTTTTCACCTTTATCAATTTTTACATCTTTGCCTTTTCTGAATAAATCAGCAGCGCTGTCTCCTACAAAATAAGCTCCGCCACCAATTCCTCCTCCGACGGCCCCTGTTGGAACTGTCAAAATTTTGCCATAACCGTTCCAAAGATTTTCACCTACATCAATACCCCATTCTGTAGCGTTTTTAGTAATATCTACGGTTTTTTCCCAGTTTTGTTTAACGGCCTCCTTATAACCTTTAGAAGATGTTATTCCACCATCGTAAGTCATATCAGAACGCCCGACAACTGTTAATGACAGAGGTAGTTGTCTACCGTTAGGGGTAACAACGTGGTCAAAATCTAAATAAAGTATAGCTCCGCGAGATAATCTTTTTGCAGGTATAATTTCTTTTACAACTCCCCTAACCAAAGAGCCGGAAGGTAATATTACATCAGCCTCTGCCGTTTGGTCGGTAACAAGTATAGCCGAAAATTCCGTTCCGGCAGAAGATGTCGTTGTTACCGGTGTTAATAATTCCAGTGAAAATCTTGTTCCCGCCGGAATTCTTTTAGTTTTTGCGTTGGCGTTAAACGGTGCAGCAATTGCCGCTTGTGTCAATAAAAATGCTGATAATATTACTGTTAAAAGCTTCATTTTCATAACAAATACTCCTTCTTCATTCAAGTATTGTAGTTGATTTTTGTAAAAAATGCAAGTATAATTGCATTAGGTTTGAGGTGTATGCGTGGCAGAAGAGTTTAAGAAACTTTTAATTTTAGTTTTAATACTATTCATTGTACTTTTGTGTATAGTTTTGAGGGTGAAAGTCTTGTCACTTTCTTCGTTGAATAAAGTTCTCCATTATTTTGAATGCAATTCCATTCCATATAAGGATGGTAAAGTCTTATGTCTGGGAAAAGATGCCGGATTTAAGTCGGATTTTAATACCGCTTTATCTTATTGTACGAAAATGAATTTAAAGCTTCCAAATAGAGAGGAGGCTTATTATATATGGAAGGCTTCGGAAAATTGTCAGCAAGCTGCTGCAAGCAATACTGTTGCATCTGAAGAAAATCATTGTAACACTTCGGCTTCAATAAAATTTTCCAGAGCTTTACAATATACAAATGGAAGTTTTTGGCTTAGAGATTCTGCTAACGGAAAACTTCACTACGCTATAAATTATTATGATGCTTCTGTAGAAGTCTATAAAGATAGTACGAGTTCTTTGGGCGTTCGTTGTATAAGTATTAAGTAAGTTCTAAGATTATATTCTTAATCTGTTTTTCAAGATTGTTGTAATTTCCGTTGTTATCTATTATATAATCCCAATCTGAAATATTATCCAATCCGATTTCTGTAATATCGTTTTCGCCAACAAGTTCTCCTCGCTGTAATCTGGTTTCTCTTGATGCTTCCATTCTGATTGTAACTGCTCCGGCTTTTTTAAATATTTCATATTCGTGAGGAACCCTAACATCAGTTACTATAATGTTTCCATCTTGTTCGATTATTTTTTTTAGCCAATAATCAGCATCTTGTTCCCTTCCCCAATTACCTAGAGAAATAAGTCCGGCTCTATATTTTGGCTTATTCTTTTCTATTTCTTCGTATGTCAGATTATGTTGTTCTCCGTAAGTCAGTTTTATTATATCTCCCATTGCGCAGCGTCTAAAATCAGGCATTGCCTCTAACATTATTTTTGCAGCTGTATCTTTTCCGCTGTACTGCTTTCCGGAAAATATGATAATTTTATCTGTCATATTTAACTCCTTGTTATTACAAATTAATTAAATATCGAAGTTCAGTAATAATCAAGCTTTTCATTGGATTTATTGCATAAAGTTAAGATTTTTGTAATACTTCTTGCTTTTTCATTATGGCTGTAGTACGATGGTCGAACTAGTGTATATAGTACAATATTGGAATGAGTTATGGCTTTAAATTTTCAAGAACTTGTTTTTAATTTACAGAAATTTTGGTCGGATTACGGATGTATAATCCAGCAACCTTATGATATAGAAAAGGGTGCATCTACAATGAACCCGGCAACCTTTTTACGTGCTCTGGGGCCGGAACCTTGGAATACTGCAATGATTGAACCTTGCAGAAGACCTACTGATGCAAGATATGGTGAAAATCCAAACAGGTTGGGACATTATTATCAGTTTCAAGTTAT
>CAYUQM010000058.1:0-8993 GCA_964446855.1 uncultured Muribaculaceae bacterium
AAATCAGCTTCGCTTGCAAGGGCAGGCGAAATTCCCAAGAGCATAGTGGCAAACAAGGCCATCAGCGCTTTTGGAGCAGTAAACTTTTTAATCATAATGTCTCCCTTCACATAAGTGTCACTACACGCTAGTTATTATATTATAAAATAGTATTTTAAACAAGTTCTTAACAAAAATACTTTAAAAATAGGACGTAAATAAATAAATACTTGTATAATATATAATAGAGAAAAAAAGGAGAGTTATTTATGATAAGACTAATTCTGTTAATCCTTATTGTAGCTCTTGGCTGCTGGGGATGGCAAAACTTCAAACCTGAAGCCTTTACAAAAGAAAATATTGAGGCTAAAGTTAAACAAGAAAAAACTATTAATGCAGTTCAAAAAGGACGTGAATTCCACAGACTTGAAGCTGAAAAAGTTATGGATCAATTCTAAAAAACCAAAAGCAGATCTTTATAAGATCTGCTTTTTAGTTATTGAATATAAGCATGCTCCTTTAGCTTTATAACGTAATTTGCTCCCGAAGGAATCGTAATATGGTCTCCTTTTGACCATATCGCAGAAATCGGAGATACAACCAAATTAAGAGTATACCCGACTCCACCAACTACGGTAGGAACAGGAGAAAGTATTGAACCTATAGGGTTATTAGATAATTTGCGGGAAATAGCTCTTGATTTATCATAAAATTTCTGACCCTTATCAACCGCACGCCCCATACCACGCATATAACCACGCTTACCTTTTATATTGTTCAAGAAAACTTTTTTATCATTCGCACGTATAACTTTTGCATCTATCGGCTTGGCAGAACCGTTTAAAATAACCTGATTTGCCTTAATTTTTAGCAACCCACCATTTCCAAAAGCATTAGGTTGATGAGAATCAATAATTTCGGCTTTAAAAGTCGCCCCTATAGGTACCGACACATAACGCTGAGTCACCGGAGCAGTAGAAACAAAAGTTATTTGTGCTCCTGAGGTATTCCAATCAGATACACTTGTTCTTGATTTGACCTTAAACTTTGTACCTTTCCGTATCCTCGCTGCAGAATAAGAATCATTTTTAACAGCTTTGGCAGCTTTTACCCGTTTAACTCCGCTTGAATAATCTGTTTCAATTGTAGTTTTAGGCGGAGCTTGAACTTGAGGTTGAGCAGTTTTTTGCACAGGAGTTGTAAACGGTTGCGGATTAGGGTTCTCGTTTAAAACACTCGGAAGCCCAGGAAGAACCTCCTGTTCAAGCTTTGACGGATTATAGTTTTGACGGATTTCATCATCTGCCGACCAATCTAACTCAAACGCACCCACCGGTACAATTCCAAGTAACCAAACTATTAAAATTATAAAAATTTTCTTAATCATAACCTATTTTAACAACTCATTAATTGCTTTTGCTGCTTTTTTACCTGCCCCCATCGCATTGATAGCGTTTGATTCACCCACAGGAGCGACATCTCCGCCTGCATAAACGGTCGGGATAGAGGTTTCTCTGCTTTCAGAATCTACCGTAATATAACCTTTTGAATCGGTAACAATTTCTAAACCTTCGGAAACTGCTGAACGTTGAATAATAGGGTTCGGACCAGTACCGAGTGCAACTATAACCGTATCAAGCTCAACTGTTTCAGTTTTACCCGTAGAAACAGGTCTTCGTCTGCCGCTTACGTCAGGCTCACCAAGCTCCATAACCTCAAGCTCAACAGCTCTGACGTATCCATCTTCACCAAGAATTTCTTTAGGTGCATATAAAAACTTAAATATTACACCTTCTTCTTTTGCGTGACGAATTTCCTCTAAACGCGCCGGGAGTTCTTTTTCTGTTCTTCTGTAAATAATATAAACTTCTTCAAACCCGACACGAACAGCGGTTCGCGCAGCATCCATAGCAACGTTACCGCCCCCAAAAATCGCAACTTTTTTGCCCACTCTTAGCGGGGTCGGACTGTCAGGTTGTCCTGCTTGCATAAGGTTAACTCGTGTTAAAAATTCGTTTGCAGAAAATACTCCGTTAAGGTTTTCGCCTTTAATATTTAACATTTTAGGAAGCCCCGCTCCGGAGCATATAAATATAGCGTCGAAACCGTCTTCTTTAAGCTGTTTCAATGTAATTGATTTCCCAACTATAACGTTTGAGTGGAATTTTACCCCCATGTTTTTAAGGTTATCAAGTTCTTTGTCTAAAACTGTTCTGGGAAGTCTGAACGGAGGAATACCGTAGCGCAAAACCCCGCCGAATTTATGCAAAGCTTCAAAAACTTCGACTTCATGCCCGGCCTTTCTCAAATCCGCAGCTGCCGTAATACCTGCACAACCGGAGCCGACAACAGCAACTTTTTTACCTGAAGGTATGATTTGAGGTTCATCTGCTTTTGTATTATCACCTACATACCTTTCAAGAGCACCTATCGCGACAGGCTCACCTTTAATACCAAGTATACAGTTACCTTCACACTGACGTTCCTGTGGGCAAACCCTTCCGCAAACAGAAGGAAGCATACTGGTTTCGCGAATTATATCGCCTGCTTTTTGAATATTACCTTCTTTTAAAGCTTGAATGAACTGAGGTATTTGAATATTAACAGGACACCCCAAAACACATTTCGGATTCTTACAATTCAAGCATCGGGAAGCTTCACATTTAACCTGCACTTCTGTAAAATTACTTTCTACGGAGTCAAAATTATGACGACGCAATTCCTTATCCTGTTCAATAACTCTCTGTCTTTCCATAGCCACTGTTAACATCTCCCTTCAAACTAAATATTAATCTAAAAATCAATAGAGCGCAACAACAAAAAACTTAACATTTAGACATACAGCCCAAAATATAGTTTAATTGTTTGTATGAGTGATGATATCAATAAAAAAGTAACCAATATTTTTTCAAGGCATAACAAAGCTCTTCCACTCCAAACAGAAGAAAGAGTAAAGTTTTACGCTGGATTTAATTATGTAAGAATAGATAAAGATACAAACGGTAAAAAGTTTAACCGTGGGCATTTGCTCCAATATGCTGAAAATTGCCATTATATTGTAAGGGTAATGAGAGAGTACAAAGGCGAAACCGTTTTATACAACTACGATGTACCTAATGAATCTTTGTTTAAGTTTATTAAATCTTTCGAAGAAAACACTTTAGACGGGAAAATTATTGAAATAGACAAATATTTTCCTGATACATCTGCTTAATATTGACAAAACACTACAATATGGAATAAAATCAGCTTATGGAACTTACAGTATTAGTAGATAATAAAAAATCTCTGGACAGTTGCCTTTTGTCAGAACATGGTCTGTCATTTTTTATTGAAGAAGAAAAGACGAGATTGCTGTTTGATTGCGGCTCAAGTGATGCTTTTATTAAAAATGCCTATGACATGCAAATAGAACTTGCTAAAGTGACAGATGTTATACTATCCCACGGACATTTAGACCATATAGGGGGGTTTTTAAGACTTCAAGCTCTTTATGAAGAGTTTGAAAAAGAAGGGCTGAAACTTGACGCCAAAAGAGTACTTGCTCATCCTGACGTTTTCAAACCAGAAGACGGTGAAATTTATCACGGAGAAACTTTTACTTTAAATACTGATGAAATCCAAAAGTTTTTTAATCTTGCGTTAACAAAAGATGCGAAATTTTTAACATCAAAACTTATTTATTTGGGTGAAATTCCAATAAAACACAAAAACAGAAAAATGGATACCATCCCCGAAGAAACGGCGCTTGCGTTCAAATCAAAAGACGGGCTTGTTATATTATCAGGTTGCTCTCACAGCGGAGTCAAAAACATTATTGAACACGCAAAATACGTGACCGGAGTAGAAAAAATCAACACCTTAATAGGTGGTATATACTTAATTGACCAGAGTGAAGAATACATAACCGAGTTAGGAATATATCTGCAATCTCAAGGTATTGAAAGAATTTATCCTTGCCACTGCACAGATGTTGAAGCAAAAGCAATTTTGTCAAAATACATACAAGTTGAAGATGTTTGCACGGGTAAAAAATACAGCTGGGAATAACCCCACTTTTATTTGTCTTCTTGAAGCATTTCAGGGGTAATTAACTTTTCGATACCAACACCTAAAGCAGCGGTAATACTTACAACGACATGCAAAGTAGGATTGGCTTTTCCTTTTTCTAATCTGTGTAAATAATCAGAACTTATATCAGCTTGTTCTGCAAGTTTTTCTTGAGAGATATCTTTTCTTGCCCGTTCAACTCTCAAGTTTTCAGCAAACATTTTAACTACTTTACGCTTATCCATAGATTTAAGTTTAACTGGTTTGACAAAATTTTATTACATTCTATAATACAATTATTCGACTTATAATCTGATATAACAAATTTTAGGGCAAGGATTAGAACTATGAAACAAATTTTAGTTACAGAACATCAAATTCCGGATTTAACGACAAATAAATTAAAATACATATATTTGAACGCATTAGGGAACAGCCCGGAACAAATTGTGGAAAAATTAAACCTTAAAGAACCTAAAGAATACAGCAAATATAAAACAAAATTATGCGAAAAATTCAATACCAAAACACTTGAAGGGGTCGTTTACAAAGCTTTTAAATATAAAATTATCGAATAATAGCAATCGCTCAAACGTAACATATAAAAACTTTGTAAATTCCTGTTTTTATCTTATAATAAGGCAGGAGAGAATGAAGTATGAATAGTTTTTTTGAAAAATATCATGAAGCATTATTTAACTGCAATAAACCTTATCAATATGTAGGCGGTGAGTTTTTATCCGCAAATAAAGATTTTGACAGTGCAAAAGTTCGTTTTGCATTCTGTTTTCCCGATAAATACGAAATAGGAATTTCAAACTTAGGGGTTAGAGTCTTATACGGGCTGATTAATAATCAGGAAGGCTATATGTGCGACAGAGCTTACGCACCCGAACCTGATTTTAAACCTGAAATTTTATACGGATTGGAAAGCAAACGCCCGATAAAAGATTTTGATGCGGTAGGATTTTCTCTCCAATATGAAATGGCTTATCCGACCGTATTAAAAATGCTGGAAATAGCACAAATTCCATACAGAAACGATATGCGCTCCGATTCTGACCCGATAATTATGGCAGGCGGTCCTTGCGCATTTAACCCGCTTCCGCTTGCAGATTTTATTGATGTTTTTATGATTGGCGACGGGGAAGACAGTATTATTGAAACCTGCAAAATTCTTGAAGAAACAAAAGGGCTTCCGCGCGCAGAACGTATAAAAAGACTTTGCGAAGGCGAAAATTCAGGACGGTGGTCAAAGCTTACGGGCGGAAACGTTACCAAAAGGATTGCACAGCTTACTTACGATACAGCCCTAAAAGCTTATCCGATACCGTTTTCATCTTCAGTTCAGGACAGAGCGGTCGTGGAAATCCGACGTGGTTGCGGCAGAATGTGCCGTTTCTGCCAGCCTGGACACGTAACCCTTCCGATAAGAGAAAGAAACGCGGAAGAAATCATACAAATAGCAAAAGAACTTGTTAAAAACACGGGTTACGACGAGTATTCCCTACTTTCATTGTCCTCAAACGATTACGGAAACATCAATGAAACAATCAAAGAATTAGCCGTTGATTTTAACAAAAAGAAAGTTTCTGTTTCGCTTCCGAGCCAACGTATTGACGGTTTTAACCTTGAGCTTGCAAACCTTGTCCAAAGTGTCAGAAAGTCTACAATGACCCTCGCGCCCGAAGCGGGTTCGCAGCGCTTACGTGACGTAATCAAGAAAAACATCACAGAAGAAATGATTTTAAACGCCGTCACAACCCTATACGAACACGGCTGGTCAAGAGTTAAGTTCTATTTCATCTGCGGACTTCCGACCGAAACACTTCAAGATATGGATGAAATGGCAGAACTTTTCAGAAAAATCCGCTACCGCTGCCGCGGAATAAAAGCAGAAAAAGGGTTAAAACACGGAATGGAGATAACCTGCACACTCTCTATATTTGTGCCGAAACCGTTCACCCCGTTCCAGTGGTGCCCGCAAATGGATTTAACTAAAGTTACGGAACATATCCATTATTTAAAAGACCAAATTAAAAATATTAAAGGCGTAAAAATTAACTACCACGAACAATACGTATCTCAAATCGAAGCGGCTTTAACCCGTGGGGACGACAGCTTATGTAAATACGTTGAAGCTTTATACAAAAAAGGCTGTTATTTAGATGCTTGGGGCGAATATTTTAACAAAGATATCTGGTACCAAACAGCAGAAGAAGTCGGGGTTGATATCGCAGCTCTTGCGCAAAAAGAATACTACAGAGAAGAAATACTGCCTTGGGATTTCATAAACATCGGGGTAAACAAAGAGTGGTTTGTAAACGAATACAATATGGCTTTTTTACCTGAAAACATGCCGGAAAGCCACATCGTACCTACCTGCGAAAAACAATGCGTTAACTGCGGGGTTTGTCCTAACTTGAAAACACATAAAGTTATCGCAAAACCGTTTAAGTCTGCACACGAATTTAAAGTTGAAGAAAGACCCGACCCGTCAGATTCAAGAAACCACGAACAATTACCTGTTTTCAGATACAGAATTAAGCTTACAAAGTCAGGCATTTTAAGGTATTTCTCACATCTTGATTGGCAGAATACGTTCTTTAAAGCTATCGCAAGGACTGACTTAAAAGTTGCATTCTCGCAAGGCTTTAACCCTACTATGAAAATATCAATGGGGGTTGCCCTCCCGCTTTTTGCACAAAGTAAATGCGAACTCGTAGACATCGAGCTTAATGAAAATCTTTCAACCGAAGATTTACAGCAAAAACTGGAAAAAGTTCTTCCTAAAGAATGTAAAATTATAAATATTAACAAAATTGAAAAATCCGCCAAATCAATTGACACAACCGTATGTTGGGCGGAATACAAAATAAAACCTTTAGGGGGAGACCTTTACGAATTTAAAAATTTGAAGTATAATACAGACAAAGTTTTATCTTCTGAAGAAATTGTTATCGAGAAGAAAAACAAAAAAGGTTTAACACAAAAAATAAACATAAAACCTGCAATAAAATCATACAGATTTGAAGAGGAGTGTTTATTCATAGTTTTAAAAACCGGTCAAAGATCAGAAATACCGGCACTCAGGGCAGATGTATTAATGAACACGATATCCCCTGACAAAGCTTTTGATATAACACGGGTTAAGTTCTTTGACGAAGAGTTAAGAGAGTTATAAGATATAAAGGATTTGAAATGGCAAACGACAGAAACAAAAATGTTAAAGAACAAGGACAGAAAATAGTTATCGCTGAACGTGATAATATTGCTGCCGTTCTTGAAAACGGAAAAGTTACAGACTTTTTCATTCACAGAGGAGAAGTACTTCTCGGAGATGTTTACCTTGCAACCGTTGACAATATTTTACCAAGTATTGATGCCGCGTTCGTTAATGTAGGAACAGACAAAATGGGCTTTCTTCACGCACAAGACGTTATGGGGAAAGGCACCCTAAAAGATAAGCTCTCTCCTAAACAGAAATTAATTGTACAGGTTGAAAAAGAGCCTACAGGACATAAAGGTCCGAGAGTTACCACTCAAATAAGCCTACCTGGAAGATTTTTGGTACTTATGCCACATGAACCCGGAGTCAGCGTGAGCAAAAAAATAGAAAGTTCTAGAGAACGTGCAAGATTAAAAGCTATACTTAATTTAATTAAACCTGTCGGGGTTGGAGTAATTATCAGAACAGAAGCTGCAGGTCAATCCGAAGCAGATCTTCAAGAAGATTTAGAAATTCTTCTTGAAAAATGGAACAATATTATTACCGCTGCAGAAACAATGACCCCTCCAAACCTTCTATACAGAGATCAGGATTTGTTATACAGAACAATAAGAGAAGCCTGCACTGAAGATACAAAAGAAATTATCGTAGATACAGCTTTCGCTCTTAATCGAGTACAAAATATCCTTCAAAACTGGCACATGAATAAAAATATCAATGTAACCCTATACAAAGGCACAGAGCCACTCTTGATTGCAATGGATATTCATAAAGAAATTAAAGCTGCTTTAAATATTAAAGTTAATATGCCATCAGGTGGGTACTTATTCATTCAACAAACAGAAGCACTTACTGTAATTGACGTTAACAGCGGCAAATTTGTAAGTTCTGCAACTCAGGACGAAATGATTTTGAAAACAAACATTGAAGCTGTGCATGAAATCGCACGTCAGTTAAGACTCAGAAACATCGGCGGAATGGTTATTGTAGACTTTATTGATATGACATCTCGTGCAGATAAGCTTGCGCTGTTAGAAGAACTTGAAATCGCACTTGAACCTGATAAAGCAAAGCCTCAAGTAGGACAACTTTCAGATTTAGGTCTGGTTGAGCTTACTCGCCACAGACAAGGACAAAGTTTATCAGAAATTTTCACAAAGAAATGTCCTCACTGTCAAGGTAACGGTGAACACGTAATAGATTTCAACTTTGCAACTCCGACTGCGGAAGGTGAATATCGTGCTAAAGCTGCAAAGTTAAAACTTCCTACAAACAGCTTTAAGAAAAACAATAAAAACTTTAAAGACCAAAAACCGCAAGAAGAAGCTACAAAACCTGAGGTTCAAGAGGTTCAGACAGCTCAGCCTGCGCCTGCCCCTGTTGAAGTTGAAAACCCTTCAGTAGTTGCGGTTCAGGAAACAGAAAAGCGCGAAAAAGGAAGAAAACGCGGAAGAAAAAGTAAATTTGAAAAACCTGAAGGTGACAAAGTTGAAACTCCGCTTGTCGTTACCGAAGATGTTCAAACCGCGCAAACGGTTCTTAAACCTAACGAAGAAATTAGGCCTGAAATTGCAGAAAATGTTGAAATAATTTCAAAATCAACTGACAATGAGGTTAAAGAAGAGCCAAAAACAGCAGTTCCTGAACCTGCGGCGGAAGAAAAACCGGCTGAAACAAACAGCGAAGAACAGGTTGAGGAAAAACCTAAACGTACAAGACGTCCTAACCGCGGAAC
>CAYUQM010000059.1:0-594 GCA_964446855.1 uncultured Muribaculaceae bacterium
TAGGAGTTGTACCTGCACCGATAGAACCAGGTTCTCTGTGGTTTTTAGAACCGTGTCCCATTGGTCCTCTGCCGAAGTTCCATCTTTTAACGGTACCTTGGAAACCTTTACCGATTGATTTACCGGTTACATCAACTTTTTCTACGTTGTTAAGAACTGATAATTCAATCTTATCGCCTACTTTGTAGTCTTGAGGATTATCAACTCTAAACTCTTGAAGATGTCTGAAGTTTTCCAAATTATTTTTCTTGAAGTGACCGATTTGAGCTTTGGTCAAGTGTTTTTCTTTAGCTGCAACAGTACCAACTTGAATTGCGTTATAGCCGTCAGTTTCAACTGTTTTAACTTGAGTTACAACGATGTCATCAACTTTGATTACAGTTACAGGAATAGCCAAACCTTGTTCATCAAAAATCTGAGTCATTCCTAATTTTTTACCTATTACACCTAGTGTCATATTCTACCTTTCTAGCTCACCCTACTTGGTGCATAACACATTTATGCCCCTGTTTCGGGTTTGCATTTTCTCTTGCGAGCGCTACGTCTTGCTTAATTACTTTACCTATCCGGGACTTTCACCCCACTCTCTCGAGT
>CAYUQM010000059.1:604-8873 GCA_964446855.1 uncultured Muribaculaceae bacterium
AAATGTTAAATACTATTGGTATTAGTAGGATTAGAATTTCTGGAAAGGATAAACCTGAGTGTTGGTTGCTTACTCATTATGTATCTAATTTAACAGAACAAGAATTTTCTTTTATTCAAAATGAAGTTTGTAATTCCCTTGCTTAATTACTTTACCTATCGGGGACTTTCACCCCACTCTCTCGAGTGTCTGGAGGCTCTGAAACGAGTTTTGTTTTTTGCTTACTCACTCCGTCAAAATCCCGCCAGTCGCAGTTCACATTATTTATGCATAATGCTTATTAAATTTTCAAAATTGTTGTTGATTAAGCCCGCCACTGCTTTTGGACTATAAAGTTAATTATAATTTAACTTCAATATCAACACCAGCCGGAAGATCCAATCTGCTTAACTCTTCAGTTGTCTGCTGAGTTGGTTCGTATATATCAATAATACGTTTATGAGTTCTCATTTCAAAATGTTCACGAGATTTTTTATCTACGTGTGGGCTTCTCAAAACGCAATATATACGTCTTTTTGTAGGTAAAGGAATCGGGCCTGCAACTTTAGCGTCTGTTCTTTTTGCTGTTTCAACGATTTTGTCAGAAGATACATCAATCAACTTGTGATCGTATGCTTTCAAACAAACTCTGATTCTTTGTCTTTTTGTGCTTGCCATTTTTATTCCTTTTCTTTCTGTCATGTTCTACACATACGGGGTCTTCGAAAAAGCCGCCCCTAAAGGCTTAGCCTGGATTAGCTATCTGGATAATATTTCGGACATTAACTAAAATGTTCCAAGCATATCAATCGTAGTACAAACACGAAACACTGTCAACTTGGTTTTTTGCTATTTGTTAATGAATTGTTACAATAAAAAACCCTGACTTTCGGCAGGGTTTTTATATCGTTAATTTCCGACAATTTTTACACCGGAACTTGTACCTAAACTATAGGCTCCCGCTTCAATCATTTTGAGTGCAGACTCTTTATCTCTGATACCACCTGACGCCTTAACCTTTAATCCATGCAAATTTACGGCATCGAACATTAACTTAACATCTTCAACTTTTGCACCTACACCGTTTTTAACAAATCCGGTCGAAGTTTTTACAAAGTCGGCTCCTGCTTCAACAGATAATTCACAAGCCTTCTTAATTTCATCCGACTCAAGCAAATCCGTTTCAAGAATAACTTTTAAAGGGACTTCTCCACATGCAACTTTCACAGCTTTAATGTCTTCTCTGACAAAAGCATAATTTTTATCTTTAATACCTGAAACATTAATTACCATATCAATTTCATCCGCGCCGTCAGCAATAGCACAAGACGCCTCAAAAGCTTTGACTTCCGATTTATTTGCACCCAGAGGAAATCCTATGACCGTCACAATTTTTACATCTGTATCTTTCAATGCTTCTTTAGCTGATTTTACATAAGCCGGATTAATACAAACCCCTCTGAAATTATGCTCCTTTGCCTCAGAATACAACTTTTCCAAATCCTCGGTTTTTGCGTCTTGTTTTAAAAGTGTATGTTCAATGTACTTGTTTAAATTTTCCATAATTAACTCCTTTTATAAAATATTATCTAAAATTTTGCTGCTAACATTTGCCCTATTCAGAGTAAAGAAATGCAATCCTTCAACTCCGAATTCAACAAGTTCTTCACATTGTTTACTCATATAATCAATACCAAAATCTTTCAAACTTTTTGAATCATCTCCATATTTTTCAAGTGCGACCTGCAACTCTTGCGGGACTGAAACATTCGCAAGACAAATCATTTTTTCTATCTGCTTAACACTCAAAATAGGCATAACTCCAGCAACAATTGGTACATTAATGCCTTGTCGCCTAACTTTTTCTACATAAGAGAAAAACTTGCAATTATCAAAAAACAATTGAGTAAAAATAGCATCTACACCCACATTAACCTTATTTTTTAAACACTCAATATCAGCCTGTAAATCAGGTGCTTCTATATGCCCCTCCGGATAACCTGCAACCCCGATAGATAGATTACTGTTTAGTTTCAAGTGCTCAACAAGTTCATTTGCATACCTAAAATCATGACAGCAACGCGACTTATCTTCAGGGATATCCCCGCGTAAAGCTAGGATATTACTAATTTTTAAACTTTCAAGACAATTAATATGCTCCCTAACAAACTCTTTGGAACTGCATACACAGGTAAAATGCGGCATCACCTCAAAGCCTTCTGCAATAATAGTTTCAATAAGTTTATAAGAACTATTGTCGCGCCCACCGGCACCCCAGGTTAACGAAATAAAAGCCGGATTAAATCGTTTCAAATCACCCAATTCTTTTAACAAGAACCGCGAACCTTGCTCATCTTTTGGAGGAAACACCTCAAAAGAAATCTTATCTTTAATATCCTTCTTAGCGTAAATTTGTCCCAACTTCATAAAAAAATTATATCATAGATAAATAGCAAATTATTTTATGTTTGGATTTTATTATTTATATGATTACAATAAATCCGATAAATATTAACTCAATTAAACCTGAATACAAAAAAACATCACTTAAAAATATAAGTTTTTGCAGTGTACAATCTCTAGGTGAAGATATTTTTACTAGAACAGCAAAAAAGATATCACTAAAAGTATTTAACCCTTTTACCCATTCCTATTCAGAAGGTGAAATCATATCGACTCTGGATAAACCACAAATATTTGACCTAAAAAACAACTCCAGAGAAATATACAACGGAGTACATTTAAAGGTTGATTACAATCCAAGCAGAACTGCATTACTTTTTGACAAAATAAATAAACAACCAATCGAAACCCGAATATTAAAAACAACTGATAACGGAAACAGTATAAGCTATAATTTTATGTCAAAAGACCTGCGAGAAGAATACGGTTATCTACATTTTACAGCGTACAAAGATTCGAAGACAAAACCTATGGCATTTGAAGAATTATTGGAAGACAAACCCGAACAAGGCATAGTTGGTCCAAAAATAGTTGTAGAATATGTGCAGAACTGGCATAGCGAAAAAATCGGCGGAATCGGACACCTAGCAGATAAACTGGTTGTTAAATACTGTTTAGAAAATAATTTACCTATAAACATCGTATCAGTTGCGGACAGAGGTTCACACATGGCTCACTATTTAAGAGGAAAAAGATTTTTCCCGATTGAAGAAGGAAGCTACTTGTGGAAATATTATGGAGATAAATTCGGAACAGCAGATATAAACAAAATACTGGAAGAAAACATCCCCACAAAAAATCCCCATGAAAAAGTAAAACTAGATTTGGGATTTTTACCAATGTACATGCCCCAAAAACTCGCAGACAAATATACCCGAGAATTACTCTCTGAAGGACAAATACCGCCAAAAACGTATTAAATTTGAACGGAAATCATTCGGCATTGGAATATCTGCCGACTTATAATATTTTTCATAGTTTCGGATTATATTCTCGGGCAGAACTTTACCCTGTTCCAAAGTTTGAAAAATAAGGGTTAAATAATCATCTTGCTCTTCTCGATAAAGAATATCACGTTTACGCAAATCTTCATCGGCTTCATAATGAACGAGTGCATGGAACGCCGCTTCAATGCTCTTGTCTCGAACATCTGACGGGAAAAGCGTAATCGCATTTCGCACAGAAAGCTCACCAACCAAAACCTTGCGTATTAACTCTGAAACAAAAACTCTATACTCTTCTACACTACTCATTTTATTTAATCAAATCAAATTTATTTTCAATGAACCTAATCATATCTACATAGTTTGATCCGAAAAACTGCTCTGCGACTTCCATTATATTTTCTCTCGCAAGCTCTTCTTTATCTGTAGCTGCACTGTAAAAGAATTTTTTACCAACCTTGTAACGAACCAAAATACTTTTAGCAGTAAGCCTGTCCATAACTGTTTTAATCGTAGTATAAGCTCGTTCAACCCCACTAGATGATAAGTCATCAACAACATCTTGAATAGAAATATCTTTACCATCACTATTCGATGTTAACTTCCAAATTGAGTTTAGAATATCAATTTCTAACTTACCGCAAGCCATTTTTACCTACTTTCTTTCTAACCTAACTACTAACATTGTAACACAAATAAATTAAAACACAAGCATTTGTAAAGCAAGTGTTTACACTAACATTAGTCAACTTCAAACAAATTCTCTTCTTTTTTAAAATCGACTTTCCGAGTTCTGACTTTATCATTTTTCTTTTTTGTTTTAGCTGAAACTTTCTTATATGCATTGTCAACAGAAATTTTTGTTAAAGGTTTTTTACTTCTTCTGTCGTAAAACGTTAACCAAAATTTCCTATTTATATTATCTACAGAAAAAGATATATTTCCAATAACTTTTTCACCAGGTTTAATTTGTTTGAACATCAACTTTGTATCACCAAATATTGAAGGCCTAAAAACAGCATTATAATCATTTACAAGAGCGGAATCCAGTCCTGAAAAAGTTTTATCTGACATGTTTGAAATCATAACAGTAAGAGTTATCGTATTAACTTCTCCAAAAGGATCCTCCTCGTGCTTTACATTAGAAATAGAAATATCCAGACCTGGATACTTCATTTCATGCTGCATTAAAGCACTTTCTTTATATACCGGCAAAGGAACTTTTGTATTAATTTTAACTTTAATCTCATCCCCAGGGGCAATTAGAACATCTCCACCCTTACGCATCAAGGCTGCACCTAACCCCAAAGCACCACCTATTGCAGCACCACCGGCAAGAGTATAACCCTGAGATGCAATTGCAGCTTCCAACCCTAACCAATTCAGCGCCATAAACCCGCCAACAGCACCACCCGCTAAAGTATAGCCCAAATCTTGAGCAATAATCTTAGAAGTTTCTGCAATAGGATGAAGCTTTGTAGACATTTTACCTTCAATTGGAATTTCTCTTCCATCAGGCGTAATTAAATAGTCAAAGTCTAAAGAAATTGTAGCTGCACGTCCCAACTTTTTAGCTTCGGTAGTCTGAGCTATTCGACCGTGAGCAAAGGTTCCTTTCGGAATAATAATACCAGTTTCACCCTCTACATCATTTACAACTTCTGCAAAAAATTCATCACCTTCAATATTAATATTAGAATCCAAAACCTGTGAAACAGTCATGTGAATAACATCAGACCGTTCAAGATGTTCCACCTGACCGGTAAAAAGCTCATCTTGGAGCTGCTGTCTTCGCTGCTCATCTTTCTCAACAGACCCATGAAACACCGGATTGGCAAAAGCTATTGAATTCGTCCCTAAAAACATTACTAATATTAATAAAGCCAGTATTCTCTTCATATTTTCATTATACAACCGACAAAAAAAGTTTTCCAATATTTTACGAAACTTAAGGGAACGGACTAAGACTCATAAAGCATTACTGTCATTGCGAGGAGCAAGCGAGCGCAGCGATACAATACGTGGTAATCCAGCTAATGTTTAATCATAAACCTTTATAGGGAATTCGTTTTTGTTACTTTTCTCTTTTTAGTTGCGAGGTAAAAAGAGAAAAGTAACTCAAAAGAGAAAAACACACAATTGTTTTCTTCGTCGCCTACGGCGCCGATTTGATTGAATGGCTGTTCGTTTTGTGCTAACGCACAAAATCTTTCAGCCGAGCTATCGTGCTAACGCACACGCTCGGCAGGTTCCTCCCTTATGGGGGGAGGTTAGGTGGGGGCTTTTTATGTTTTAGTCCGTTCCCTTAACGCTTTGACGAAACTCAGAAAATTTAGTACAATAAATACAGCAAAAATATTGTAGGAGAGATATTAATGGAAAAGAAACAAAAACGCTGGTATGATATTGACCCTGTATTAAGCAGGGCTATTGCAGTATGGGAAAAAGCCGATGAAGAAGTTCAGACGATATGTGCAGAATACGTTCTGGATAAGCTTAAAGATTTTGATTTTAAAATGTCACTTGAAGACCAGTATAATTATATATTAAGACGTTGGTACGATAAAAATGTAAAAGTTTCTCATGCAATGGAATACATTAAACATGCTCCGTTTGAACTCAGACACGAACTTGCATTAGATATCATAGAATATATCGAAAAATTTGAATCAGAAGAGAATTTGTAAACAATTTGCTATTTTTAAAAGATTTGCTACGATAAAGATATGATTAAGGTTTTATTGATATCTCAAAGAATTGAGGTAATAAGAAGGTATGAAGAATTAGCAAGCAGATTGCGTTATGAATTTGTATCAATGTCGGATGAGACTTTGATTATTGATTATTTGCAAGCTGCAACTTCTGAAATTGTTATTGCGGACATTAATTCAACAAGAATTAACTTTAAAAGCTTGCTGGCAAAAATAAAACCTGCATTAGAAAATTCTGCTCTAATATTCATTACGGCTTCCGACTTTAGAGATAGAGAATTAATGAAATACGCAAACGGGATTTTGTTTGATGAAATGAGCGAAGAAGTTATCTGCGGAATTATATCAATGAATGTAAGGATGCACTCTTCATTACAAAAATTATCCGCAACAAACCGCGATTTAGCTGATAGCAACTATCGTCTTAATGCGTTATATTCTACAAGCTCACAATTTGCCGGAACCCTTGATAAAGAAAAACTTATCAACTACATGCTTGAAGGAATGGACAAAGCTTTAAGCTATTCATTAACATGCACTCTCTCGTTTTGCACAGGGAATGAACCAATCCTTTTGATAAACTCTTTGTATGAATTATCGGATGAACTCATTAACGCACTAAAATTACGCATAATATTACATTATAAATCTCTATTTGAAGGCAAAACCGCTCCTTATGAGGTTAATACTGAAACTTTAAAAGTTAGGAAACTTGTCAAATTTCCGGCAAGTAGGTTTAATTTCACATTGTTTCAATTTGATAATATGTTTTCGCCTATATCGTTGGGGGACAACTTTTTCGGTTGTGTAGAAATTTTTAAAGAAACATCCTTTACAACAGAAAACGCAACCTGTTTCCAAACAATTGCACAACAGGTGTCGTTACCATTAAAAAGTGCAACATTATATCAAGAAATAAAAGAAACAAACCTTAAGCTGGAACGTCTGGAACGTTTAAAATCCGAATTCATCTCCATAGTTTCGCATGAACTAAGAACTCCGCTAACATCCATCAAAAATTCTCTTGACATAATGCTTAGCGGAAAATGCGGGGAAGTAACGGATGCTTATGATAAATTCCTGACTATGGCAAAAAGAAATTCTCAAAGATTATCAGGAATTATAAACGATTTACTTGACTTGTCTAAAATTGAAGCCGGCAAGATGGATTATCATTTTAAAAATATGAACGTAAATTCAGTTATTGAATATGTAAAATCAACATTATCCGTGCTGGCAAAAGATAAAGGATTAACTTTAATTACAGAAGAAGACGAAAACCTGCCTGAAATTTCAGCAGATTCGCAAAGGCTGGAACAAGTATTAACAAACTTAGTATCAAACGCAATCAAGTTCACGCCTGAAGGAAAATCAATAACCATTAAATCCGAGTTGATTAATGCAAAAAATATAAAAACAAATGAAAGCTTCTTACCTGTAATAGAAAAACTTGACGGATACTATGTTATGGTTAGCGTAAAAGACGAAGGAATAGGAATTTCAGAAGAAAATCTCTTGCATGCCTTTGACAAATTCGCTCAAATAGAAAATTCCCTCTCACGTAAAGTCGGAGGTTCGGGCTTAGGACTCCCGATTGCAAAACAACTTATTGAAGCGCATAAAGGTGCTATTTGGTGCGAAAGCAAAATTGATAACGGTTCAAATTTTCATTTTGCAGTTCCGATTGCATCATAAAAAAAGACGGCTTTTTGAGCCGCCTTTTCAATTATATTTTAGCCAATTGCTTCCAATAATCATGTGCTTGTTCAAATTGATAAGCCATATTGAACATCTTACCCTCTTGCAACTGTGGAGCAAGAATTTGTAAACCAATCGGCATACCATCTTTGTCAAATCCTGCCGGAACACTCATGCCCGGAATACCTGCGAGGTTAGCTGAGATTGTTGCAATATCGGTTAAATACATTGCAAGCGGATCTGAAGCTTTTGCACCAAGCTCAAAAGCTGTATTCGGACAAGTCGGTGAAATTAGGATATCAACTTTTTCGAACGCATTTTTGAAATCTTCGGTAACAAGAGCTCTCATCTGTTGAGCTTTTTTGTAATAAGCATCGTAATAGCCTGAGCTCAAAGCGTAAGTACCAAGCATTATACGACGTTTAACTTCAGGCCCAAAGCCTTCAGCTCTGGTTTTAGTGTACATTTCCATAA
>CAYUQM010000060.1:0-8071 GCA_964446855.1 uncultured Muribaculaceae bacterium
CCCTATGGTTTTTATTAACCCAAAAATCATTAAGAAATCAGGAGCCGTAATAAGTAACGAAGGATGCTTAAGCTTTCCTGAAGCTTATACCGATGTAAAACGCTATAAAAATGTTACAATAAAAGCACTTGACGCAAACGGAAGACCTTTTGTTATGGAAGCTAAAGACGGTAGTTTATTGGCAAGAGCCATCCAACACGAATTTGATCACCTCAACGGCGTTTTATTTATTGACCATTGCATGAATAGATTTGAAGCCGACAACGTTTTAAGCAAATTTAACCTTCCTCCTGTAGACGTAGAGAAACTGCTCTCAGAACCTGAATTGGAGGCAGAACTAAATAATGATTAAAATTATCTTTTTTGGAACTCCGCAAATAGCACTAAAATCACTGGAATATCTCTATAACTCGCAAGAAATTGAAGTTTGCGCAGTTGTAACCCAACCTGATAAACCCGCCGGACGAGGGCATAAACTATCAATGTCCCCAATTAAAGAATTTGCAATTGCTCATAACTTACTGGTATTTCAGCCAAAATCAATAAGAAAAGAACCTGAAATTCAAGAAGAATTAAAAAAATTAAATCCGGATTTTTTTGTGACATTTGCATTCGGACAAATTTTATCCCAGGAAGTTTTGGATATTCCAAAATACGAAACAATTAACTTACACGCTTCATTATTGCCGAAATATCGCGGAGCAAATCCTATTCAACGAGCTATCATAAACGGAGATACCGAAACGGGAATTTGTACAATGATAACCGAGTTAGGACTTGATTGCGGAGATGTTTGCCAAAAACTCGTAATTCCGATTTCTGAAAATATGAACTGTGAAGAACTATTTTATGAAATCAGCGAAAAATCACCTCAACTCATCGAAAAAACTCTTATCGGACTCATTAACAATACGATAAAGCCTATTCCACAATGTGAAGACGGTGTTTGCATGGCAAACAAATTAACAAAAGAGGAAACCGTTATTGACTGGTCTAAACCGGCAAAAGAGATTCACAACCTTGTTCGCGGAATTTATAAGTTTCCGTCAGCAAGTTTTAAATATAATGATAAAATCATTAAAGTATTAAAAACTCGAGTATGTGAGGGAACAGGAAAATCCGGAGAATTTACAGAAATTTGTAAAGATGGCATAAAAGTTGCCTGCGGAACCGATTGCTTAATGCTTGAACGAATCAAGCCTGAAGGCAAAGGCGAAATGAATGCTCGAGACTGGTATAACGGGTTAAAAAAATGATTACTAAAGGAATAAGAGGTGCAATTTCGGTTGAAGATAATTCGATTGAAGCAATAAAACAGGCAACTGTAGAATTGTTGACCGAAATCACTATACAAAACAATATTACAGAAGAGCAAATTTCTCATGTAATCTTTACGCTTACAAACGACTTAAACGCCGCATTTCCGGCGAAATTTGCAAGAACAGAACTCGGATGGAACAAAACAGCAATGATGTGTTTCAATGAATTGAATGTCCAAGAAGCTCTGGAAAAATGCCTTAGGGTACTGATTGTAGTAAATTGTGAACAGGACTTCAAACCTCAATTTGTATACTTGAAAAATGCCCAAAATCTACGCAAGTAGGCAAAAAAAAACTCTATCAGAAGATAGAGTTCGGAATCTTTTACAATTCCTCGTGTGTAGAAGGTTAGTGTGTAGTAGGTAGTGTAAATAGTTTGTGTTTTATTAAATCTCGTGTTTATTTCGTTATTGCTTACATATTAATAAAGTATTTTTGATGTATATAATTGCTATATCTTATTTATTTCGTTACATTTGTTTACAATTCACTCAATTTACTAAACAAGTTATGTAATCTTTATATTAAAATCTTGACCTTTTAAGAAAAAAGTATTCTAATAAAATAATTAAGTTTGTATTACACATACCAATGCGAAAGAAGGACGTTATGAAAGAATTTATGCACACACGTTTGGACAACAAACAATTTACGGATGAAGACATCAAAAATTTGATTAAAGAATATAATATCAAATTTATAAAACTGCAATTTGTAGATATCAACGGGCAAGTTAAAAACATAGCAATTCCTTCTGAACACATTGATAAAATCTTGGAAAATGAAATTATGCTTGACGGCTCTTCTATCAAAGGTTTCAGAAGCATAGAAACATCCGATATGTTTTTCCACCCTGATAAAAACACCTTTCAGATTCTACCTTGGAGAGAGCAAAGCGGAATTCACTCAGCACGACTAATTTGTGATATTTATAACGCAGACGGAACCCCTTTTGAGGGATGTCCTCGTTGCAATTTAAAGCGTGTAATGAAAGAAGCTGAAGAAATGGGATTCTCTATGAACATGGGACCCGAGGCCGAATTTTTCTTATTTGCGAAAGATAAAGATGGCAGAGTTACAACAACAACCCAAGATAGAGCCGGCTATTATGATGTAGGTCCTGAAGATTTAGGAGAAGATGTTCGCTCCGATATTGTCTTAACATTACAAGAAATGGGGTTTGATATAGAAGCTTCGCACCACGAAGTTGCAGACGGGCAACACGAAGTTGATTTTAGATATGCAGATATCCTTACAACAGCTGATAATGTTGCGACCTTTAAAATAGCAGTAAAAGCTATTGCTGCACAGCATAATCTACATGCAACATTTATGCCAAAACCAATATTCGGTATTAACGGTTCCGGCATGCACTGTAATGTTTCACTATTCAAGGATGGTAAAAATGCATTTTACGACCCTGATGCTGAATATGAGCTTTCTGATACAGCAAGATATGCTATTGGCGGAATGCTTAAACACGTAAAAAGTATTACTGCAATATTAAATCCAACCGTAAACAGCTATAAACGTCTTGTTCCAGGGTATGAAGCTCCTGTATATCTGGCTTGGTCTTTAGCAAACAGAAGCGCTCTTCTCAGGGTCCCTGCAAAACGTGGAAACTCTACCAGAGTTGAATTAAGATCTCCGGATCCTGCCTGCAACCCTTATCTGGCTTTTGCTGCAATTTTAGAAGCTTGCCTTGACGGTGTTAGAAACAAAATAGATCCACCTGCACCGGTTGAAAGTAACATTTATAAATTATCAACAAAAGAACGTAAAAAACAAAGGATAGACTCGTTACCGGGTTCGCTTGCTGAAGCTCTTGAGAACCTTGATAAATCTTTGGTAGGAAGAGCAGCTCTTGGAGAACACGCATTCAATGAATTTATGTCATCAAAACGGAAAGAATGGGATTCCTTCAGAACTTATGTTTCACAATGGGAAATTGACAAATATCTTGAAAGATTTTAACAAAAAAAAGCCTCTGCTTTCGCAGAGGCTTTTTAATAATTATTCTTTTTTTCGAAGTTTTGCTATTAATCCAAACACCAATAAAATAGCCAGAATAACAGCGATTGTAATATTTGTATAATTATAAACTACCCATCTCAACTTAACAGGATTTGATTGGAAAAAGGCTATATCCCAAGAATAAGTATGAGTCTTTTCATCAACAGACTTTGCATTTGACTTAAGCGCTTTTTCAGGAATTGTAATCTTGAAAGTATAGACAAACATATTTGCCATTTCTGGAGTAATTCTGGAAGAATCCATTCCATCTAAACTAGTTAAATTGAAATTTGCATCAATATTATATGTTTTTTTAAATATATTATTTTCAACAACGGAAATAAATCGATTGTCTTTGTTGTATGATTTTATATTATTTGATTTTGAAACATTAAGCTCTGACTTTTCAATATTTACAGATTCGGTCACAATTTCATAACCAAAATAATCTCCTCTATCAACCTTTTCAACCTTGACATCAGATGACTCTTTTTTAATTTCTTCCATCATTTGAGCATCAGCATCAGGCGGCATGTATGCTTTCAGACGGCTATCCATCAATGTGGCAACTCGCATTTCAGCAGATCCATTTCTATCAATAATGATACTCTGCTCAACCTTAATACAACCTGTCAACATGCCTGACAACATGATCAGGAAAAGTGACAACAAAAATTTCTTCTTCATAAACCCTCCAAGTTTTTACACTAGAGAATTCTAACATCACATATATGTACATGCATCGTTCAAACAATTGAAACAGCTACAATTCATTAATATAGTCAACAATTTCTTTTAAAGAATATATATTTTGTTGGACGTAAAAATTTTTACCCGACTTTTCTTTGACATATGACAAAGTTTTTCCATCCAAAAAATCTTCTGTGTATTGGCGCAACATAACAGATGGAATAACTACTACATCGCAATCAACATTTTTTACCGTATTTATTAAATCTTCAGTTGTAATAAGTCCTGCAACTGTAATATCCTGCCCCCAATACTCAGATTTAACCGGTTGAACTTCGACTGTTAAATTATCAATTTTATTCAATTCACAAGCTATCTCCTCAAGCATTTTTTTAGCTGCGTAAGAACACGCAAATACCATTTTAAAAGGACTTTTTATTGATTTTGGTAAATTAAGAGTATAAAAATCATCCAAAGTCATTCTTAATGCACCGACACCATCTTCAAGCTGCGAAAAATTACCGTAATACTTAGCCGGTGGAATTTCTTGTTCTGCAATCAAAAAGAACTCGTCAGAACAACATACTTTTTTATACTTAGATACAATTTTTATAGTTTCCTCTGCGCATTTTTTATCAACATGCTTTAAATATTCATTTCTGAATTGCGTAATTCCAACAGGAACGACAGCAACTGACAAAACCGTAGATTTTAATTCTGCTAAATCAGAAAGAGTCCTCTCCAGTTCCACACCATCATTTAGACCCGGGCATAGGACAATTTGAGCATGGAACGGTATTTTATTTTGCCTGAACCATTCCAAATTTTCTAATGCTATTCCGGCATTCGGATTTCTAAGCATTTTTACTCGCAATTCAGGGTTTGTTGTATGCACGGAAACATAAAAAGGTCCAAGCTGCATCCTCTTTATGCGCTCCTTATCTTTTTCTGTAAAATTAGTTAATGTAATATATGTACCTTGCAAGTATGAAAGTCGATAATCATCATCCTTCACATACAAAGTATCACGCAACCCTTTTGGCTGCTGATCAACAAAACAAAAAAGACAATGATTTAAACAAGGTTTGACCTTATCAAAAACGGCACTTTCAAATATAATACCCAAATCTTCATCAAAATCTTTTTCCAATTCAATAACTTCTGTGTCGCCATTGCTTTTTTTTATTTCTAAAGTTAAAAACTCTGATTTACAATAAAAATTATAATCTATCATATCCTGCATTGGAAATTCATCTATAGTCAAAAGTTCATCTTTTGGTTCCAATCCCAATTCTTCCGCAATAGAACCCTCAATAACTTTATTAATTATTGCACCCATTATCCTTTTCAAACCCTTCTATAATTGTAATTAAATTTGAATATTCAACAATAGTATTATCTAACAATATTCTTTGATAAAAATCTTTATCAGTATACTCATCAGTTAAAACTTTATCAGCCTTATTCTTCATAGCAAGTGCAGTTGTCTTTATAGCAAGAAACAACTCTGAACGCTCTTCCTTTGTCAACAAAGAAGCACAAGATAACTTAATTTTCGCATTAGAAATAAACTGAACAGGATTATCAGACAAACGTTCTAAAATTAATCTGCACAATTCTTTCTCGCCATTTTTTGTAATTGAATAATAAACCGATAATTTACCACCCTCAGACATCATCTTACGAGAAGTAAGAAATTCATTATATTCAAGCCTTCTTAAAGCAGGCTTCAAAGCTCCGAAACTGGGAGCCGTATATGATGCAAACTTACTTTCAATCTCTTTGGAAATACCATACATAGTAAATTCACGTCGCACTAACACGTATAAAATAAGGAGTTCAATCATACAGAAATTATATCACAACGATACATTTCTGTAAATTAAAATTTAAAACATTCCACCCAAAGCACTAAGAGAAGCCGCATACATTTGAATAAGAGCTACTGCAAAAAGCAGAACAAAAATTCCAATAACAATTATCATAGCTGGCTCAAAAGCTTTTGACATAGCCTCTAAAGCCATATCCAGTTTTTTTTCAATAGCCAAAGACGCATCTCTAAACATTTGCCCAAGCTTTCCGGTTTTTTCGCCAGTATAAATCAAAGACATTAATATCCCCGGAATAAGTTCCGTACTCTCATAGGCTTCCGAAATACTTTTACCCTGCTTTACAAGTTCTGCAGCAGAAACAGCCTTTTCATGGAGAACATGGTTACTTATAGTTTGCTCTGCCATTTTCATAGCATCAATAATAGGGATTCCTGAATCATAAGCAATATGCATAACAGCAGAATAATGCGCTAATGAAAAATATTGCATACAAGTTCCGAGAATAGGTATTTGTAAACAAATCTCAGATAACTTATCAGTTAAAACCTTAAAATTAAAAACACTCTTCAACGCAAACACAGAGGCGCCAATTAAAACTATTAATACATGCCAGTAACGCTGAAAAAAGCTCACACCATCAATAAACAAAGAAGCAAGAGGTGTAGGGTCTACTTGTAATAATGAAACAAATCTTGGAAAAATGACACCACCGGCTATAAAATATAATGCAACCATCATCAAAATCAAAATTGCCGGATAAATAGACATTTGTATATATTTACCCTTTAGGGAATCTTGTTTTTTTAATAAATTCAAAAGATATGCCAACACCTCCGGTAAGGTTCCGGAACTTTCACCTGCGTGGCAGATTGAAACGTACACATGCCCGAACGTAGAAGAATACACTCTCAATGCCTCTGAAAACGTAGCACCATTTTTAATTAAATCATATATTCTTTTGGTGACTAACTTAACTTTTTTACTAGGTGAATATTTAATCACAGAATCAAGAGCTTCCAACACTGAAATTGAAGCTGAAAGTAAATTTTGAAGCTCAGATGTAAATGCTATCTTTTCACTCAAACTTAGTTTGATATTTTCATCTTTTTTAACTGAATCATGACCAGATTTAATACCTATAGACTCTTCATAGATTTCAGTCGGCAAGAAACCTTTGGAGATTATCTTTAGGCGAGCATCTCTAGGATTTTCCGCCTCAACATAGTCTGAAACAATTTCCTTATCATTTTTTAGAGCTTTATACAAAAACTTTGGCATTAACTATTATTTTAATTTATAATTTGAAAATTTGCAAATTGTAAAAAAGATATTGACAAATATATAATTAGACATTAAAATAGATTTGTTAGGAAACCCTAACAAATCTATTATGTCATTAGCTTATTCATAACTAACTAAAGTTATAAGCAGAGCAGTCAAAACTGCTCTTTTATTTTAAGCCTTATAATTGTCAAACACCTGATTTCGGTTTTTCTCGGAGTTAGAATATGATACATGTATCCACACATCTTTAGAACTAAATTCATATAAAAGTTGGTCAAACACCAAATTATTTTTCATCCAGTTAAAAACATTTTTTAAGTTTTTACTCGGACATATAAAATCCGCAGCTTCACCTTTTAAATGCTGAGAATTGCGAACCCCGCCAACTTTCTCATTAAGCTTGTAACAACGATATCCGCTTGTAACTATCACCGGACAACCCAAATAATCACGTAAAGGCTGTAATACATGTTCACAAAGAGCCTTTAAATTATTTATAACTTCAACAGAAGGTCGATTATCTATATTATTAGCTTGTGCAGTAACTGAATATGTCAATTCATTAATTGTAAAATTTTTGGACAATTTCATACTTTCACCTCAATATCATTTATCCTATGATGTGCAGACTTAACACTGTCTTCGACATGAACCATGCGTTCTATCAGATTATTATGTTTATCCTGCTTGTCTGACAATATATTGAGCTTTTCTTCAAATCTGCCAATTTTATATGCTAAATATAATGCCTGTATTATTACTGTTATTAGAATTCCTGCAAGCTCGTAACTCATTTTTTATTCCTCCTAGCAGCATTTTTAACACTTATCTCCCCTTTACATAAAGGAATATATACTTCAGGCATCCAATTACAACAAATTGTCTGAAAACACGCAACAGAATTCTTCATCAAAAACCTACGCACACAGCCGA
>CAYUQM010000061.1:0-7756 GCA_964446855.1 uncultured Muribaculaceae bacterium
GATAACTTCAGTTAAAACTTCCATTATTAAAATAGTTGGGCGTGATGATTACATTCATTACACCAGTTAACCGCAGCTTCTTTTTTATATGCCAAGCCTTTTTTATAAAGCTGTAAGAATAACCATTGAGTCCATTTGTAATAATCTGGTTTGCAGGTTGTAACTTCTCTGTTCCAATCGTAAGAGAGTCCGAGCATTTTAAGCTGTTTTGTCATGTAAGCAATATTTTCATCAGTCCATTTTGCAGGGTCTGCGCCGTGTTTCATTGCCGCATTTTCAGCAGGCAGACCGAAACTGTCCCATCCCATAGGGTGAAGAACATTGAACCCTTGAGCTTTTTTAAATCTTGCAATTACGTCCGTAATCGTGTAGTTTCTTACGTGTCCCATATGCAGTTTGCCTGACGGGTACGGAAACATTGAAAGTGCAAAATATTTCGGTTTATCGCTGTTGTCGGAAGTCTTGAAAACACCTTCATCTTCCCATTTCTTTTGCCATTTTTTTTCTATTTCCTGTGGAAAATATGCTTCTTTCATCTCTTTTTCTCTCCTGAATTTTACAATTAAGGGTAAAATCCCCAATCATTACTACAATAAGCGTAGCATAAAGATGTTTGCTTGTACAAACTTAATCTTTAAGATTTCTCAAAACTTTACAAGGGTTCCCTACTGCAACAACATCTGGCGGAAGATCCTTTGTAACAACGCTTCCTGCGCCGATTACAACCCCGTTTCCGATGGTTACTCCCGGCAAAACGGTAACGTTTCCGCCAAACCACACATCATTTCCGACTGTTATCGGTTTTGCAGATTCTGCGAAGGTACTTCTTTCTTCTGCGTCAATAGGGTGTATTGCTGTGTAAAATCCGCAGTTAGGGCCGATAAAAATATTGTCTCCGAAACTTATTGGCGCACAATCCAGCATTACGCAGTTGTGGTTAATATAGAAGTTTTTTCCGACGCTGATGTTATACCCGTAGTCACAATAAAAATTTGATTCGATATGGGTATCGTCTTCGCATTTTCCTAGAAGTTTTTTTAAAATTTCGCGTCGTTCGTCAATTTTTGACGGCGCAAGGTTATTAAACTCAAAGCATAAATCTTTTGCGATTTTACGTTCTTCCAGCAATGTTTTGTCAAAGGCAAAGTACATTTCGCCTGCCAGCATTTTTTCTTTTTCCGTCATTTTAATTTTAATCCTTTAGCTCTTGTGAATGGCCAGAACACAAATGTTGCTCTGCCGATAAATCTGTCTTCGGGAAGTAATCCCCAGTATCTTCCGTCTTGCGAGTTTCCTCTGTTATCTCCCAGCATCATATAATGTTTTTCAGGGATTGTGATTGGGCCGCAAAGCATTGCTTCCGTGCAAGGGGTGTAATCATAAGGGCTTTGGATATAGTCTTCGATTAACGGTTCATCATTTATATAAACCGTTGATTTTCCGTCTTTGTCGGTTTTTATTTCAAACTTGTCTCCCGGCATTCCGATAACTCGCTTAATAAATGCTACATCTTTACACCAAAATCCGGTCAGCCGTGAAAATAGTTTCCAAGGTGTGTTTTTTAACTTCTCAAACGGCGGGTAAAATACCATTATATCTCCGCGTTCAGGAGTTTTATAAAATCTTGAGTAGCGTTCAACGAAAATTCTGTCACCTTCAAGTAATGTCGGGTGCATTGAACCAGATGGAATCCAGCGAATTTCGCCTATAAAAAAGCGTATAATAATAACCATTGCAACCACAAATACAATTGTTTCAACAGTTTCTTTTATCGCAGGTTTATGGGTTTTGTACCAAAGTCTTATTTCGTTTAAAGTCTCTTCTTTATTCATATTTTTATAATTTCCATAAGTTTTATCAATGTAGATTTATATCTGTTTTTAGGCAGAGCTTTAAGCTCTGATTTTGCTTTTTCTAAATAAGTATCTAACAAATCCTTTGCTTTTTCAATACCCTCTAACGGATTATCAGGGTTGCCGGAATAGATTACGGGTGCGGTGTATATCCCGTTTGCAATATCACTGTCTGGACTTTGTTTTGTGATATTTAAAATATCATCTCTGATTTGAAATGCTATACCGAAGTTTTTTGCAAACTCGGCGGAACTTTTGGGCGGAAGGGCTGCTTTGAGCGAAGCTTCAAACAGGGCTCCTGTTTTGTTGTAGTTTTTTTTCACATAATCTTCTATTGTCGGGATTTGAAACTTCGACTTGTTCTGGTAAATTTCTCCCAAGCACATTTTTCTTAAGGTGTTTGTAAATATATCTAAAATTTCCGTTGAACCTGTTTCTACAAGCTTTTTTAGCGCAAGTGACAGTACAAAATCTCCGCTGATAACTGCAAGCCGATTACCTTCTTTCTTATTAAACGAAGAAAACTGCCTTCTGGTTTCGCTCTCATCAATAACGTCATCGTGAAGAAGTGAGGCGTTATGTATTAATTCTACTGCTGCTTGAACTTTTATTTGTTCTTGCGTAATCTCATATCCTGAGGCTTTCAAAAATAAAAATGTAAGCACCGGTCTGATATTTTTTGACGGTGCAGAAATATATTCATACAAATTCTCGTGTTCTTCGAACCCTTTCAGCATTTCGGATTTTAATTCGTTGAGTTCCGGTTCAACAAGAGATTTTATGCTGTTATATTTTTCTATAAAGCTCATAATGTAATTTTAACATAAACATACAAACAAACCTCACCCTGCCCTTTCCTACACTTTAGGGGCGGGTAGATGTTTATGCCACAAAAAAAACGACTAAGCATTACTGTTAGTCGTTGGAAAATTAATAGGAAAAAGGAAAAAGGGAAAGGAAAATTTTTGATTAGCCGAATGTTTTGAATGATGATTCGACGTTCTTTTCTACAACCTTTGATACTGAATCCATTTCATTTGAAATTGCGTCTTGCTCGGTATCAAGCTGTTTTAATCTCAATTCTAAGTTTTTATCTTGAGCTTGAATGATAGAAATCTTAGAGTTGATATCTTCAATAGCTTGGTCGTATAATTGTTTTTCATATTCATAGTTATTCATTGCATCTTGGTATGCATCCTGATCGGTTGAAGTTTCTGTAGTAAGAGCGTAGGTGTTGTATAGTTGTTTACCGTTAGCATCAAGTACAGGTTCTCCGTCTGCATCTGTATCAGGAATACTTATTGAAATAAATCTGCCTGATGAATCCTTTTCTACTTTACAGTGTTCAAGTGCAATATGTTCTTCAATTTTCTGTTCGCTACCGATTGTGTAGCAGTTAATATTTGATAATGAAGTGTTTTTTGTATCGTCATAAGTTGCTCGATCTAAATCATCTTTGCTGTAGAAATATGGAACTTCTGCACCTGTTGTTGTGTTAGTAACATATCTTACAACCCAGTCAGCTTTGCCATATTTTAATTCAAGCATTGAAGCCCAAGCTTTTTCTTCTCTTTGTCTGTCAGCTCTTTTTTGCTCGTTATCAACTGACATATCTTCTTCGCCAAGAGTTCTTAAATCAGCGGCGCCAACTGCATAAGTGTATTCTGCGTCTTCTGATGTTTCGTCTACTTTAAGTCTTGTTACAATACTTGTTGCTGCGGCAACCGGTGCGTAATCATCTTGCCATTTTGATAAATAGCTGATAGTATACTGACCATTTGGCTCAGCAATTAAAGAAGTTACAGTGTTTGTTAAAGCACCGTCTTCAAATGAATAAACTGTTTTTGTGTAGTTGTCTACTGAAGGTGGGGTCGGAACGCTCATACCGAGAAGGTCGTTATAGTAGTTGGCGGACTGATTAGACAACACTGTACGTTGTTGGTTAATCTGTTGGCCTTCAAACTCAACGTTATTTTTTCGAGCGGTTAAACCCAAAAATCTTGCTTGTGAAGCTGCCATACCCATAACGGCATCCATTCCTTTCTTACTTGTTTTGTGTACCCTTGTGATTTACTTATCGACAACCCTGCAAGAAAACTTTAATTTTGGGGTTAATAATGTTAAGAAATCGTAACATATTGGGTGCTTATTAAAGAAAGTGAATTGGTTAAAATGCTTGTAAATACTAGTTTTTAAACCTATCTGATATGTAGCTTAAAATTGCCCCTCCGATTTCTTCATTAGGGTCGAAAAGCATGTGCGGATAAGGGTTTATGGAATTTTGTATTAGCATTTTGACAAGAGGTCCAAATGCATCAGGAACTTGTATTTTTCTGTATATGCCTGCTAAAAATGTTTGAATATTTGGCGATTGTGTGTTGTTAAATCTGGAAAATGTAGGATACATTTTATCAATATTCTTGGTTCCGCTTTCAATCATACGGTCTAATATATATAACGTTTCAGTCACTTGTGTTTCATTATTTGAATGTAGTAGGATATCGTTTAGAAATGGTAAGGCATTTTCTTTTTGTTTTACAAAATAATCAACTCGTTCTTGATTGAAAATTGCGTAGTTACGTTGCACTGTCGGCATTTGTACCGGAGATTTAGTATTGTTATATATATTTATATTAACTGGTTGTATCATATTTCCCCTATGAATATACAAACGGTGGGCCGTTTTTAATTTCAAGCAGAATGTTTTCTGCTATTGTTTTGAGTTGTTTTTTTGACTTTCCTTTATCTACTTGATTGTAAAACTCATCTACAAGCGGTTGTATTGCGGCATCTTTTTTTGATTTAAAGTTACGAAGTTCAGTTGAAACCAATCGTTTCTGCAGGTCTAGTTCGGTTTGTGCGTTCAGTTTTTTAACTTGAACTTCTTTAATAGCGTCTCCTATAAGTTTGCCACCATAGCTTATTCCTGCAAGTGCGGTTGTTCCAAAAAAGAGTTGCTGGAATTGTTTATTATCGGGTTCTATCAGCATGTTGTAGAAGAACGCACGGTAGTCATCGACAAAGGATGAAAATGAAGGTTTTTGGGTCCCGTCACCGCCTATATTCGGGTTAACTTTAACCGTTGAGGTGTTAATTTTCTGCGCAACCTGTTCGATAAACTGCTCTTTTTCGCTGTCATTCCACGAGGTTTTATTAACAATTTCCTCTATATCTTGCTGTTTTGCATTAATTGCTTGCAGCATATTTTCAAGATATTCTTTAACAAATGATTTATCTTTATTTGAAGAGGCTATTGTTAACAGGTCTTCTTTTGTTTTTGCTATGAATTTTTCTACTTCCTTGTTGCCTGCGCGAAGATTTTTCATCGAATAAAGAGACAATCCTATAATAGATGCGATTGTTGCCCCTCCAAGCAGAAAGTATTTCAATCCGCTTTTTTGATTATTTTGTTGTTCTCTTTGTCCGAAATAGAGTTCTTTTGCACTTTTAAACATTCCGAACGGCTGTTCTTGTTGTTCTGCTTCTCCAAGGTATTTAGAGAACATTTTTGTTTTTTCTGATAAAGAGTTCCTTATAATTTGGATTTTTCCGCTGAAAGATTGGGTTTCTACTGCAATTAACTTTTCTTGAAGATTTTTTTGGATGTCAGCTTCTTTTTTCTTTACCCAGACTTCTTTGAACCCATCAAAAAATGTTTTGCCCATAAACGCTGTTGCTGTTAGAGTTAAAACTCCCAAGCCTGCACGTACGGTTTTAGAGTTTGGATTTTGAACCATTTGAACAAGTGCTTGCAGAGATTCCTCGTTAATGGAAATATTCCTTGTAAACGAGGTTATCCATTTTTCTTTTGCAATTTCATTTGTAATTTTTGCATTACGCTTTATAAACCAAGATAATCCGGCGAAAATTCCCATTACACCCACTGCAAGTCCGCTTATAGGAAGTAAATTTTTTTCTGGCTGAATGTTGTTATCTTTAAGTTTTTGCGGAAGTTTTACCGTCTCAGAAATTATCAGAGAGTCTTTTGTGTCATTCAGGCTTAATGGCTGAATGTCGTTGTCGTTATCTTTTATAAAATTGTTTACGATTACGCCTTCTTTTGTCTTGTGGTTGTTCTTTTTTTGAACCCCTGTCAAATTGCGTTGTTGACGTCTGGTTTCTCCGTCATTGAAAGTTATGGAGTGCATTATTGTAATTCCTTATTTGTTTCATTTTCCTCTTCTCCTTTGATTTTTTTATATAAATCATGGATAAAGGTCTTTAGCTTAAAGGCTTTTTTAGTTTCATCAATTTGTTTATCGTTATTGTCCGTGTTTTCAGGATTAAAAATTCCAAATAGCGATTTTAGTTTCTTCTTAAACTCGTTTATAGGTTCTGTAATTTTTTTTGAGATTGCAGTTTTGATTTCTCCTACTACAGCAGCAATCTTGTCAGAGATGTCTGCAAATTTTTGTGAGATTGTCTGTGTGATATTTTGAATGGTTTGAGGAATATTTTTCATAAAATTAATAGTTCCTCCTAAGATTGTGTTAAGAACAAAATTTATCGGTGTTGATATTACAGGAGGCATATTTGCTGAGATTGCTGCTGTGAGAGTAGCAATTCTTTGAGATGCGTTAGTCATTGCATTCTGAAACGCAATTGCCTGCTGTGCAAAATTCTGAGCATCTTGTTGGCGTGCAAGTTTTGCATTTTGTTGTGCCTTTAAGAAGGCTCCGATTGCAGCGCATTCATTCCAGCTCATTTCGCCAGGTTTTGCGGAGAAATCGGCTTTTCTCATACCTCCGCCACCACCCATTCCGTTACAAATAGGACAGGCGCCAAGTGGCAATCCATGCGGGCATGTTCCTGCTTTAACTATATTTGGCTGAACTGTGGTTAATTGCAATTTCCTTATATCCTCTCTAAGTGTTTTTCAGAGGACATCAAGGAAACATTGAAAACAATTCCAAATTGCGCGTGAAAATGTTTTCGTTTCAGAGCATTCCGGCTTTTACGGTTGCGGCTACAGCCGAGGACATTCACCTCGTTTCCTCTTTACATAATCGTATGATAAGCCTCACATATAGTCAATAAAATGTAATGTTTATTTAAGATATAAAAAAAATGCCGGTAATTTTATTTACCGGCATTTTTTTATATTCGAAGTTGCATTATTACCAACATACGTCTAATTTTTTTGCAAGAGGAGATGTTCCTTCCGGAACTCCTGCAGAATCAACTGCGCGCGGGTGGCTCAGTGTATAATTAAATAACCCCGGAGTCAGGTTATTTGTTACCCCTTGAACAGGATTGCTATTGGCTTCCTGTGTTGCTTGAACTTTTCGTAAATCAAATACGTTTAGTGCGCTATAAGCTTGAATTGGTGGCATACCTTACCCCTTAAATTTCCCTTACATTTACATAAAGTATTTGCATCACAAAAAATTGCCCAAATTTGTGCAATTGTTAAGAAATATTAATTTAAAATAAAAGAGAGTTATCCCAGTATATCTAATGATTTCCCGAATGTCGGACTACCTTCAACGGAAGGATAGTTTGGGCTATATGCTTTGCCTGTAAAGAAATTAACACCACCAAGCAGTTGTTGTTGCTGATTATTTCTTCCTCGTGATTTTTCTTCCAGACTGACAGGTTGTACTCTATATATTTGTTGAGCCTGTATAGCTTTAACCGAATCCAACATCTTGACCTCTTGATTTTTCTCTCTTCTCTTATAATAAAAATTATTCTAAGGCTCGTTTTCAGCTTTTGAAAAATTTGTAACATTTGTAATATTTATATAAAATATGTTATCGACCGGAAGGGAGATAACAATATAGGCGAACGTGCACGAAGTGCGATAGTGAGCCATAATGATTTTACGAGCGCAGCGAGTAAAACGAACAACCATTCAATCAAATCGGCGCCGCAGGCGACGAAGAAAACAATTGCGTGTTTTT
>CAYUQM010000062.1:0-7686 GCA_964446855.1 uncultured Muribaculaceae bacterium
AGTTCAAAAAGCATTATAGTTGAACAAAAAATTTAAAACTAAAAAAGAGTCCTTTTAAAGGGCTCTTTTTATTTTGAGTGTGCATAAGTTTAAGAACTTCTTCTTGATTGTTTGATTAAATAAAACAAAATCCTTTTAAAACACATTCTGTTTGTCACAATAATGATAAACAACAATAGTTTTAAATTCCATGGTTCTTGTTTCCATACGTGGAAATATGCGCTGACATTTACAAATTTAAACTTTAAACCGTTTTTTTTGGTCAGATAGCTGTCTGAATGCTGACGCCATAATGTCAAATCTTCATTAAGATAATAAGCATAAGTTTTACGAGCTATTTGAATATATAAATACCAATCAAGGAGTTTGTCTATCGGGGTATTAAAATCAATTCCCTCAAACAATTTTCGCTCAATCATCACGGATGACATCGTAAAAATTAGATTTCGATATCCAAAATGGTAAAATATATCATACGGATTTTTTATTTTATTGTTTTTTCTTATTATCGAGGTGTATTTTTGCTTTGCGGTATCGGCGTTTATGTCAAAAAACTCTACATTATTATACAAAATTCCGCATTCCGAATGTTTTTCCGATATTTCGAGTTTTTTTTCAAGATAGTTTTCTTTCCATAAGTCATCGCTTTCCAGAAACGCAATCCACTTACCCATTGCAGACATCAAACCGATTTGTACGGATTTTGAAAGCCCTTGATTTTCATGGTTCTTTATAAGCCGTATGCGGGTATCAGAATTTACGAATTCGGTGATGATTTCGACCGAATTATCTGTAGAATTGTCATCTATGATGATTAATTCCCAGTCTTTAAATGTCTGATTTAACACCGAATTTACAGTATCTTTTAGATACTGTGCATAATTATAGCTTGTTATAATAATTGAAACTTTTGGCATAAATTTCTTAATGTACCTAACATATTTTCTTTACCACAAATAGAAAAAGCCGTCAAATAAATTTGACGGCTTTAATCTCTCTCTTAATTCATTTGGCTTTCCTGCTCCTTTATTTTGCTTCGCAAATTTTTCAATTTGCTCACGTTCAATCGGAGCTTCAGATGTGACGAGTTTCGTTTGACTTTGCTCACTCACTCTGCCGAAAATCTGCTAGCTGCACCCGGAGTATCCGCAGTTCAGACAAATGAAACATCCCTCAGCCATTTCAATCGTGTTACCGCATTCCGGACAGGTAACTTTTTTGATTTCGCCTGTCGGATTATATTCTTCTGTTTCTTCAATTTTAGATTCTACAACAGTTTCTTCAACTTTTTCTTCTTTTTTCTTGTCATCCAAGTTCATAGGTTGGAATTGGCGAGAGTTGTTTCTGTAAACTGTTATACCTTTCAAATCATTTTTGTAAGCTAATATGTAAGCTTCTTCAATGTCTTGTCTTGTTGCGTGTTCTTCAAAGTTAACTGTTTTAGAAACTGCATTGTCGGTATGAAGTTGGAATGCAGCTTGCATCTTAACGTGCCAGTATGGTGAAACATCATGCGCAGTTACAAAAATATGCTTAATTTCATCAGAAATTCCGTCAACGTGAGCAACAGAACCTTCTTTTGCAATTTTTTGCATCAACTCTTCGCTATATAACCCTCTGTTAATCATGTAATCTTTGAATATAGGGTTAATCTCAAGCATTTCTGTTCCGTCCATAATCAATCTTGAGAATACAAGACCAAATAACGGTTCAACCCCTCCGGATGCACTTGCAATCATTGAAATTGTACCGGTTGGCGCAATACAAGTTGTTGTAGCGTTTCTGATACCGAATTTTTCAATTTGCGCATCCAAATCAGCCCATTGTTCGTCGGAAATAATTCCTGCTGATTTACCTTTGTATTTGTTTGTAAGGAATTTTTTGCCGTCGTAAACGCTGCCTGTGAAGTTATTAAATCTTCCACGTTCTTTTGAGAGTTCAATTGATTCGCATTTTGATTCATAATCAATGAATTCCATAACTTGGGCGCCAAGTTTTGTCCCTTCACCGGATGCGTAGGACAATCCCATTTTCATAAGCATATCTGCCCAGCCCATTACGCCCAATCCGATTTTGCGGTTATTTCTAACCATTTCGGATATTTTTGGAAGCGGGTAGTTGTTAACTTCGATTACGTTATCCAAAAATCTGATAGCAGTTCTTGTGACTTCACCCAATCGTTTCCAGTTAACAACCGGTCCGTTAGCTGTTTCGTCAACCATTTTACCAAGGTTAATTGAACCTAAATTGCAAGCTTCATAAGAAAGAAGCGGAACTTCTCCGCAAGGGTTTGTTGATTCAATTTGTCCGATGTGAGGAGTCGGGTTGTCGTAATTCATCTTGTCAATAAATACGATTCCCGGTTCACCGTTTCTCCAAGCTCCGTCAACAATCAAGTCGAACACTTTCTTAGCGCTCATTGTACCTGCAACCTGACCGTTTTGTGGATTGATTAATTCATAATCAATTCCTGCGATGTATGCTTCCATAAATTTATCTGTGATAGCAACGGAAATGTTGAAGTTATTTAATTTGTTGTTATCACTTTTGCAATTAATGAAGTCTAAAATATCAGGGTGGTCAACTCTTAATATACCCATATTTGCACCACGTCTTGTACCGCCTTGCTTAACTGCTTCGGTAGCCGCGTTGAAAACTTCCATGAAAGATACGGGACCTGAAGACACACCCATAGTTGAACGGACTACACTGTTTTTTGGTCTCAATTTTGAGAAAGAAAAACCTGTTCCGCCACCTGATTTATGAATTAGTGCGGTATTCTTAACGGTTTCGAAAATACCTTCCAGAGAGTCCTCTACAGGTAATACGAAACAAGCTGCTAATTGACCAAGTTCACGACCTGCATTCATCAATGTAGGTGAGTTTGGCATAAAATAACAATTTGTAATTGCTTCATAAAATCTTTTAGTAAGTGCGTCTACATCACTTTGAGATTTTCCGAATTTTAAATCCCCTGATGCAATTGTACTTGCAACTCTTCTGAACATATCAGCCGGAGTTTCGGTACAATTACCATCTTTATCGCGTTTTAAGTATCTTTTTTCAAGAACTTTAACAGCATTTTCTGATAAGTTTAATTTGCCTTCCACTAAGTTCACACTAACCTCCGTTTTATCCCTATATCTTTTAGGCATGCCCCCAAATAAGCATGTACATGCCCAATTGTATAACAATTTAGCAAGTTATGGCAAGCTGAAAATATTCAATTATTACAAAATGTTATCAAAATATTTTAAAAGTTTTTATACCCTTGTGTAAATTTAAAAAAAAAGGTATAATGTATATATAAAATGAAAATAACTTGTGAAATTTTATAAGAGGCAAGAATGAGGTATTTACTAAGAAGTTCTATACATAAAGCAATGACATTGGCGGAATGTTTGATAGTTGTTGCGGTTATTGGTCTTGTAGCAGGGATTACTATTCCTACACTAAAGGTTGCAATTCCGGATAAAAATGAAAACTTACATAAAAAAGGTGATTATTTTTTGGAACACGTTGTAAGTGATGTTGTGAATAATGAAGATTATTATCCGGTGAAAAAAGAATTTGAAACAGCTGAAAATGGTGAGATAACCGTTACAAAAACATACGGACTAAAAAATACCGACGAGGTTATAGAGCACGGAAACTCTTATTCAGGTGCAACAAAATTTTGTGAGCTTGTTGCAAGTAAATTTACGTTATACCCAGATAGTACGGTTGATTGTTCGGAAGATGCAGACTACAGTTTTACCTCTAGTGATGGTATAAAATGGAAATTTCCTGTTTCTGATTTTTCTACCAAGCAGTCAATTGTGTTTAGAACTATGGATAGAAGAGAAGGTACGGATTGTTTCTACAATAAAGATACATGCCGTAATCCGAATTTGTTCTTGTATGAAATTACGCCTGAAGGAAGATTGTTTAAGAAATTTGCAACTCATGACAAGCTTAAACCTCAAATATATCAAGAAAATGAGAACGAGGATGGCGATGAGGAGTAATTTTGGTCTGTTTGTTTAACTTTTATTAAAAATAAATAAGTTAATTAGGCAGTTTTGTGTGTTTGGTATATAATCTTTATTGAGGTACCAAATTGAAACATTCTAAGTTAACAGCCCTGATATTTATAGCGCTTATTTTGGGTATTATTGTAGGACATTTTGCCCCTGAATTTGCGGTAAAAATGCACCCGTTTGCAGCAATATTCCTTCGTATGGTTAAGATGATTATTGCTCCGTTGTTATTTGCAACTCTTGTTGTGGGAATTGCAGGGCATGGTGATGCAAAACGTCTTGGCAGAATAGGGCTTAAAACGATAGTTTATTTTGAAATAGTTACAACTCTTGCGTTGGTAATAGGCTTGACTATGGCAAATATTTTTAAACCGGGTGTCGGCTTTGTCATGGGAACATCAGAACATGCTCTTAAAATGCAGGAGGCTGGTTTAATAGCTGCATCAAATGCGCATACATCTGTTGGCGAGATGGTAACTAATATATTCCCGACGAGTATTTTTGATGCAATGGCTCAAGGAAATTTGTTACAAATTGTAGTATTTTCTATATTTTTTGCTATTGCAATTTGTGCTTGTAAAGAAAAAGCAAGACCCGTATTGGATGTACTCAATTCTGTTTCTCAAATTATGTTTAAATTTACGGAATATGTAATGTATTTTGCGCCCCTCGGTATTTTTGGAGCGATAGCCTCAACTATCGGTGCCAACGGGCTTGCAATACTAAAAAATTATTTTAAGATAATCGGTGCATTATATATTGCATTTGCAGCATTTGTATTGTTGGTTTTGATTATTGTTTGTAAAATAGTCAGAATTTCATTTAGAAGTTTAATAAGAGCTTTGCAGGAGCCGGCTCTTCTTGCTTTTACAACGGCAAGTTCGGAAGCTGCTTTCCCGAAAGCTATGGATATTATGGAGCGTTTCGGGGTTCCGAAAAATATTGTCGGATTTGTTATGCCTACAGGTTATACATTTAACCTTGACGGAAGTACTTTATATCTTGCAATGGCCGTAATTTTTTCATCTCAGCTTGTTGGGATTAATCTGGATTTAAATCAACAGATTATTATAATGCTTGCGCTTATGCTTACAAGTAAAGGTGTTGCAGGTGTTCCAAGAGCTGCGTTGATTGTTCTTGCAGGTACTTTAGCAAGTTTTAATATCCCGATTTTGGGGGTTGCAATTTTGCTCGGTATTGACCAAATTCTTGATATGGGACGTACTGCCGTAAACCTTATCGGGAACTGTATTGCAACTGTTGTAATTGCACGTTGGGAAAATGTTTTTGATTACGAGAAAATGAAGAATTTTGTCCGACTTGATAGAGAAGAAGCGGCAAATTCAAAACAAAATTTAGTGGCGGAAGAAGTTAAATAAATTAATATAAGGATAAAAGAAGATGGGTAATGACGTAAAAACAGAATACAAAGATACTTTGAATTTGCCTCAAACAAGCCTTGCTATGAGAGCAAATGCAACTGTCAGAGAACTCGAAATTCAAAAATTCTGGGAAGAAAATAACATTTACGAAAAAAGTGTATCAAACAAAGATAAAGTTAACAAATTCATTTTACATGACGGTCCTCCATATTTGAGCAGTGAAAAAATCCACGTAGGTACTGCTTTAAATAAAATTTTGAAAGACATCTTGATTAAATATAAATCCCAGCAAGGTTTTTACGCACCTTATGTGCCGGGTTATGACGGACACGGTCTGCCTATCGAAAACAAAGTTGTGAAAGAAATTAAAGGCGGAAGAAGTGCCGTTACTCCTTACGAGCTTCGTCAAAAATGCCGCGAATTTGCGCACAAAAACCTTAAAGGACAAGAAAGTGAATTTAAACGATTAGGCGTTTGGGGCGACTGGGAGCACCCTTATCTTACAATCAATCCTGAATACGAAGCCGAGCAGGTTAGAGTATTTGGCGAGATGTATAAAAAGGGTTATATTGAAAAAGGTTTGAAACCTGTTTACTGGTGTGCTTCTTGTGAAACTGCTCTTGCTGAAGCTGAAGTTGAATACGCTGACCATACTTCAACATCTATTTATGTAAGATTTAAGTTTGACAATGAAGCTTCTCAAAAAATTAACGGAATTGTTGCTGAGGCAGAAGGCAAAGATGTTTATGCAATTATCTGGACAACTACTCCATGGACAATTCCTTCAAACATGGCAATCAGTATGCACCCTAAATTTGAATATACTTTCTTTGAATACAAAGGGGATGTTTATGTTGTTGCTCAAGAACTTTTAAGTGCATTTTTGGCTGATGTTGAGTGGAGCGAAGAGGATATTAAGGTTCTTGGTACTTGTATCGGGCAAGATTTGGAACTTTTGAATACAACTCATCCGCTTGTTAACAGAAAATCACCTATAATTTTAGGTGAACACGTAACGCTTGATGCAGGTACGGGTTCTGTTCATACCGCTCCGGGACACGGTCTTGAGGACTATGAAGTCGGATGTAAATATGGTATAGAAGTGTTTTCACCGCTTGACAGCAAAGGCTGTTGGACTGAAATCGTAGGCGATAAGGATTTGGAAGGTGTTCCTTATTACAAAGGAAACAAAATCGTTATCGAAAAACTTCAAAATTGTGGTGCATTATTGAAACAACAAGATATTAACCACAGTTATCCGCACTGCTGGAGATGTAAAAACCCCGTAATTTACCGCGCAACTCCGCAATGGTTTGTTAAAATCGATAAGTTCCGTAAGGAAACATTGGAAGCTATCAAAGGAGTAAAATGGATTCCTGCGGGCGGAGAAGCTCGTATTTCAAACATGGTTGAAAACCGTACTGATTGGTGTATTTCCCGCCAGCGTGCTTGGGGGGTTCCTATTCCTGTATTCTACTGTGAAGATTGCGGCGAAGTTATCGTAACCGATGAAACAATCAATCACGTAGCAGAAATCTTTGAAAAAGAAAGTTCTGATGCGTGGGTAAAATACAGTACAGAAGAACTTTTACCAAAAGGTTTTGTATGTCCTAAATGTGGAAAAAGCCATCTGAAAAAAGAAAACGATATTATGGACGTGTGGTTTGATTCAGGTATAAGTTGGAGAGCTGTTGTTGAAAAACGTTCGGAAGAACTAGGCACAACTCCTGTTGAAATGTACCTTGAAGGTTCAGACCAACACAGAGGCTGGTTCCAGTCTTCACTTTTAACTTCTGTTGCAACAGAAGGAAAAGCGCCTTATAAAACAGTCTTAACTCACGGTTTTGTATTCGGAGAAGACGGTAGAAAAATGTCAAAATCTTTAGGCAACTACATCAGACCTGATGATATTATCAAAAATTACGGGGCTGATATTCTGAGATTGTGGGCTGCATCCGTTGATTACAGAAACGATACCAAAATCGGTGACAATATTGTTAAACAGCTTGTTGAAATCTTTAAGAAAACAAGAAATACGGCAAGATTCTTGGTTGGAAACCTTTACGACTTTGACCCTGCAAACGATTATGTTGAATACAAAGACTTGAAAGAACTTGATAAATTTGCGCTGCACAAACTTAACCATTTGGTTGAAGAAGTAACCGAAGCATTTGAAAATTATGAATTTTATAAATACTTCCAACACCTTCAAAACTTTGCTGCAGTGTCATTAAGCTCATTCTATCTTGATATTGTAAAAGACAGATTATATACTGCAGGTAAAA
>CAYUQM010000063.1:0-7546 GCA_964446855.1 uncultured Muribaculaceae bacterium
ATTACTCATATTACTCTTTTTCTACTCACTTTGAAATTTTATTTTTCTAAAAAATTACCTTATCTTCTCTCTATAAACCAATTTTACCCTTGATTACCGAATGAGTAGTTTTCAGTATTTTTATCTTAGAAACATTTTTGATTGAAATATTACAATTGTTTACGTTTTTCGGTTGTTTTGAAAGATTTTTTCGGTAACTAGCAAAAAATATTTTGTTTGCAGTTAGATTAAGTATGGAAATTTCATCAAGACAAAACTTATATCAACCACAAATTTCTTTCAGCAGTAAAACAGCCTGTATAACTACCGAACATCTTGTGGAGCTTTTAAATTCAGGAAAAACAGTCAGACAAATTAAAGCTGAACTTAATATAGCTAATGATACTTTTTACAAGTTACTGGACGAACGTGGTATTGCTTATAAAAAACAAAAGGTTACTGTTTCAAATACTCTAAAAGATAAAATCTCCGAATTTTTAGCGCAAGGACTTACGGTTCCGGAGATATGCGGGAGATTAAACATTACTGCTTTCAGGTATTACAGTATTGTTAAGAATGCTGGGATACAACATCCGAGAACAGCTAAAGTTGTAAATGCCGCTAAAATAACTGCCGAACAGTTGAAAGAAAAAATAAACAGCGGATTGTCTGTAAGTGATATTTGTGAGTTTTTCGGAATTTCTTCAAGTGCATATTATTCTCTATTAAAAGCTTTCAAAATTCCGTCCGCAGTTAAAGAGGTGGCTGTTCGCAATGCTTCTATAACGAAAGAACAACTGCTTGAGTTGATCAAGTCTGGCAAATCGATGAAAGAAATTCTAAAAGAATTAGGGATTAACGAAACAGCATATTCATCTTTGATATCAAAATATGGTATTATGACAGAATCAAAACTACATAAACAAAAAATTTCTGCAATAACAAGAGATACTTTATTAAAGCTTGTTAATGAGAGGATTCCCGTTAAAGAAATTTGTGAACGATTGGATATCCCTGTCCGTACATATTCGAGGTTATTGGATAAGTTTGGTATCATGACTGATAGAAAGACTTCTAAAATCAGACTTAAATCTATAAAAGCAGAAGATTTGCAAGCTGCAGTTGACTCGGGAATGAGCAGGGATGCAATTTGTCGCAGATTTAATATTAGAGAAGACGCTTTTTACAAATTATTGAAAAGATTGAATATTCGGTATGAATACAAACACCATTTCGGTGAGGTTGTTATTCCGAGAGCAAAATTGGAGGAATTTGCATCTTCCAAAAAACCTATGACGGAAGTAACAGAGGTTTTAGGTGTTGCTGTAAATACCTACCATGAAAAAGCAAGACTGGCTAAGGTTAAAACTGCTTTGCGTGATAGTATTGATTGTGTCGATTCTATTCCAAAAGAAAAAATTCAAGCTCTTTTAACATCAGGAAAGAGTGTTGATGAAATATGTAAAATCCTTAAAATTACAAGAGCTAATTATGTAACCCTGTTAAGAAAACATAATCTGGAGACTGCGACGAGAAAATCTCGTGAAGTTAATTCCTCCGTAAGTAAAGAATTACTCATTGAACTTCGCAAAATAGGTAAAAGTGTAGCTGAAATATGCAAAGAATTAAACATCAGTAAAAGTTCTTATCAAAGATTAATTAATGAGGACAGTAAAATTTCATAGAACTTGAAATAATCAAACGATTATGGGAGCTCCCATATTTGCTGTATGAATTTAAAAAATTACAATTATTCTTTTTTGTCAGAAATTACTGTAAATTTTTGTAAATAACTTAATCGTCGATAACAAAATTTTTTTTTTAGGTGTTTATTTCCATCAGTTTTAAACGAGGTTAATAAATGAAAATCGGAAATATTCATTCCAAAATGTCGTTTGCTGCGGGTAAAGTCCATGTTTATTCGGATTTTGACGGGACTTATTGCCCCGAAAGACATTCTTCAATGCATAAACCTGTGCAGAAGCCGGAAATGGTCGATTATTGCAGAAGAATGGATAAATTATTCAATTCTACCCAAAAGGATTTGGATTTTCATGTTACGACAGGAAGAACCTTTGGGGAATATGAGGCTGTCTCTTGGCTTTTAAAGATACGTGGGTACAGATTACCTTTGCCAGTAAGCGTTATTGTCGGTAACGGAAGCGACGAGTTTGTTAAAAACGGTTCTGATTCAAATTTCTACGATAACGGAGTTTTCCCGTTTGATTATAACAGATCGAATAAGGATAAGGAAAAGAAAATCAAAGCTGTTTCAAATTGGGACGGAAAGAGTTTAAAATCGTTTATAAAATTTGCGGCTGAAAAAGCGTGTTTCAGGTTTGTGGAAGCTGAAAGTGAAAATTCTGTCAGAGATTACGGGAATATGTCACTTTTTAGTGATGGAAAATTAAATGCTCATGAATGGAAAAAGTTACCGTTGGATGATGATGAAATTCTTGAACATGAGCATCCGAAGGCAGATTTTGCTTTGGGTTCAAGAAAAGACGGTAATCTGAAAGTTAATTTGATATTCCCGCCGGATTACGGTTACTGTCCGATAAGAAATTGGATATATGACAACTATATAGATGAAATTAAGGGTTATTTGGCGGAAAATAATGTTAAATATGTTATGAGTTGGGAAGATGCAAGTCATAGAAATCATCACAGAAAATCAGTCTCCTTAACTCCTATGATTGAAGAGCGTAAGCTTACAAAGTTGTACGATACAAAAGAAGCTCTTCTTGAGGCAGCAAAAGGAAATGATCTTGTTGTTGTTGCAGGGGACGGGTCTAACGACTTTGATATGCTTAATCCGTTGGAGTATATTTCCAACGAGGAATGGAGAAGTTATGCGAAAAACTCTTCTAATCAAGCCTTTTATCAAGGTGATATGCACAAAAAACTCAGAGATTTGAAGCACATATACAGAGGTAATGATTCCGAATATATTAACGAATTGCGTGATGAACTTACGGCTAACGGGCTTCTTAAAAGAATAGATGAAATGCCTTTTGTCGGTATTGTAGTCAAAAAAGATAACTCTAAGTTACAGCGATTAGTTGATACCTTCGGGCGAATCGGGAAAATCGTTGCCGTTGAAAACGGCAGTCTTGATGCAGGTATAAAGCAAGCAGTATCTCTTTATGCTATGCGTAATGAAAGTTTTAGAGATAGTATGTCTGAACCCTTTAAAAATGTAATATTTGGAAGTACGAACCAGTAGAGGATAAAAAATTATGAAAATCATGCCGATAAGCGAATCCCGGAATAGCAGCAGAAATAACATTAGTTTTAAATCAGTTTATTTCGAAGATTTCAATTACAAATTTCAACCTGTTAGGACACGACTTCAGCAGGAGGTGGAAAAATTTGCGAGTTCAGGTAGTAATGTCTCTGAGCTTGGTTCGGGCAAATTCGGTGATACATACAGATTTAAAGCGGCAGATTTGCGTAATTATGTAATCAAACGCAGTAAGAAAAGTTACAAAGATGATTATGAGCAAGAATATCGAAATCTTGTACAAGTTCCGACCGACAGAATCGGTGGGCAGGCCGGTGTTGCTCGTGTGTTTAATTATGATACAAGTGAGTATTACCTGATATCAACTATGGCTGAGGGAAAAGAGGTTTCGTCTTTCAATCGCTATACTGACAGACATTTGAAAAGTTTGTTTGATAAAATGTTCGAGCTTGATAAAGTTGGGATTTACCACGGTGATTTAAACGGGAAAAACATCCTTTTAACAAATTCGGGAGATATTAATTTTATAGATTATCAATGGACTCAAATTCTTGATAATAAGAGTGATTTCTTTTCAAAGGTTAAGTCAGACAAGATATCGCTTCCGGTAAATCATTTCCCTGAAAACGCTCAGATGTTTGAGATGGCGACTATGCCTTATTATATCGAAAGTATAGGCTCTAAGAAAGAGAAAGAAGATTTCTTGAGGATGTATTTGAAGAATAAGGCTGAATATCATTCAAAACGCTATGATTATATAAAACAAGCTACTCGCCGTTCTCCTTATATATTCGGGAATAATGCACGAGAAGCTATTGAAACGGAACTTGCAAAATCTAAAATTTATAAAAATCCGTCTGATAACGTGTTAAGAATTGAGCTTAAAAAATTACAGTTTTTATCCGATTATCGTGATGCTTTTGGTCATGTTGATCCCAATATGTTGGATAGAAATATTTTAGCATCCTCCTCCTCTTATTTGTGTGCAATAAGTGCTGTTCAAGACTTCCGAAAAGAAGTTGCTACTCAAATGCGTACCTGTTACGATTCTGATATGAATGCCTATTTGAAAACTCAGTTGGTTTACGGTAATTATTGGCTTAATAACTTGGAAGAATGGTCTTCTTCTACATTTGAGTACGTAATGAGAGCGATAACCAAACAACCTAATTATGATGAAGAAGTGCATAAATTCTATATTGAAGATAGAAATCCAAGAGTTATCAGGCAAAATAAAGATATCTTGGAGGTTGTGGACAGCAAATTCCATACCTCTTATGACAGAGAATTTTATACCCCGTACGATGTTACTGGCACTATGCACGACATTTACAGTTCTCCGTTGAGTAAGATTAAATCTGAAGTCCGTTGGAATATAAAAGGTATTAATCAGCATAAGAAAATTAGACATGCTTATAAGGAACTTAAAGATTGTGATAGGGCAGGTAAAACTCTGGATTTACTCAATACGGCTCAGCTTATGTCTTTAAAAACTCAAGAGTTTTATTCCTTCTCAAGGCACAAGATGTCTTCATACCGTCTAACTTCTATGCTCGACGATATGCGTGTACAATCAGTGGAATTTACGGAAAGTTTATTCAATACTATGTTGAACGGTTTAAGGGAAAGCAATCCGCGTAATATCCTTGTCCAAGGTTATCAAAATATGAGAAAATTTATTACAAAACTCTAGTATTATTAACAGATAAGGTAAGTAAATTCTTACTGGTTACGGTTTGACGGTGTTTTTTATTGCTTTTTTGATTTTTATTGCTCTCCATCTGATTGGTTGTAATTTTATCAGATTTTTTAGAGCAAGTGCGGTACTTCTTACGTATATTGCCCCGGCTAAGCCCAGTGCTCCGATTCCGTAGTGTGAAAGTTCAGGGAAATTTACAACTCCCACAACGCTCGCAATTCCTGAGAAAAGTGCGGTATCCATATTCCTATTATATTTTGCCCTAACAGTATTTTTCATTAAATAACGTTCTGCAGTTCGACAGAACTTTGGACTTATTTTTAGCATATTACTCCTTTTTTATATTATAAATCCGTAAATATTTATTTTTGCTGTTGATTAGTGTATCATTAAATTAAAAGTTTTTGCGAAGGGATAGACAGATGCTTTTGAAACTTAATTTATCTTGGCTAGTGTTTTTGTTTTGTCTTTGGTATAAACTTATGATAGTAGATGTTAAGAGGAGATATATATGAAAAAGACAATATTTTCAGCATTATTCGGCATTTGTTTGCTGTTTAATTCGGGGGCGTCTTATGCACAAGTTAATGATAATTTAACGGCTTCCGAGGCTATGAAAAAGCTTATAAAAGGGAATGAACGTTTTGTTAAATTACACGAAAAACATCCTGATGTTGGTAAAAAACGTCGTCATGATATGCTAAGCGGTCAACATCCTTTTGTTGTCATTCTTTCCTGCTCTGATTCAAGAGTTCCACCCGAGTTGATTTTTGATCAGGGGCTGGGTGATATTTTTGAAATTCGAAATGCAGGTAACGTTCTGGATGAGCATGTAATCGGCAGTATTGAGTATGCTGTTATGCACTGTGGTGTAAAACTTATTGTTATTATGGGGCATCAGGATTGTGGTGCTATAGCCGCAACTTTGTCAGGAAAGTCTGAAACAAAGTATATTAAATCTCTTGAAGATTCAATCCAACCAGCAGTTGAAACTTGTAAGTTAAATGGACAGGATGTTAATTCTGATAACGTTGTTAGAGCACATGTTATGCAAGATATAGATGAATTATTAACTCAGGATACTGATTTAGTAAAATATATGAAAGAACATAACGTAAAAATTGTTCCTGCATACTATCACTTAGACAGCGGTAGGGTTGATTTTTTGACTAAATAAAGTTGTTTTTTATATAAAAATGTCTGTATTTTAACAAAATAAAGTTATTATACAGACAATTTTTATTATTTCCAGAAAAGTTGTGTTATTGTCCCTGCATTTGAATATTTGAGGATAGACGCTTGATTTGTTATTGTTTTTGACGAATATTGATTTATAAGGTGTTGGCAGTGAAAAATATTAAAAATATTTTAAAATTTTTGTTTATTATCATAGGTTTACTGAGTGTTCTTCCAGTTTATGCAGCAGAATATCGTGTGATTAAGGTTTCTGACGGAGATACCGTTTATCTTGATTTCAACGGTGATGGCAATGCGGATAATAATGAAAGAGTCAGGTTAAATGGAATAGACGCCTTTGAAGTTCATGCGAGTTCACATCTTGATTGGCAGATGAGAAACTATAGTTTAACTTATAAGCAGGTTTTATTCTTAGGGTATTTAGGGAGAGAATTTGCCCAAAAAGAACTTTTAAATAAGTATGTTAACGCGAGTTATTCGGCGGAAGATAAGTTCGATAAGTATGGGCGTCCATTGATGTCATTGACTTACGATAACGGGAAGTCTTTTGAGAAAGAAATTTTAAAAGCAGGTTTGGCTACTGTCTATTCCTTATCTAATTGCGCAAAAGTGCTTTATAGGTATGAAAATTTACGTAAACTTAATCGGATTGCTAAAAAATCGGATAAGTATGATTTTGGGTTTTATGATTATGATACCAAACAGTATCATCCTGTTGAGTCGTCGGAAGCAGCTAATCCGTATTGTGTTTTAGTTCCTATGAGCAAATAGGTTTTGGCTTTAAGGAGCCAAGTGGGTAGACCCACTAAAAAACCGCTTTGTGATAGCGGTTTTTTAGTTACCCCCAAGCGAATTCTCTTGCATCGTAGGCGAGAAACACGAGCCATACGAGGCAGGATGCCGAAGAAATCGGTTAATCGTGCAAATTCCGATAACGGAGGAATTTGCAGATTCGAAGAGTAGGGGGGTGCAAAGACACAAAAAAAACTCACCGGAGTGAGTTTTAAAATGGTACCCCCAAGCGAATTCGAATCGCTGTCTACACCGTGAAAGGGTGTTGTCCTAGGCCTCTAGACGATGGGGGCTTGACTTATTATTTTGTCCACGTTTTTTATTTTATGTGAAACAAATTTAAATGTCAACAACTTTTTTAAAATTTTTTATTTTATTTTTAAAACTTTTTTAAATTACCTGTTTTAATAGTATTTTAATATATGTTTACCCCCTTGAAAGTTTTTTGTTTTTTATGTAAAATATATATAAAATAAGTAGAGAATAGGAGCTAATAATGTTTGAACGTTTTACGGAAAAAGCTATTAAAGTAATAATGCTTGCTCAAGAAGAAGCTCGTCGTTTAGGTCACAATTTTGTAGGAACAGAACAAGTTCTTCTCGGTTTAATCGGCGAAGGTACCGGAGTTGCGGCAA
>CAYUQM010000064.1:0-7195 GCA_964446855.1 uncultured Muribaculaceae bacterium
AATCCAACGAAGCTTGCTGTGCGATTGATGAAGCTTTATCGGATATCCAAAACGGAAAAGATTTTCCGCCTCCAATGCATTTGAGAGATACACATTACAAAGACGCATCTAAATATGGTTTCGGTATCGGATATGTTTATTCGCACGCTGCACCGGATTATGAACAAGAATTCATGCCGGACGAATTAATCGGGAAAAAATACACCCGTAAGCCTACTGACTGATACAATTATTCAAATAATCTATTGTACTTACTTTTTCATCATACAAGTACTTGATAAAATTTAAGTATGCTTGATCGTAAGATGTAATCGTCATGTTTATCTCAAATCCGTCTGTACAGAACGGCTCATAATCATAGACAACATAGCTGTTATACTTGCTTTTCCATTCTTTTCGTTCTACTCGGCTGTTATTTTCTTCAACAATATCTTCCAGCCAATTTACTATCTCTTTATTAACATTTTTCATTTCCAAGCGATTGTATCTGTTACAATCGTGACAATTGTTTTCGGTAAACATACAAAATACTCCAAAAATTTCTATATAAAAATTTTAGTTGTTTTTAAGTTTCAAATAATCCCCCCCAGGTATAAGTTAATGTAGTATAATTTGGTAATTTATATTTAAAAATTTCATCGCCTTTTATGTTAACATTTGTAACATTTGCAATTATTTTTCTTAAAGTTTTTATGCTAGAACGCCGTAAAACTACATGTAAAACAAGGAAATGTTACTAAGAACGAAAGGAATTGCAACAGGATATGGGTTTAGCGGCATCACAAGCTAGATTATTGACTATCACAGCAAGGAAATCCGACTGTGAATATCAATCTATGGCATATTCTCACCAGAAGATTGCACTTTCTCGTGACATGAATATTGTTTCTGAAGAGTATCAAAATGCATTAAATCAAACAAAACTTGTATATGATTTTTATGGCACAGGAGATCAAACAACTCCATTGTCATACGGCTTGTTAATGCAGCCATCTAAACTGAACGATTACAGACCATCACCAATTACAGACCCTGCAGGGCGAGTTGTTCTTGATGCGAAGCTTGCAGCCGCAGCTCGTGCTGCTGGTATTCCGCAAGAAGGTTTGAGCACAACTCCTTCTTCAGATATAAGAAACCGATTTATCCAAGGATTGGTCACCAACGGTCTAATCTCAGAAGCTGTAGGGAAAGGCATTATGGATGTTCAATACAATCCTAACGCCGGATTTGGTTCTGAAGACATGCTTACATACAGAACTACTCAATGCTCTTTCAGCGAATTCAAACAACGCCTCAACAGTGTTAAGTACGATTTTAGCCAAGTTGTTGGCGATAATAACAGTGCTTTATGGAAAAATAACCGTTTTATATACAGCACAGAACTTATTAATCACAGCGGTTCAGGAGTAAACAGTTTCGACTCGAATATGCCCCTTAATATATCTTTTAAAGATATTTTAGAAGGGAATTATTTGTATGTAGTAGAAGGTAGAGACAATTTCAATAACATCACTGTAGACGGCGGTTTAGCTGATACGATTTGTACAATGAGCCTTTGGGATCACATGTTCGCAGTTATTGAAGATGCTCTTGACGTTGGTGATACCTATACTCAAAACGCACTCCTTTACGCAAGAAAAAATATTACGGATATGATTACTAACCTCGGGGCAGGAAAAGACCTAGGACATACAAATTATAGTAATAGTGGTCATACCAGAGAGCAATATGGTAAGGTAGATGCAAGCGGAAAATATGATGCTCAAGAAAGTTATGGTAAAAACATCCATGATAACTTTAGCGAATGGATTTGCTGGGGTGATAAGAAAGAATCCGATGGTCCAAGAAATGACGCACACAAGGGTGAACGTACCGATGCTATTGGTATATCAGGTATATATTGTCACGATGATGACGGGAAATCAGATGATGACGGAAAGTCTTCATTTGTAACAATAAACATTTCTAATATGTTTAATGCATATTTGACATACTTTGCACAATATATGGATGGAGTTGCAACTTCAGAATATAACGTTACTAACAGAAAATCTACAAGTAATTTTGTAGACGATAACTTCTCATTCTCTGTTATTGAAGGTGTTGACACTTCTGGTGACAACTTAATGACTGCAAACTTCTATGATACATTGTTCAACCAAATAGCAATGAAGGGTTGGGTTCAAAATGAACAAGTTACTGACAACAAATATCTTCAAACTATGCTTCAAAACGGTTCAATGTATATTTCTACAATAGCTGAAGATTCATACTATTATCAAAATAATTATGCAACTAATACATACATAAAAGAAGTTACTGACGAAGAAGGTATTGCTCAGGCAGAAGCTAAATATAACAGAGAAAAACAAAAAATTAATCATAAAGAAAATATCATTGATATGAAGATGAAAAATCTTGATACAGAAATTTCTGCCCTCACAACCGAATACGATACCGTAAAATCGGTTATCTCGAAAAACATAGAAAAAGGCTTTAAACGATATAATGCTTAGGTAAAGTCGACAACTTGCAATCATCAAAATTCTATGCTAACATATTCGTCAAAAGGTGGAGATTAAGATGATTAAACCGACTTGTCCTAAGGACAGAATTATATTGGCTCTTGATGTTGAAACATTAGATGAAGTTGAGAATCTGGTTGAAGAATTAAAAGATTATGTTGGATATTTTAAGATAGGATTACCACTCATAGTCAATTATGGCTATGAAGCAGTTCGTCTAATAGAAAGATTGGGCGGAAAGTGCTATTACGACAGCAAGTTTCATGATATTCCAAATACTGTCCAAAAAGCTTGTATTAACCTTGTTAAAAATAATGTAAGTTTTTTCAACATTCATCTTCAAGGCGGTTCAAAAATGGTTACCGGAAGCGTTAAAGCCGTACGTGCTGCCGCAAAACGTCTTGAAGTGGAACCACCTGTTATTTTAGGAGTAACTTTACTTTCAAGTTTTGGACAAAGAACGCTTACTACTGAACTTTGTGTTGATAAAAGTATTGAGGATTACGTAGCACAATTGGCAAGGCTTGCACACGAATCAGGCTTGGACGGAGTAGTTGCAAGTGCGGAAGAAGCAAAACGTATAAGAAAAGAAATTGATGACGAAAACTTTATAATTGTTTGTCCGGCAATCCGACCTACCTGGTCTTCAGTTAATGACCAAGTACGCGTTGATACCCCTTACAGTGCAATTACATCCGGAGTTGACTATCTTGTAATTGGCAGACCTATCACAACCGCCGAAGACAGAGTCGCTGCAGCAAAGCTTATTATAGATGAAATTACAAATGCACTTGAAGGCAAAGAAGCCTTAGTGTAAATTTTGACATTCTAAAAAGATTTCTGTAGCTCGTGTTAAAATTCCAAGACAATGTGAAATTGCTATTCCGTAATTTGTAATCGGCACTCCTGCTTTATTTGCAAGAAGTATTCTTGAAAGTACTTCGCGACGATTAGTCATACATGCACCGCAATGTATTATTAATTTATATCCGTTAATATCAGGAAAATCATGTCCCGAGTAGTGTTCTATAACCAAGTTTTTCCCAGTTTTTTTCTTGAGTAAATTCGGGATTTTAACTCGCCCGATATCATCTTCTATTGCGTGGTGGGTGCAGCTTTCAAGGATTAAAACCTTGTCCCCGTCTTGCAACGTGTCTATTGCACTTGCTCCTTTTATAAAAGCACCTAAATCACCTTTCAACCTTGCAAAAAGTATTGAAAACGAAGTCAGCGCAATATGTTGCGGAACAGTTTCATTAACCTGCTTAAATGCCTGCGAATCCGTGATTACAAGTGCTGGCGGTTCTTTGAGATTATCAATTGCCTGTTTTAATTCCGTTTCCTTTACAATGTAACTTAAGCAGTCACTATCCAGCATATCACGGATTGTCTGAACTTGCGGGAGAATAATTCTTCCTTTCGGCGCTTCCTTGTCAATCGGAATAACTAAGATTACCGTACTTTTTGGCGGAACCAAATCCCCTGCAATTTTTGGAGAGTTTACAAAGTCATCAGGCAAAAGTTTTACAATTTCTGCCTTAAATTTGAAAACAAGTTCACCGTCATTTGCGGCAGAAGTTACAAGCGTGTGCGGCGTAAGGGTATAAATTTCGCTTAATTTTTCTTCGGTAATGTCCTTTAAATCTGTTTTGTTAACCAGAACCAAAAACGGAATTTTTAATTCGTCAAACTTTGCAACCAGTTCTTTTTCATAATCCCCGATACCGTTATAATCACAAATAACAACTCCTACATCAGTGCGATTGATAACTTTCATTGTTTTTTCAATACGTTGCTCGGATAATTCGGTTGTATCATCAATACCCGCGGTATCAAGAAATCTCACGGGACCCACAGGTAAAAGTTCCATAGATTTTTCGACAACATCCGTTGTTGTTCCTGCAATATCAGATACTATAGATATATCCTGACCTGTAATCCTATTTAACACGGAAGATTTTCCGACATTTGTTTTTCCGAAAATTCCGATATGTAATCTTTGTGATTTAAGTGCTTGCATATTAACCCCCACCCTGCCCTCCCCCAAGGAGAGGGTATTATTATATAAGAACGGCACCCTTTAGGGTGCCGAATCTTATTGTTCCGCATCTTGCTGCGCTCGCGTTAAACGTGCCTACGGTTGCCGCCTGCAATGTCTTCGCCATTTTGGCGTCAAGCCTCCGCACTCCGCTCGCTTGCGCTAACCTCTGATACCAAGCTTTTTAATTAATTCTCTGTAACCTTCAAGGTTTCTGCCTTTAAGGTAAGAAAGTAATCTTTTTCTTCTACCAACCATCATCAAAAGACCTCTTTTTGTTGCGAAATCTTTTTGGTTAGATTTTAAGTGTTCTGTTAATTCGCTGATTTTTTTGCTTAACATAGCGATTTGAACTTCAACAGAACCGGTATCTTTTTCGTTAGCACCATATTCTTTAATGATGTCTTGTTTGTTTTTCAAGTTAATTGACATTGTAATTTTTCCTTTATTTTCGTATGAGTACAAATTGGGCGTAAGCACTCTACGACTCAATAATAATACATAAAAGAAAAAAATCAATACATGTTATGAAATATTAAACTCGAAGTGAATAAGGCATTAGGGCAATAAATTGTTAAGGCACTAGGGCACAAGGGCAATAAGGCAATAGGACCTTTACAGGTAGTAAAAGTAGGATATTAAGAATATTAGAAGCTAGGTATTATCAGCGTGCAAAGCACACCGTAAATAGCCTACCTTCTTATCCTCTTACCTTCCTATCTTCTAAGTAAAGCTTTCCCACTGTTTTGTCATAGCATCAGCCTGCATTCCTGAATAAAATGCCATTAGAGATGATTTTGAATCAGAAACCATATGCTCACCTGCAAGTTTTCGTGCAAGTTCTGCGTTTGAGGAGCCTTTCATTAACTCTTTTAATTTATTTTGAGCATCGGTTATGCGGCTATCTCCTTCTTGGTAAGAAGCAATCATTTTTTCAAGATAATTTTCTGCGTCTTCTTGCGCTTTGTTAGCATCGCGTTCTGCTTGTACCGCAATTGCATACAATTTCTCACTTTCGGCAGCTTTTTTATCTGCCTCTTTGGAACGCTGCCAAATGCTGTCGCGAACCGAGTTCGGCAGTGACATAAATCCTATTTTTTGCTCAGCAGAAAAAAGCGGAGTTTCTTTCAAAGATTTTACATAAGCGTTAAGGAAATTGTTATAATTCCCACCATACTCTTCTTTAAGTTTCGGGTCTTTCTCAAACTGTGAAAGTGTTACAAATTTAACAGCAGACATAACAATTCCTTTTCTCTTATACTCTTATGTATATAAAGTGTTTTTTTGCAGGGAAATTGCGTTATTACAAGAAAATATTAAGAAAAGTGAAGCTAGACACAAAACTCTTATATGCAAAATTATTATCAATGAGTTACACTCTCACAAGCAGCTTTGCACCCTATTTAATTTCCTTGGCTATAATATCCGTAATATCATCTCCCCCAAAAAATACAATGTTTTTAGGAAGGACGAGATCATAATTCATACTCTTTGCCTTTTCGGCTACAGCCTTTTTAATATCAGCATCAATTTCAGTTAATCGTCTGTTATAATCCGTATCAAGTGCAATTTTTTGTTGATTAATTTGATTTCTGTATTTCTCTTCTAATTGTGCAAGCTTTGTCGAATCAGTCTCTTTTGATATCTCTGCTCTGGCTTTTTCAATCGTTGCCTGCATAGCCTTAACCTTCTTTTCCTGATCAGCTTTTAAAGCTTTTACAGATGCCGAATTTGTCACAATTTTCGTAGTGTCAACCACAGCAACTTTCGGAGCCGTATCCGAAATCGCAATATTATTAACCGAATATCCCAAACCAAAAGCTAATGCCACAATTACAGCAATGTGAAATTTTTTATACATAATTAAATCCTCTCTTTTTTAAACATTGTTAAACAGAGGTTAATTTCCCGCAATTAGCCTGTCGGAGAATACCGTATTGACCAGCAAGCATGTTTATAATAAAATTATCTTAACAAAGGAGAAAAATTATGGCGCAGCAATTTAATCCGCAAAATATTAAAAAAAGAACATCTGTTCTTGTATTTTTAAAAGGAACAACAGCACCTTTGGTGCTATATGTTGAAAACCCGCAAGACTTGTATGCGGAGTTAACAGGTCTTATTAAATCAGCAAGCAACATCCTTGTTGAAAAAGAAACACAAGGACCGTTAAAAAAAGTTTGTTTTGCAGCTAACCAGATTGCTGCCCTAGCTATGCAGGAAGAACAATACGTTTAAAAGTTATGACACACATTGTTACAATAGACGAAATAGAAAACTCGGATGACAAAACCGTTTATTATAATTTTGATGACAATATCGAAGGAATAAATTCTGTCGGTACGATTTATGCCGAGCTGGAAATAAAATCTCTCGGAGAATTTATTGAAGTAAGTGGAAATGTTAAGGGGATTTTAAAATTAGAATGCGATTTATGCTTGAAAGAATTTGAGTACAATCTTGATTTTGATATAGATGAAGTTTTTGCAAAACAAGCTCTGCAAGAGGAATACAGTCAAGAAACCGAGATTAAAGAAGGACAGTTTATTACAGACTTAAACGGTTCTGATGAAATAAATATTTATGACTTATTGTATCAATCTGTAATATTAAATTTACCAAATAAAAAAGT
>CAYUQM010000065.1:0-6892 GCA_964446855.1 uncultured Muribaculaceae bacterium
ACGTTTAACTTCAGGCCCGAAACCTTCCGCTCTTGTTTTAGTATACATTTCCATAAGGTTTTTAGCCTCAGGAGTTCTGTAACCATACTTAACCCCGTCAAATCTTGCAAGATTAGAACTACATTCTGCTGTTGCAAGGATATAATAAATACCTATTGAATATTTTAATCTAGGAAGAGAAATTTCAACAATTTCGCAGCCTAATTTTTTATAAGTTTCAATAGCATTTTGAACAGCTTTTGCAACATCGTCGGATAAACCTTCGGACATTAATTCTTTGATTACACCGACTCTCTTACCTTTGATATCATCCTTTAAACTTGCAGCATAATGTTCAACAGGCAAATTTAAAGAAGTTGAATCTTTAGGGTCATGACCTGAGATAACTTCCAAAAGATTAGCCGCATCTTCAACTGAACGTGCGAAAGGACCGATTTGGTCTAAAGAAGATGCAAAAGCAATCAAACCGTATCTTGAAACACGACCGTAAGTAGGTTTCATCCCAACAATACCGCAGAAAGATGCAGGCAATCTGATTGAACCGCCGGTATCAGAACCTAAAGCCAAAGTCGCTTCACAAGCTGCAACACTGGCAGCAGAACCACCTGATGAGCCCCCCGGAACTTTGTTCAAATCCCAAGGGTTGTGAACCTTTTTAAACGCAGAGTTTTCATTAGAAGAACCCATCGCAAATTCATCAAGATTAGCCTTACCTACGATAGGCACGAGGTTATCCAACAATTTTTGAGTAATAGTTGCATTAAAAGGTGAAACAAAATTTTCAAGAATTTTACTTGAAGCAGTTGTTTTAGAACCTACAAGATTCATATTATCTTTCAAAGCAAGAGGAATACCAGCAAGAAGCGGTAATTCTTCACCTTTTGCAATTTTTTCATCAACTTTTTTTGCAGTTTCCAAGGCTGTTTCTTTAGTCAAGGAATTAAACGCCCCTAATTTTTCATCAAGCTCGTCAATTCTCTCAAACGCTGCTTGAGCTAATTCAACAGCGGAAACTTCTTTATTTTTCAAGGCAAGACTCTGTTCGGTTGCCGTTTTCTTCAAAAGCTCGTTCATATTTTCTCCTTAGCTGATTCTTTAGTCATTCTGAGCTTGAGATTCTTCGGATTTCACACTCAGAATAACGGAATGCGAAGAATCTCCTTTTATGAAATTATACTATGACAAACATCAAACTCTGACAAGTATTTATTAAAACTCTTATAATCTCTTCATAAATATGTTTACATTTTTCTTAAAATGTGAGATACTATATAGGCAAATATTTGTAACAAATTATTAAATATAAATCAAAATTTGCGCAAAAATTTTTTTTCAGTCGGTTTAAACCAGCTGAAAAGTTTTATAAACGGAGTGTAGAATATATGTTAACAATTCAACCGGGCTTGGCACACAATACTAATCGAAATCTTGCATTTGGCAGAAGCGAATTACAAAGATATGCCGAAGATGCGGATTATGTGGATTATGAAGAGATAAACGATTCTTTCCCTTCAGACTCGTTCAATTACGAAAATGAAAAAAGAGAAGCCAAGCAGGAATTAGACTTATGGAAACAGACCAAAGCAAATATTGACTCAATTACCAAAGCAACAGATAGCGTTCCGATTGTAAAAAAAGGAACAACTGTTCTTTCAGGATTAACTATGGTAGCAATCGGTTGGGGCGGTTTGAGATGGGGTTCGATAGGAACTCTTGAAGTTCTGGCTAAAATAATGAAAACGGACGCAGCTAAATCCGTCAAAGGTTTCATTACCAATTCCGGGGAATTTATTTCAAAAAAATTCGGTTCATTGAAGAAATTCATCTCCGAAACTGATACGTATAAGGCAGCTGAAAGAAAAGCCGGAGATTTAAATTCTTCATTCCTTAAATCTTCACTAGGCAAAAAGTATACGCAAATTAAAACTGCAATTACATCACACCCTGTTTATAAAGACACGATAAACTTTAAAAACAGAGCCGTGAACTATATCAAAGATATAAACTACAACCGCGTATTTGTAGAGACAATGGGCGTTGCCGGCGGTGGAACCGCAGCAGTAAATGCATTGGGTGGTAAAGCTATAGACGGGACCAAACAAAATGTAGAAATTGACGAAGAAGGCAATTACCGTGTGGATGGAGAATACTACGATGCAGCTTAACGCTATAACACCAAATTTCATATCATTCACAAGTAACCAACAAGTCGCTGACAAGAAAGAAGAAAAACGACGTGAACATGTTGGTGATGCCGCAAAAGCTACCGGAGCAGCAGGTGCAGGTTATGCTGCAACCAGAGGTGCAAGCTTCAAGATGTTCCAATCCAGCCAAAAATTAAATAGATTTGTTAATGGAGTTGCCGAAGGAGTTCAAACAATCAACCAACCTATCAAACAATCAAACTCTTTATGGAAGGCTATCAAATTAAATTATAAAAACCTGACAAGAGATATCGCACAATGGGCAAAAAACTCAAAAACATTACCTAATTTTATAAAGCCGTTATTTACCGGTATGCTTGGGAAATTTATTGGTGGGGCAGCTGCGGTATTTGTGTTTATCTCAGGTGTGGGGGAAGTAATTGAGACTTTTGCTAACAAAGTAGGCAAAACTGCATCAAAGCCGCAATTTATGAATTAAACATTTTTATATTGAATAACAAATAAAATCATGCTAAACTCAACTTATGCATGATTTTATTTTGAGAGAATTAAAAACAGATAATATACTAGAAGAACTTAACAGCATAGGATTTGATAGGTCTTATGCAAAACAGGCTTGTAATAAATACAGCTATAAAAACATAAAAATCCATGGGCTTAATTCCGCTCAAGCAAACATTTTGAAGCAAACGGCACTATCTTATGGTGCAGATTGCGCTACTCCAAAAAGTGCAATTACAGGAAAACTTGAACTTGGGAATTGCATTCTTGGAGGTAGTGTTTCACAACTATCAAAAATTGCAGTTCAACTCGGACTACAGCCTTTCAGTCTGCGGAAACTCGGACGCGAAATTGAACGAATTTTATCGTTAGAAAAATATGCATCACCCAAAATAATGGGGATTTTAAATCTAACTTCAAACTCATTCTCTGACGGCGGAGAATACGAAAACTTTGAAAAAGCAGCAACTCATCTTATGCAAATGATCGAGGACGGTGCTGATATTATAGATATTGGAGCAGAATCAACAAAGCCATTCTCTGAAGCGATATCTCCGCAAGAACAATTGGAAAAACTTTTACCAATTTTGGATTTTATAAAGGATAATAATATTGATATTCCAATCAGTATTGATACGCGAAGCGCAGAAGTTGCAAAAGCTTGCCTTGAAGCTGGCGCAACAGCAATTAATGACGTATCCGGACTTGAATATGACAAAAAAATGGCTGAAACAGTTGCCGGTTTTGGATGCCCTATTGTAATTCAACATTCTAAAGGGATTCCTGAAACTATGCAAATTAATCCGATATATGAAAACCTTATGGATGAAATATTTACCGATTTAACCAGAAGAATTAAATACGCAGTATCCTGCGGCATCGACAAAGACAATATAATCGTTGACCCCGGTATAGGTTTTGGCAAAACAAGAGAACATAATTTTGAAATCATTCGCCGCATTGAAGAACTACAAGCCTTAGATTGTCCTATACTTTTGGGATTATCAAGAAAAAGTCTTCTAAATATGCAAGATGCGGATAATGAAACTAAAGATATATATACTGTAGCTCTAAACACACTTGCTCTCGAAAGAAAAGTAGACATACTCCGAGTTCATAATGTAAAACTTCATAGACAGCTTATTGATATGCTTGATTAGAACCTTGTATACAAGTCCACAAGGTTAAATCTTGTCAATAAAAATTTTAAGTGTAATAATATTATTACTATGTTAGATAAAATTACGATTAAGGGTGCTAAAGAAAATAACTTAAAGGATGTCTCTTTAGAAATTCCTAAAAATGAATTAATTGTTTTTACGGGTGTTTCGGGCTCGGGGAAATCTTCCCTTGCGTTTGATACTATTTTTGCGGAAGGTCAGAGAAGATATGTTGAAAGCTTATCGACATACGCAAGACAATTCCTCGGACAGCTTGACAAACCTGATGTTGAATATATAGACGGGCTTTCTCCCGCGATTTCAATAGATCAGAAATCTACAAGCAATAACCCGCGTTCAACCGTCGGGACAGTTACGGAAATCTATGATTATCTTAGACTCCTATACGCCCGCACAGGAACCCCTTATTGCCCAAATTGCGGAGAGGAAATTAAACCGCAGTCAATAGATGAGATTGTAAATAATATTATAAAACTCGGCGAAGGTGAAAAAATTCAAATCCTTGCCCCTGTTGTAAGAGGCAAAAAAGGCGAATTTCAATCAGTTTTTGAAGAACTAAGACAGGAAGGTTTTGTAAGGGTTAAGGTTGACGGAGAAATTTATAACCTTGATGAAGAAGAAATTGAACTTGCCAAAACAAAAAAACATACAATTCACGTTGTAGTCGACAGAGTTGTTGTAAAAGAAAGCGCGCAATCCAGAATTGCGGACAGTGTTGCGATTGCCATGAAAAAAGCCGACGGAATTGTAATAGTTGATGTTATTTCGCGAAATGAAGAAGTTATTTTCAGCGAAAAACTTTCCTGCCCTAAATGCAATCTAAGCTTTGAAGAACTTGCCCCGAGGATTTTCTCGTTTAACGCACCTTACGGCGCTTGCGAAAGATGCTCAGGACTTGGCGCAGACTTTGTAATTGACCCGAACCTTGTTGTCCCTGAGCGAACAAAGTCTATAAAAGACGGCGCAATTTATCCGTGGTCAAGAACAACAACCGACTATTACGAAGACACCTTAAAATCCGTATGCTCTCATTACGGAATAGATATGAATAAACCGTTTGAAGAATTAACAAAAGCACAGCAAGATATAATTCTTTACGGCGGAGATGATATTATTACATTTAGAGTTAAAAAATTCGGAACTCATCGTTACGAAACCAAGTATCACCGCTTTTCAGGGGTAATCCCATTTCTTGAAAAACGTTATAATGACGCCGGCGGTGAATACTGGCGGGAAGAAATCGAAAAATATATGACAACAACCCCTTGCCCTGCCTGTGGCGGCGCAAGACTAAAACCTTTCCCGCTTGCGGTAAAAATCAAAGGTAAAAACATCTATGAATTTACCTTAATGCCAATAGATGAAGCTCTGGACTTTGTTGCTGACTTGTATTTAGAACTTGATGAATATCACCTGCAAATTGCAAAACAAATTCTTGACGAAATTCGCGCGCGTTTAAGATTTTTAAACGACGTAGGCTTAAGTTATCTGAACCTCGCGCGTATGGCAGGAACACTTTCCGGAGGAGAGGCTCAGAGGATAAGACTTGCAACCCAAATCGGAAGCGGACTGTCAGGCGTTCTGTACGTTTTGGATGAACCGTCAATCGGACTTCACCAGCGAGATAACGATAGATTGATTAAAACACTTTTGAAACTCAGAAATCTTGGAAACACGCTAATCGTTGTTGAACACGACGAGGATACTATGCGTAACGCTGACTATATCGTGGATATCGGACCAAAAGCCGGTGTAAACGGCGGAAAAGTAGTTGTCTGCGGAACCCTTGACGATATAATCGACTGTAAACAATCGCTTACGGGTCAGTACTTAAGCGGAGAAAAATGTATTCCTGTTCCCGAAAAAGTTAGAGAAGGCAACGGAAACTTTTTACAGGTGAAAAACGCTCATTTAAACAACTTAAAAAATATTGACGTAGATATTCCACTTGGCAAAATTGTCTGCTTAACAGGGGTTTCAGGCTCTGGAAAATCAACCCTTATGCAGGATTTAATATATGAATACGCACTTCATAAACTTCGCGGAAACCGCCCGAAACCGCAAGGGGTTGATGAGATTTTAGGGTTTGAAAATATTGATAAAATTATTGATATTGACCAATCTCCAATCGGCAGAACTCCGCGTTCCAACCCTGCAACTTATACGGATTTATTTACGCACATAAGAGATTTATACGCAAAAACCAACGAAGCAAAAGTTCGCGGCTACAAACCGGGAAGATTTAGTTTTAACGTAAAAGGCGGACGCTGCGAAGCTTGCAAAGGAGACGGTGTAAATAAAATTGAGATGAATTTCTTATCTGACGTTTACGTAAAATGCCCTGTTTGCAAAGGGAAACGCTATAACCGTGAAACTTTAGAGGTAAAATTCAAAGGCAAAACTATTGCAGATGTTTTGGATATGAGCGTAAAAGAAGCGCTTGAATTTTTCGACAGTATTCCGACAATTAAAAATAAGTTAAAAACTTTGAATGACGTGGGTTTGGACTACATCAAATTAGGACAAAGCGCAACAACGCTATCAGGCGGGGAAGCGCAAAGGATTAAGCTTGCCTCTGAACTCAACAAGCGCGCAACTGGCAAAACTTTGTACCTGCTTGATGAACCGTCCGTCGGTCTGCACTGGTATGACTTGGATAAACTTATAAAAATTATCCAACAGCTTGCAGATCAGGGCAATACTATTCTTATTATAGAACATAACCTTGATTTAATAAAGGTTGCGGATTATATTATAGACCTTGGACCGGAAGGCGGAAACGCGGGCGGACAAGTAGTTGCAACAGGAACCCCTAAACAGCTTGCAAAAAACAAAAAATCAGTAACAGGTCAATACCTGAAAGGTGTTCTTACATAAAATATGTTATCGGAACCCCTCTCCCTTGCCCTCACCCACTGGGAGAGGGTAGAAAATCAACACGAGTTTTAACGAGTGTTAGATTTTCGGGTGAGGGTTCAAAGGCAATTCGTTTTTGTTACCTTTTTCTTTTTGTTTGCGAAGTAAAAAGAAAAAGGTAACCTAAAA
>CAYUQM010000066.1:0-6542 GCA_964446855.1 uncultured Muribaculaceae bacterium
GAAATTTCATTAGAAAAATCAAAAGAAATTCTATCTACAACAATGCAAAGATGTATGATAGAACAAGTTGTAGAAACAACTGTTTCTGTAGTAGCCCTTCCAAACGATGAAATGAAAGGTCGTATTATCGGACGAGAAGGAAGAAACATACGAGCTTTGGAAACATTAACAGGGGTTGACTTAATCATTGACGATACCCCTGAAGCGGTTGTACTATCAAGTTTTGACCCTGTAAGACGTGAAGTTGCAAAACTTGCACTTGAAAAATTAATCGTTGACGGACGTATTCACCCGGTAAGAATTGAAGAAATGGTTGAAAAAGCTAACGAAGAAATCGAAAAGAAAATCTGGACTGAAGGCGAAAATGCAGCTCTTGACATGGGTGTTATGGGTCTAAATAAAGAACTTATCAAAACACTCGGCAGATTATATTATAGAACAAGTTATGGACAAAACGTCCTAAAACACTCACTTGAGGTAGGTCATATTGCAGGCATGTTAGCAGCTGAACTTGGGGCAAATGTAACTGTTGCAAAACGTGCAGGCTTGTTACACGATATAGGTAAAGCTGTCGACCAAACTCAAGAGGGTACACACATTCAACTTGGTGTTGAGCTTGCAAATCGCTATGGTGAAAAACCGGAAGTTATCCATGCAATTGAAGCACACCACGACGATGTTGTTGCTAATACAATTGAAGCAGTTCTGGTTAAAGTTGCAGATGCTATTTCCGCAGGCAGACCTGGCGCAAGACGAGATACTCTTGAAATTTACATCAAACGTCTTCAAAAAATAGAAGAAATTGTTAATAGCTATGACGGCATTAAACAATCATTTGCGGTTCAAGCCGGCAGAGAAGTAAGAATCATCGTTCAAGCCGAAATGTTTGATGATGTGGCATCTCAACGTCTTGCTCGCGATGTTGCAAAACGTATCGAAGATGAACTCGATTATCCGGGTCAAATCAGAGTTACGGTAGTAAGAGAATTTAGAACAACTGAAATTGCGAAATAAATAACGAGAAGAGTGAACGATGTAAAATCGTTCACTTTTCAATTAATTTAAGGGATTATATGACAGGTGATAACAAAACAATAAAAGTATTATTCTTTGGTGATATGGTTGGGAAACCCGGCAGATGTGCAGTTCGGGATTTTTTAACTGACGAAAAATATAAAGAACATTTTGTTATTGCTAATGTCGAAAATGCATCACACGGATTTGGTCTCACCGAAAAAAATTATAACGAAATATCCCAATATGGAATTAATTGCATGACTTCAGGTAACCACATTTGGGATAAGAGAGAAGTTTTTAACTACATCGAAAAAGCAGATAAACTTTTGCGCCCGATTAATTACCCATCAGCAACAGCCGGAAAAGGTTCCGAAATATTTGAGTTTAAGGGTTATAAAATAGGTGTCATAAATGTTCTTGGTCGAGTGTTCATGAATATTGTGGATTCTCAGTGGGAAATTGTAAAAGCTGAAATTAACAAAATAAAAGAAATTACACCAATCGTAATTATCGATTTCCACGCAGAAGCTACTGCTGAAAAAATTTGTTTTGCAAGATATTGCTCTGAACTGGGTTGTTCTGCGTTTTTTGGAACACATACTCACGTTCAAACAGCAGATGAAAGTATTATTAACAACATGGGATACATCACCGACGCGGGATTCTGCGGGGCTCAAGACAGCGTAATAGGAATGGATTATCAAACATCCTTGAACAGATTTTTAACAGGTATCCCTGAACGTTACGACGTAGCAACCAGCACAACAACACAACTAAATGCAGTTGAAGTAGAGATTAATCCGAATACAGGATATGCTGTAGCTATAAAAAGAATTTTTTGTAGTAGAAATGAAATAGAAAAGGAAAATAGTCAATGAAGTCAGATTTTCATATCCATACCTATTTTTCCGACGGAGTCTATTCGCCGGAGAAGATAGTTGACACAGCTATTGATGTTGGATTGCAAGTCATTGCACTCACTGATCACGATAACGTGTTGTCGTATAAAGTAGCTCAAGATTATATAAAAAATACAAATAAAAAATTAGAAGTTATACAAGGCGTTGAAATAAACACACTGTATAAAAACTATGAAGTTCATATCCTTGGCTATATGATGAACACTGAAAACAAAGATTTTAAAGCACTATTAACTTCACAGCAAAATGCCAGAGTAGAACAAGTCAATGAAATTATAGACTTGCTTGCAAAAAAAGAAGGTATCAAAATAAAATTTGAAGATATAAAAAAACAAGTAGCGGAAGGCGGAAGTATAGGACGACCACACATAGCCAAAGCTATTACTAATGCCGGAGGCACCTCAAGCGTTATAGAAGCTTACGCAAAATATATTCATGATGATTCACCAGTTTACGTACCAAGAAAAACAGTTTCACCTCAGGAAGCTGTTGAGATAATATATGATGCAGGTGGTATTCCTGTTATTGCCCACCCGCATGACATTGATATAGCTGAAACATTGGTGAAAGAGCTAATGACACATGGTTTACGGGGAATTGAAGCATATCATAGAAAACATTCACCGGCTTGCGTTGAATATTTTTCATCAATGGCAGAAAATCTGGGACTTATCGTAACAGGTGGCTCAGATTTTCATGCTCCAAATATTATGAACGGGCAAATTATCTTAGGCAAAAACTTTGTTCCTGAGTGGATATATGATAAGTTAATTCAAGAAAAAAAATGCATAGATATGGCATAAAGGAAGGCTCACGATGAAACTACCGACCTGGCATGCAGAATATACAATAACCTTACTTGTAATATTTACGGGGATTTTATTGTTTATTCCAACTTCATTACAATCAACAGTACAAGCAAACTTTATAACAAAATGGAAAGATTGTTATGACAAGTTGAATTATATGCACGATGTAATACTAAAACACGAAAAAGAACAAATTCTAACAAGTTTTAAACGTGCCAAAACCGGGGAAGAGCGAGAAGCACTTTTTAGACAACTTATCAAACCTTACTTTAGGTTAACAAAATCTAAAACCACTCGCAGATACTCAGTAAAATATCTGAATGGTAACAAAGTAAAACCTAATGATACATATTATTTTTCAGATTACTATTTGACAGATAAAAACCTGGTAGTTGGCATAAAAGATATTCCACATGCCTCTGAAGAAAAAGATTTATTTATTATGATGATTGATATAAATGGGATATTGCCACCAAATACTTGGGGGAAAGATGTATTTGGTATCAAAATTTATTCTGATAAAATAGAAGCTGTTGGAGAAGGAAATCCTCTCCAAGTTATTAAAAATGACTGTTCTGAAGAGGGCTCCGGCCTATTTTGTTCACACTATTACAAAATAGGAGGAAGTTTTGAAGACTAATTCGAAAGTTTGCATATTCGCATCATCTTGTAACTATCTTGAGGATATCTATTATAAAGAAGCATCAAAACTCGGAGCGTTGCTAGTCGCAAATGGGTTTGAAATGGTATACGGTGGAAGCAAACTCGGACTAATGTGGGCTTGCGCCGGAGCCTTAAAAGAACACGGTGGAAAACTTTACGGAGTTATGCCTGAAAAACTGAACGACTTTGGAGTGTCAGCTCAAATTTGTGATGAATTTTATTTAACAAGCGGAATGCGCGAAAGAAAAGCAAAGATGGATGAACTTTCAGATGCCGTAATCGCACTTCCCGGTGGTTTTGGAACCTTAGAGGAAGTTTCTGAACTTATTGTGCAGAAACAACTAGGCTATAATAATAAACCAATTATATTTTTGAATACAAACGGGTTTTATGACAAGCTGTTGGCATTTATGGATGAAATTATTGCCCAAAAATTCGCCCACAAGAATGCTTGCAAGCTGTACTTTGTCGCAAACTCCCCTGAAGAGGCAATAGAATATTTAAAAACCTACAACCCTAAAACCGTAGAATTTAATGAGGAAGAATTATACACCAGATAAATTGGGTTCTTTTTCCAGTTGTTCAGTATGTCTTCTGTCCCAATTAATATTTCGCTTTATGATTTTAGCAGGAGAACCTGCAATAATAACATTAGGTTCTGTGTATTTTTTATTAACCAAGCTTCTTGCACCTATCACAGAATTATCAGGAATTTCGACATCTTTTAATATAAATACATCAGTTCCAATCCAAACATGGTTTCCGATTTTTACACCACTCTGTGGTTTATTTAATATTTCTTTTGTTGTTTGATCAAATATTGAATGTCCATCGCTTGTTCGAATATTAACCCCGTATGAAAACTGACAATCGTCGCCAATCGTAACATTCAAACTGCGTTCATCATGATTTTCAAGTTTGCAACCAATACATGAAAAGTTTTTCCCAACACTGAGCGTACAAGATTCCATTTTGCAAGGAACTATAAAGTTCACTATAGAATAAATAGAACTCTCAATTTTAACACAAGTATTGTTTCCTAAAACAAATTTACAATTTTCAAAGAGAAAAGGTTCATGAACCTCTACCATTGAATTTGAACCTTGGAATACAACATTAAGTCCCGAAATCTTATTAACAGAAACTCTGGTTCCATCCTCTTTAACCAGAAAAAGCCTATTCCCATTGAGCCGAGGCAACAGGGAGCTTGACGCCACACGAAAATATTTCTTACGAAAGTGCTTTCGGGCAGATTTCAAAGGTATAAATACCGAAATTACTCTTATAAAAATATTCCAAAGCGTATCATGCACAGATTAGTAACTCCGCCTCATTAAATCAGAAAGTTTCACCTCGGATTGAGACGATTGAACCGCTGCTTCCGGACGTTTAGGTTCTTCTGCAACTTTAAACTGAGACAAACCTATTTTTACACCATCATCTGAAAATGAAAATATATCTTTTAAAAACGCTACTAAACCTTTCATAATGTATCTCCTCATTATTTCACTATACTAACATAATATATTAAGTTTCAACAATACGCAAATTGCATTAGATTTTGTGCTATATTAATACTATATGGAAAGAAATGATTTGAATTTGAATAATACTTATTGTGCAACTTTAGATGAAAATTTTAATGAAGCTGTAAAACTTATGGAACAAGAACTTTCACACAAAGAACTCATCTCCATGCTTAAAACAGGAAATATACCCCAAAAACAACTTGCGGCTCTGAAATTGGAAACAATAACCTCTGAAGAAGATGCCCAAGTTCTTGTAAACAATTTAACAGGACAAGATGGTAAAATTAGAGAGGCTGTTTCGTTAAAAATAAACGAATTTCTAAGTAATACCTCTCTCAAACCTTTTTTTGAGAATTTAACATGCTATGAAACATTCCTTGATGCAATCGTCGATATCAACGGAAATATTTGCAGAAATACTATAGAAGCAATTACCAACCTTAAAGACAACAAAAACTTCTGCAAATATTTTTGTCCAAAATTAATAAGTAAAACAGAAAATTTAGCAAACACAGTAAAGGATTTTAACCTGCAAGAAGGAAAGTACAAAGTTAATAAAGAAGTATTTAAGCTATATTGGTGCCTTGAAACAATCTACAACTTTACAGAAAAAGTTGACCAAGATAAACTAAAACAAATTCTACTAATAAGCAAAAACATTGAGGAATACACCATCAGAGAAAAAACAGCTAAAATATTATCTCTTGGCTTTGAATCTCCGGAATTAAAGCAAGCTTATGAAGCCCTAAAACAAGATAACAACTACTACGTAAGAAGGTTCTAATTAGCAATATAAAGTTTTGTTACGAAACCAATAAATAGTATATATAAAATAAGCAATTTTTAAACAATAATTTACTTTATATATATGTAAGGGATAACAAAACAGGAAATAAAAAGGGGTAAGACATGGCAAGAGTTTTAATTTCAATGCCTGAAAGATTTTTGGACGAAATAGATAACGTAGCAAACTCGGAAAACAGAACTCGTTCAGAACTTATTAGGGAAGCGTTAAGAACGTATATGTACAGAAACCAAGTGAGGAACTCAAAAAAAGCAATGCAAAATGCAGAAATTTTAGAATCACTACTTGGCTAAATTGGGGAAATGAATTATAATAGTAGCAGAAAGGGTACGGGGAAAAATGTTAGAAAATACAGCTAATAATGAAAAAGGTTATATGATGTCATCAATTGATGAATATTTTGAAATCCTTGACAAAGAAGCACAAAAACGTTCAAAAATGGTGGCAAAATCACTTACCAAGTATTTAAAAAATGTCCAAAATAATACAAAATATGATGAGTTAAAGACTACTGCTCTTCATTAATTTTGAAGTAAGATTTAGGTTTAGGGGAAAAATAGAAGATGAAAAGCCTTGATAATTGTTCAAGGCTTTTTAAATTAAAAAAGAGGCTCCGAAAAACAGAACCTCTTTGAAATTATTATGTTGCTTATAAATTATTATTCAACAATTTTGTCAACAACACCGGCACCAACTGTGTGACCGCCTTCACGGATAGCGAATCTCATACCTTCTTCGATAGCTACTGGAGCGATAAGTTCAACTTCCATAACTACGTTATCACCAGGCATTACCATTT
>CAYUQM010000067.1:0-5866 GCA_964446855.1 uncultured Muribaculaceae bacterium
TATGTATGGCAAAACCATTTGACAGAATGGATGTGGCCGATTATTCACTCTTGTGAAAAACGTATTAACAGAATTGTTGATAAGTATTCTGAAATTCCTGAGGATGAGTTGCTTCACAGAGCATTAAATCAAATGGCAAGAGAAAACTTATTGTTACAAAGTTCGGACTGGCCGTTCTTGATTACAACATGGCAAGCTAAGGATTATGCGACAGACAGATTCAGAGAGCACGTTGAGCGTTTTGAAACCATCTGTGACATGATTGAGGGTGGTAATATTGACGAAGCAAAACTTGCTGAAATAGAAAGTATTGATAACTGCTTCCCGGTAATTGATTACAGAGTATATCAATCAATTGAAGAGGGAGTAATTCCACAACAATCAAAAAAATTAGCTCCGTTATATTCAGACTAATTTGATAAACTAAAAAAGACCCCGTAGGGATACGGGGTCTTTTTTTTGAAAAAAATTAAATCAGGGTATTGCAATTTTTTTTTCAGCATTTTATAATAAAACTTGTCGGAAGACAATGACAAAAGAATTTATGGGAGCGTAGCTCAGTTTGGTTAGAGCGCATGCCTGTCACGCATGAGGTCGCGAGTTCGAGCCTCGTCGTTCCCGCCATTTATAAAAAAGCCCGCTAGTCGGGCTTTTTTGTGCAAAGTTGAAGAATAAAGAGACTTGAAGTCACAAAAGAAAGCTTTATCTGGTTAGAGTATAGTGTGCGAGGTAATTTTGTATTTTGCGCAAAAATTTTTTTTTAGGTTTTTTATGCTAATTATGTTACATATTTAGGATGTAAATCAAATGAAAATAAATGCAGTAATGCAAAGTAAATTTTCTCAACAACTTCCGGTTGCAAAACAGAAAAAAATCTCTTTTGAAGGACAAGACAAGCACTCAAGATTAGATAATTATTATGCAGCATGTCTTATTGCGGCTTTATTATCAGGCGGAGTTACTTATAAATGTGCCCATGATGAGCTGGAACAATCAAGAGAAAGGTTTAATAAAATTTTTGATAAAGCCGAGCTGGGGTATGATTTGTATGATGTAAAACGTGACACATTGAACCTTAATGATATGAACTACGACGGTTTCCCTGAACTTATACTATATAAATCTGACGGTTCAACTGTTGTTGTTGATATAAGTAACGGTAAAAAATTGAATTAGTTTATACTATTTCATCGAGTTCTGATATATTAACTTTATCAAAAGAGCATTTTAGTATAGTTTTTGGAGTACATCTGCCACTTTTTAAAAAATTGTTTATACAATCTGAGGTGACCGTCCATTCATCTTTAATAGATGAATATGCAACATGAACAGGACTATTGCTTCTTTTTAGTTCGGAATAAGGGATTTTAAAATATTCCAGTGCTTCTTTAAGTTTTGAATATAGAAGTTGGCTTGGATTTGTTATCTGAGAACCTATCAATATACCTTGTAAATTAGGATTTTTTACGTCAATACTATTTGCAATAAAGCTCTTAATATTGTTGAAATTTTCACTGAAACCCGGGCAAAGATGCATAGCAAGAACCTCTTGCCCATCAGATATTCCAACAAATGTACAGTCACAGACTCCCGTGGTGTAGGCAGCGGCACTTTTTACCGATTGGGCTTTTGTCCAAGGATAATTAACGGAGTTTTGCGCTCCGATTTTAGATGCTATTTTATTGAATGTTTCTGTTGAAACCGGTCTTATTGCCGAGGTAAACGATATTTCTGTCATTGCATATTTAGTAATGATTGTGATAAATATAAATTGCTTATTTGTTAAGCTTTATTAAGTTTAAATTATGCTCCCGAATAAATCGTATTCGTCAGCGTTATCAATAAGCACGTTTTCAATATCGCCGGGGACAACAGGTTTTTCTGATTTTGCGTAAACAAGTCCGTCAATTTCAGGGGCATCGTGCTCTGAGCGCATTATAATAACACCGTCGTCAGTGAAACTTTCAACCATACAAGGTATAGTTTTGTCTATGTATGTCTTGTTGATTTCATAAGAAATTTGCTGTTGAAGTTCCATTAGCTCTTTATAACGCTTGTGTTTAAGTTTTTTAGGAACTTGATGCTCCATTGAATATGACGTTGTGTTTTTCTCGCGAGAGTATTCAAACACGCCCATTCTATCAAAACGAGCCCATTTTACAAAGTCATAAAGCTCTTTGAAATCGGCATCTGTTTCGCCCGGATAGCCCACGATAAACGCTGTTCTTATAGCTACATTCGGGATTTTGTCTCGAAGTTTTTTGATAAGGTCTTTATAGTCGAATGCAGGACGACGCATTGCTTCAAGGATTTTTTTGCTGTAGTGCTGAAGTGGGATGTCGATATATTTGGCTACTTTGTCTAGTTTCGCAATAGCGTCAATAAGTTCATCATTCATTTGTGACGGATATGCGTACATAATCCTAATCCATCCAAGACCTTCTATTTTATTCAATTTTTCTAAAAGTTTTGCAAGTGAAGGTTTTCCGTAAATATCTATACCGTAACTTGTTGTGTCTTGGGCAATGAGGTCAATTTCTGTGACTCCTTTGGTAACAAGTTCTTTTGCTTCTTCTACAATATTCTCAATAGTTCTTGAGTGGTATGCACCTCTGAGCTGCGGGATAATACAGTATCCGCAGTGATAGTTGCATCCGTCCGCGATTTTGATATAAGAGCTTGAGCCCATTGTAATTTGCTGGCGACGGATACTTTCAGGATAAATGTATTCAGGTTTTTCTGAGATTTTTGATACATATTCATCGTTTTGTTTGTTCAAAACTTTCTCTACAATGGTTACTATTTCTTGAAAATCTGTTGTACCTACAAGTGCACAAACTTCAGGGATAGCTTTCTTTAATTCGTCTTTATGTTTTTGTGGAAGGCAGCCTGTAACGATTACTTTTTTCCCGCTGTCTACCATTTGAAGAATTGATTGGACAGATTCCTTCTCTGCATCATGTATAAATGAGCAGGTGTTAACAATAATTGCGTCCGCGTCGTTTTCATCTAAAGTTATCTCGTACCCCTTTTCAGCCAGTAACCCCAGCATAAGTTCAGAGTCAACAAGGTTTTTTGCACATCCGTGATTTATTAAAGCTATTTTTTTCATAATTTTCCTCTTTTTAAAACCATGCTATCACGAAATATGTGATAGTTAAATAGGCAAAAAGGATATTATGTTAAGAGTTATTTTATTAATAAAAAACCTGACACATTTTCGTGTCAGGTTTTTTAGTTTTGCTTTTAAGAAAAAGTAAACTTATTATTTACCGCCAAACAATACAGCTTTAGCTGCTTTAGTGTTTGGAGCAACAGTTTGGTCATACATAACGATTGGATATACGTCTGTTGGGTTTGTAACTTTACAGTTATCACCTGATGTACCAGCATCACAAGTAATCAACTTGTTAGGGTTTTTCTTACCGTTAACGTCGACTGCACCTAGACATAGATTTGCTGCGCCTCCGCTTGCATTACCTTCAGTACATCCAGCAGTACCGGTAGGGAATGTTAAGGTAATACCATCGTTAAAGAAGAATGTGTAGTTACCATTAGCACCAAAATCAATGTTTGCACCACCAGTACCATCTGCGCCTGCTGCGCGCAAAGTTACAGACCATTGGTCAGCAGCCGGACAGTTTACTCCGCCAGTGTTTTCGGCACCGCCGCCACCGCAAACTTTTGCAACATTCATTCTGTTGTTAAATAGGTTGTATACAGAAGTTTCAGTATTTACAGCTGTTTGAGATAAATCATAGTCATCTAATGCAATGTTCAATACAACTGCTTGTGACAATACTGACAAAGCTTTTTTGTAAGCTGTTCTGTACTGTGCACCTTGAGTTGAGTTCAATAATGTAGGCATTGTCATAGCGGCTACAACACCGATGATACCTAATGTGATCAACACTTCTGCCAAAGTGAATGCGTTCTTAGTTCCTTTAAACATTTAAAATCCTCCGTTTATTATTAAATAATGGTTCCACATTTTATTATACATTATAATTGGGTTTTTGTCAAGATTGTTATATATACAATTTAAATAAAGTTAAATTATAATGGATTATCCCCCACCCCAGCCCTCCCCCACAAGGGAGGGGTAGATACGGGGGGAATATTTGATTACCTAAACACTCCCCATTCGGCTATCTTGCTTATGAAAATTCACCATGTACGATGGATTAGTTAAAGTTTTTTAAAGTTTTCAGCAATTTGACTTCACTATTTAAAATTATGGGGTACAATTAACTTATGACTGTAGATGAAAAATTATATTCTGACATCCCGCCGACAAAGCTTAGAAATAGGGAAGAAAAGTTTAAGCCGGCTAAGACAAACCGTTTTTGGCTGACTATTGCAAGTTTGTTTTTCTATAACATGCTTCAAAACCGTTTTTATGCTTTTCGTTATAAGGGTGACGAAAATGTTCTTGAAAAAGGAGTTCCGACTATAATTTATGCTCCGCATTGTAACTGGTGGGACGGTATTGTTCTTTACAATATTACTCATAGAATTTTTCATAAAGAAATTCGCTTGATGGTTGAAGAGTTGAACAGGTTCCCTCTTCTCAGACGCGGCGGGGCTTATTCTGTCTGTAAAAAGTCTCCGCAGTCTGCTATGAAAGCTCTTCAGTATTCTGTTGATATTGTAGGTGATTTGAAAAATATTCTGTGTATTTTTCCGCAGGGGATTATCAGGCCGCCTCATTACAGACCTATCGAATTTCAAACAGGGCTTGCTTACATAGCGCAAAGAGCGGCTAAAAAGTTTGGTAAAATTAATCTTGTTCCAATATCAATTGATTACTGTTTCTTCCGCGATAACAGACCGGAAGTTGTTGTGGATTTTGGTGAAAAATTTACTTTGACTAAAGATATGGCTTTTGACAGAAAAGAGCTAACTCATATTTTGGAACACGGAATGATTAGTGTTTGTGACAGACAAATGCAGGAAATTTCACACGGTGATGTAGAAAATCATAAGATTTTATTTAAACAGCACTTGAAATGGTATCGTCGTATAGAACAACGACTTAAAAGAATTGATGTTCCGCCTGTTGCGGATAATTAACGGAGAGTTGGTTATGGATGAAAATTGTATTTTTTGTAAGATAATAAGAGGGGATTTTAACACAGAGTTCGTTTATGAAAACGAGCATCTTGTAGTGTTTAAAGATATTAATCCTAAAGCCCCTGTGCATTTACTTGTTGTACCTCGTGTTCATGTTGCTTCTTTGAACGAACTTGATGACAAAGAACTGCTTGGAGAATTAATGCTTGGAGTTAAGGAAGTTACTAAAAAAATAGGATTAAAATCATACAGAACCCAGATTAACACTGGAAAAGAAGCAGGTCAGGAAGTGTTTCACCTGCATATACACGTTTTAGGAAAATAGATTAGGGAGAAATATAAATGAAAAACGGAATTGAAAACGGTTATTACCACGAGATTACCCCGGCAGGTTTCGGGATTGCAATAAAAGCAGGAGAAGTTTTATTTTCAGATAATTCGGAGTTCCAAAAGGTTGAAGTTTTTGAAACTGACAGCGCTCTTGGAAGAGTTTTAACTCTTGATGATTTGATGATGACGACTGAAGGCGATGAGTATCATTACCATGAAATGATTGCGCATGTGCCTATGATGCATCATAAAAATCCTGAATCAGTTCTTGTTATCGGTGGCGGTGACGGCGGAACAGTTAGAGAAGTTTTAAGACACAAGTCTGTTAAACGAGTTGTTCTTTGCGAAATTGACGGCATGGTTATTGATGCTTGCAAAAAATTCTTGCCTACTATTGCTTGCGAACTCGATAATCCGAAAGTTGAAATTCTTGTTCAAGACGCGATTGAATACATTAAAGATA
>CAYUQM010000068.1:0-5714 GCA_964446855.1 uncultured Muribaculaceae bacterium
CTTGATATACAATTGTTCCGTAAGTATCTTTTAATACGGGCTCAAGAAGCGGGTGTGCATAAGTAATAGCCTGACGACCGTGTTTTCTTTCAACAAAGTCATCAACCATGCCTGAATCCAACGGACCCGGACGAAAAAGTGCAACAAGCGCACCTAAATCTTCAAAAACGTCAGGCTTTAAGCGTTTAACAAGGTTTTTCATCCCCTGAGATTCAAGCTGGAATACCCCGTCGGTATCACCCGTCATTAACATGTCGTAAACAGGTTTATCATCCAGCGGAATATCATTGATAGCAAGTTCAACACCCTGTTCCTGCTTAATTAAATCAACTGTTTTGTAAATAGTTGTAAGGTTTCGGAGCCCCAAAAAGTCCATTTTCAAAAGACTTAGAACTTCGGTAACATCATGAGGCGGATAACCCGTTTGAATAATTCCGTCTTTTGAAGGCTGAACGGGCAGAATTTCATCCAACGGCTGCGGTGCTATAATAACCCCTGCTGCGTGTGTACCCGTATTGTTTTTAATCCCTTCAATTCCGACGGCAAGGTCAATGAGCTTTTTCATACCTACGGTTTTGCCTTCCATAGGGTCCCCGCAGGCAATCTGCTCATCTTTATCATACAAAGCTTTTAACTCGGAACCGTCGTATTCCATAGCTTTTTTAAGGGTTTTAGCTTTGTCGTTGATACTCATCGCAAGCTCGATTGCAGGGTCGATTAAACCTGCTAAACGGTTACTTTCTGAAAACGGGATTTTTAAAATTCTTGCAATCCCTTTAAAAGCCGCTTTTGCAGCATAAGTACCAAAAGTAATAATTTGACACACCCTGTCCGCGCCGTATTTATTGGTTACATACTCAATAACCTCTCCGCGGCGTTCGATACAGAAGTCGATATCAATATCGGGCATAGTGAAACGTTCAGGATTCAAAAATCTTTCAAACAAGAGTTTATGCTGGATAGGGTCTAAGTCTGTAATTTCCAACGCGTACGCAACAACCGAACCCGCAGCAGAACCACGCCCCGGACCTACAGGGATACCGTTAGTTTTTGCATAGTGGATAAAGTCCCATGTAATGACGAAATACGCAGCAAAACCCATTTGCTCGATTACGCCTATTTCGTAATCAATACGTTCTTTCAGTTCCGGAGTAATCTCTCCGTAACGCTTTTTTGCACCTTCATATACAAGATGTTCCAAATAAGAATCAATTGTATGACCTGAAGGAACCTGATATTCAGGAAGCGGACTTTTTCCGAGCTCAAGAGTTAAGTGACACTTTTCAGCAATTTCAACCGTATTTTCAATACATTTATCGAAAGTTTCAGAATCCATCCATTTAAAAGAATCCCTAAGCTGTTCGGCAGTTTTAACGTAAAACTCGTTACTTGGGAAGTGGAAACGATTAGGGTCATCCTTGTCACTGTTTGTCTGCATACATAACAAGGTGTCGTGCATATCTGCATCTTCACGGCGCAAATAGTGAGAGTCGTTTGTGATTACCATCTTTAAATCAAGTTCTTTTGCAAGCTGAATGAGTTCAGGGTTAGTCCTTTTTTGCTCATCCATTCCGTGGTCTTGAAGCTCAATGTAATAATCATCGCCAAACAATTCTTTATACTGCCTTGCAACGGCATAAGCTTTTTCTTTATCTCCTTTTAAGATATTCTGTAAAACCTCACCCCCGAGACAGGCAGAAAGACATATCAAGCCTTCCGAATGCTCTTTAATCATCTCAAAATTAATACGGGGATGAACATAACGCCCTTTACACCATGCTGTAGAAACCAGTTTAATCAGGTTTGCATAACCTGCCTTGTTTTTCGCAAGCAAAACAAGGTGATAACAAGGGTTATTAGACTTATCGCGCTCTGTAATATCGCCTGTATGCACATAAAATTCACAGCCCAAAATCGGCTTAATCCCGTTTTCCTTTGCTTCGGTATAAAGCTCCATATCACCGTACATAACGCCGTGGTCGGTAATAGCAACGGCAGGCATGCCGTTTTCTTTTGCAAAATTAACAAGATCGCTGATTCTTATAGCACCGTCAAGTAAAGAGTATTCCGTGTGAAGGTGCAATGGTACATAAGGTTTATTCGTCATAACAACATGTTAGCACGCCCGAAAAAATTTAGCTCTCTATGTAAATTTTTATTTAGTTTAACTTTAATTGTCCGTATAATTTTCCATCTTTTAAGTCAGATATGATTACTTTTTGCAATGAATTTGTCAAATTTAAATCTTTAGAATTGAGCAAAACAGTCAGATAATTCCCTGTAACCCCTTTAAGCTGCCCTGTATGTTTATCCGCACGTTTTTCGACTAAAACATCGTGTTCAACCCCGATATTTTTTGATATAAAAGCTTCGTATTTATTTCTAGAAATCTCTTTTATAATATCTGCACGACGAACTTTTTCTTCATCCGAAACCTGGTTATCAGCATCTGCGCCGACAGTACCGGAACGTCTTGAATAAGGGAATGTATGAATTTGCGTCAAACCTGATTTTTCAAGATTAGCCCTTGTTGTTTCAAAATCTTCTTCGCTCTCTCCCGCAAACCCTGCAATAACATCACTTCCGATAAATGGCAGGGTAAACTTTTCATTAATTTTTTCAATTAACTCGAGATAATCTTCAACAGTATAATGCCTGTTCATTGATTTTAAAGTCTTGTTGCAGGCAGATTGAAGCGAAAGGTGAAAATGCGGACAGAAACGTTCTGAACGCGCCAAAAACTCCAGCAGCTCATCATTAATCTCGTTAGGATAAAGCGAGCCCAAGCGGTAACGCTTGATATTGGTTTCATTTTCAACCGCTTTCAGCAAATCAAGAAAAGTTTTCCCGAATTCTTTTCCCCACAAACCGATATGAATACCTGTAAAAACAATTTCCTTGAAGCCTTTTTCCTCAAAATCTTTAATCTGAGAAATTATAAAATCTTTATCCGCACTGCGGCTTTTTCCTCTTGCAAACGGGATAATACAATAAGAACAGCGATTATCGCAGCCGTCTTGGATTTTCAAACTTGCACGGGTTTTTGTTGTATCAACAAGATGCGCCTTATGAAATTCACTCAATGTCATAATATCTGCGGCACTACACTTTTTACCTGATTGTAAATACTTAAACAACTCTAATTTTTCATCGTTACCCACTACAAAATCAATAAAATCATTTTTTAACAAGTTTTCTTTTTCAATCTGAGCAAGACAACCCGTTAACACAGTCGTAATTTCATGCTTTTTATGTTTTGCATTTCTAAGCAGATATAATGCTTCATTATCACTTTTGTGAGTAACCGTACAGGAATTTAACACATACAAATCAGCCTCTTCGAGTTTTTTCACCTCAAAAAGCCCGTTTTGTTCAAGATTTTCTTTTATAATCGAGCTTTCAAATTGATTAGATTTACAGCCCATTGTATGTATCAAAAAAGTTCTCATTTCTAAATAATATAGGAAAGATATACCAATGTAAACATTTCTTAAAAAAATAAAAAAAAATAGCAAAAAAATTTACTTTTATATTTTGATATTGTATAATCAATTTACGAAAGTGTAGGTGCTAAATGCAAGTATCAGCTATTTCATCCTCAGCTCAGGGATTTTCAGGCAGAGCCCGTAAAAGGGAAAATATTGATGAAGTTATCTCATGGAATGACAATCAACTTCGTACAATTGCTTATTTAAAAACTCTGCAAAAAGATAAACAAAGACGTAAAAATGTTAACAGATTATTTACGGCAGTTCCTATCGTAGGAGCATTGTCAGCAGGTATACTGACTAAAGGTAAGGCAAGCATGTTTGGCAAGGAAGTCAGCGGTATTGCAGCAAAGGCAATTAACGGGATTAAGGCAGGCGGATACTGGGCTATGCTTATTGGTACTGCGAGTGCTATTGGTATGGCAACCAATGCCATAACAAAAAAATCTGATAATGTTAAAGAATTTAGACGTAACCACCCGATACTGGCACTTGGAACACAGGTTGGAGCATTATTTGCCGCTGTAACATATTTACCGAGAGGCGCATCAAAGCTTTACGGAATGATTAAGCCTGAAGTTATTGCAAAAGCCGGCAGAGGTGTTGAAGAAGTTGCTGAACACGTTAACAAATATGTTAAAGCTCCAAAATTTATGCAAGGCTGGGGTGATGCAATTTCGAAAAGGATCCCTGAAACTATCAAAGACGCAGGGAAAGCCGTTGTTGCGTGGGCGCCTGATGTAACACTGGTAACAGCAGGTCTTGCCGCGCTCAGAGGTTATGCAAATACCGCTACCGATATGAACAATACATATCTTAGTCTTAAAGACAAGCAGCATAGACTCGCACAAGCAAGAATTAACGAACTCAAACAAGTTTAAAATAAAAAATGACCGGTTAAGCCGGTCATTTTTTTATTCCCAGCAAGGGTGCATACACTGATTCCAACCGTCATCCCATCTCGCGGAAGTCACATTTCCATCACCCCAGCAATCTGCTTGCAAAGATTCACACGCAGCCTTAGTCGTACAATCACCTATATTATCCAAGCTGCACTGTGACACCTGAGCCAGCTCCTCGCTCACGTCAAACAACTGTCCGCCTTCACCGCTGAAACGGTACTTCCTCAAGTCCTTTACTGCAATATTCGGGTTCTGTTTTCCGTTTACATCCACCACTACGTCAAATGAAATTCGGTTTTCATCCGGCGTTACACCATATACAAAGCCATCGCCAGTCATAAATATATACGGCACGTCACTCCAACTAAAAGGTGATGGCTCACTTTCTCCCTTTATCGAATACTGATTAGGCAGTACGTCCGCGCTTAATCCGCTCGTAATGTCTTTCGTTATGTTAAACACTTCCTTGTGCTCTCTTGATACACATTCTAAATCTCCGCAAGTCGCCATAAATGGTAAGTTCGCTACATTAAACGCTTCGTAATGCGCTAACATCAACTTGTAGCCGTTCGCCGCTATCGTTGCTGACTTCTTTACCTGACTCTCCAGCACCTTCTCCTGTACATTGCTCAACAAGGTCGGTAACGTCATCGCTGCAACTACTCCTATTATACCCAATGTTATAAGCACTTCCGCTAATGTAAATCCCCTAAAAGCTTCTCCTACCTTAGATAGAGTACCCCCCCCCCCCGCAGAATGCTTGCTATACTTGACTTTTTCATACGTTCTCCTTTCATGTCAACTATTTTAGTATAACATATTTTCATATATTGTAAAGAAAAAACGGTACTTACAAAATGCAAGTACCGCCTTTATATAAAATGAAATTATTATTTCATTAACTCACCAACCGCTTTGTATACATTCATACGTTTAGCAGCATCTTCTTCTGCTTGAGTGTATAAAGCTTCAGCAGCTTCAGGGTTAGTTTTAAGCAATGACTTATAACGACCTTCGCTTCTGATAAAGTCTTGGTAGCTTCCTTTAGGTTCTTTTGCATCCCAAGTGAACGGTTGTTCATTAGCAGGATTGTATCTGTAAAGCGGGAAGTATCCGGCTTCAACAGCACGTTTTTGTTCGGTTTGAGTTTTACTCATATCGATACCGTGCGCGATACATGGAGCGTATGCGAAGATAATTGACGGTCCGTTGTAAGCTTCAGCTTCTTGGAACGCTTTAAGAGTTTGACCTCTATCAGCACCCAATGCAACTGATGCTACGTAAACATAACCGTAAGACATACTCATCAAGCCCATGTTTTTCT
>CAYUQM010000069.1:0-5451 GCA_964446855.1 uncultured Muribaculaceae bacterium
TAGCCCCCTCTCAATCTCCCCCGAGGGGAGAAGCTATTCCCTCCCCAATGGGGGAGGGTTAGGGTGGGGGCTACTGCCGAGCGTGTGCGTCAGCACAATACGTACATCTATTTGGTCAAAGCGATGTGAAACGCTGGTATATTGATACGAGAGGTTCGCATAATATAGATTATGTAAATTCTACAAAGCTCTGATTACAGATTTAATATTCTCATCGGTAATTTTTAACAAGGCAACGGTCTTCGCAGTATTATCCAATAAATTAAGCCTTTTTAATGTTTCGACTGTTTTTAAAATAACTGTTTGATTATCACATCTGAGAAGCTCACGAATTGCCTCTTCATTATCCGTGAAATCAAGAGCGGTATAAACAAAAGGACTGTCTCCGCGCAATTCCGCTGACATAAGAGTTTTTAATTGTTTTTTGTTGATATTGTGAAGAAGTTTTTTGATATCCTTAATCTCGGACTGAGTTGTTTTGTCTTCATCAAAAAGGTATTCGTCATTCTCCGTCAAGGTGTTAAACTTATCTTCCGCATTCAAAAGCACTGTCGCGGATATGCTGTTTTGTTCGGCATAAATTATATTCTCAAAAATAAGATATAAGTTAAAATTCAGAACCTCATACAACCCGAGAATTTCTCCCAAACCATTAATTATATTGTTTAAAACAAGCATTCCGCCTTCATAATCACGGTCAATTAACTCGGACAATCCTACAAGATATGGAATATATCCTGCAATATTTTCTGACATAGTGGAGGTTTTCATTGTTTGGATAATTTCAGGCAAAGCATCACGATTTCCGTAAACCACAAGGAACTTAACGGCAGCAAGCTTTTCAAACTCATCTTCACTGTGCAATTTTTCTAACGCTGCATTATACGAAACTTCATCCTGCAAAATCCCGAGAGTTGCGGCACAATTTGCATTCAGGCTGTCGTTTTCCGTGTATGAATTTTCTCTGAGCAATTCAACCGCAAGCAAATCTTGGATATATGAAAAATACTTCGCACAATAGCATTTTTCGTTTTCATCTCCGGTTTCAAAGAGTTCGAGAATTTCGTCGGTTAAATCTTCATCGGCATATTTCGCAAGCGCCGATACAATCGCATCGTCATAAGACGGTGAATAATATTTAAAAAACTGCAGCAATTTTCTATAATTATTTTCATTACAAGCTTTGTGAATTCTTTGAGCAACATTTTGCTTCACAAAATCAAATAGGAAATTTTCCTGTTCAACAAGCTCTTTAAAGAGTTTTATATCCGGAGTATCAACAAGAAGTTTTGCTACAGCTTCGTAATCGTTCTTATTCTTACCCGTAAGTTTTTTTAACAATTCGTTCATAATTTTACACGAGTCACACTGAGCAGAGATTCTTCGGGCTAAAGCCCTCAGAATGACGGAGTGCGAAGAATCTCTTAAATATTAACCTTGACTAATCTAAATAAAATACAGTAATAACCTTGTGACCTTCTTCAGCATATTGAACCGCATTATGAAGGGTCTTACTCGTATGAGACAAGAAACAAATCAACTGGTTACATTCGTCAATAATTTCTCTGTTACAAACTCTGGAGGCATCAGCAAGAGTCATCATAGCTCTGTCAGAGTGTTCAACAATATTCGGAACCCCGATAAGCTGGTCTTGAACATCACTCGGCTGCTGACCGATAGTTTGCGGAAGAATAACTCTTAGTTTATCAGGAGCAGCCTTCATAGCCCCGCGGATAGCAGCAGCGTTAGTACCTGAAGAACCACCTGATGTAATAATCGTATTACCTTGCATAACAAGAGCGGTAGAAAGTGTTTCAATCATTTGTTGATGGGTAATAGGAAGGTTACGGCTTCCGATAATTGCAATTTTTTTAGCAGATTGTCTGATTGTAGCAAGCTCCTGAGCAAGTTCATCAACCGTATGCGGTGAATCCGATTTTACAATATCCATATCATCCATAGGTACCATTATTGAAGGCTGTTGGTTTTCGTCTTGTCCGTCGGAATTCATTACAATTTTAATATTTTCGTCTACCATTTTTCCTACTTTCTCATTGCAATAATTATTTTTTTCGATTATGCTGATTATAACACAAATTTTTAATTTTGGGAATAGGGTATATGGAAAATATATTGGAAAATCTTAATAAAGAACAGAAAGAAGCTGTTCAAACAACTAAAGGTCCGCTTTTAATATTAGCCGGCGCAGGGAGCGGAAAGACAAAAGTACTTACCTCAAGAATTGCTTACCTCATCAAAAACGGCGTAAGACCAAGAAACATTCTCGCCGTGACATTTACGAATAAGGCTGCTAAAGAGATGAAAGTGCGTCTTGGAAATATGTTGGGAGAAGAAACCGTAAAATATATGTGGGTCGGAACTTTCCACGGGATTTGCGGAAGAATTCTGAGAGAAAATATCGAAAATTACAGTTTCCAATCAGGCAAAAAGCTCGATAAAAACTTCACTATTTATGACGACACAGACACTAACGCCGTAATCAAACAGGCTATTAAAAAACTAAACATTGACGATAAAGTTTACCAGCCGAAACTGGTTAAAGCCGTTATTTCCAACGCTAAGAACAAAATGCAGGACGCATATACTTTTGCAACATTTGCAAGAGATTTTAAGTCACAAAAAATTGCTCAAATTTTTGAAGAGTATGAAAATACTTTAAACAATAATAACGCAATTGACTTTGACGACATGCTTATGCTTACCGTAAAGCTTATGGAGCAAAATGCTCAGGTAAGACAAGAATACTACGACAGATTTCAACATATTATGGTCGACGAGTACCAAGATACAAACCTTGCACAATATAAGCTCGTTAATATGCTCTATACGAACTGTTCTGCCGATATTCCCGAAGAACGTTCGTTATGCGTTGTAGGTGACGTTGACCAATCTATTTACAGCTGGCGTGGTGCAGATTACACAATCATTATGAACTTCCAGAAGGATTTCAAAAACACAAAACTAATCAAGCTGGAACAAAACTACCGCTCAACAGCAAATATTTTGAATGTTGCAAACGCAATTATTGAAAACAACACTGAACGTGTTGACAAAGTTCTTTATTCAAACAAAGGCGAAGGCGAACTCATAGACTATTTTGAAGCACAGGACGAATCCGATGAAGCTAACTTTATTGCAAGCAAAATCAAACAGGACGGGGGCGGAAATTACAACCAATACGCAATCCTTTACCGTACAAACTCTCAATCACGTGCCTTGGAAGAAGCTTGTATGGCTGCAGGTATCCCGTACAGAATATACGGCGGACTAAAGTTCTACGACCGTAAAGAAATTAAAGATATTATCGCATACTTGAAATTAATTTTTAACCCTGATGACTCGCAGAGTTTCAAACGTATCGTAAACGTTCCGAAACGTTCAATCGGCGATACCACGGTTAAAAGATTACAGGAATTTGCGGATAGAGAAGACATCAGCCTTTTTGAAGCCGTAAAAAGAATTCAGGAAGATGATGAAATCCCTTCCCGCACAAAAGCAAAACTTACCGAATTTGCAGAACTTATCAGAAAATTCAGGGAAGCACTGCCAAATTACAATTTAAGAGAATTTGTAACCCTTGTTATCGAAAAAAGCGGATACTTAGCAGAACTTCAATTGCAAAACACACCTGAAAGTGAAGCGGATATCGAAAACTTACAGGAACTTGTAAACGTTGCGGAAGAGTTTGTCGCAGAGGACGATAACAATATCTTAGGCGAATTTTTGACACAAGTTTCACTTGTATCAGACATCGACAGCATGGATAACATTGCAAACAACGTTACCTTAATGACCCTCCACGCTGCAAAAGGCTTGGAATTTCCAATCGTATTCCTTGCCGGCATGGACGAAGGGGTTTTCCCGCACCAAAGAACCTTTAACGTACCGTCAGAAATGGAAGAAGAACGCCGCTTGATGTACGTAGGAGTAACTCGTGCGGAAGAAAAATTATACCTGACATCCGCAAAACGCCGTCAAATGTGGGGTGAATACAAGTATTATAATCCGTCAAGGTTTATTGAAGAAATTCCGCACCAATTGATGAATAAAATGTCATTTGAAGGTTCAACTTCAGATTCTTCAACGTTTAGGAACGCCGTTTCCAAAGCCAAAACCGGAAAATCAGATTACTCATACTCTGCGGCACAATCTGACAGCTACGGTTACGTAAAACCTTCAACAGGGTTCGGAAAAGGGTTCGTTGCTCCTCAAAAACGCTCAACAACAACCTCCCAGCCGACAAGAACACCTTCAAGAACAATTCTCGTTAAATCCAAAGAAAACAAAATGCGCGATGAAGAAAAAGTAAAAGAGTTCTTCAAAGACAACGCAATTAAACGTATGCTGGAAGAAAAGCGCAAATTCGATGTTCAAAAAGCTCACGATGAAGAAGAAAGAGACCGCCGTCTTGAAGGAACAGCAAACAGCGGTATAACCGATGTTTTTGCGGTCGGAGAAAGAGTCTTCCATGATAAACTCGGCATAGGACATATCTTAGAAGTTATTCCTGTCGGCGAAAGCACAATGTATACAATAGACTTTGGAAAACAGGGTAAAAAAGCCATGGATGCTTCTTACGCCAAACTAAAAAAGTTTTAACAATATAAAAAAACCGCCTTTGTTAAAAGGCGGTTTTTATTTAACTTAGCTTGAGAACTATGCGTTAACCAATTCTTTAGCTCTTTCAAGTTGTAATGTACAAGTTGTAACATCACAAACACAAGAAGGTCCGAAGTATTGAATAGCACCAGGGAATAAATATCTGTCATTCATTGCCCATTCTTCTCTGTGGCTTTCTAACTGTTTGAATACAGGCCCGTCAAGCTTAACAAGAGCCTTTTGGATAACCGGTTTCATTTCGCCGTGACGTTTTTCCATATTCATCATCATTGTAAGAGGAACCCCTCCTGCAATCCATTCACTTGCAGGTGCAGTCAAGTTTCTTACTGATGACAAGTAACCAGTCAAGCCGTTGTTGATTAACGCAAATGCATTGTAACCCAATGAGTAGCAGTAATCAGCATCGAAGTTTGAAGGGAATGCACATCTGCCTTCATATCCGAAGAAGTGTGATTGAGCTGAGAATTTACCTGAGTAGCTTCCTTGAGCTTTCAATTCGCCCAATCTTGCAGAAATCATTTCAATTAACAATTTTTCAGTTTCGATTTTAGAAACCTGAACATTACCGTGCGGATCTCTGTCAGCTAACAACTGTTCTTTGATAAGAGCAGGAAGTGAGCTGTAAACTTTTGCGTTTTCTGAATCAAGTTTGCTTTCAACAATGCTGAATTTTTCAGAAGATGAAGCATTTACAAAGCTTGAATCAGGTTCTAATGATGCCATAATATCGTTCAAGTTAGAAATCATTGAACCCATTTCAGGAATAAATTCGATTAAACCTTCAGGAATAACTGCGATACCGAAGTTTTT
>CAYUQM010000070.1:0-4645 GCA_964446855.1 uncultured Muribaculaceae bacterium
AATTTTTCTTCCATAGCTTTTACTAATTCAGCTGCTTCTAACAAAGTCAATTTTTCAATTGATTCTAAAATAGTTTCTACGTTACTCATTATTTTTCTCCTTTTAAATTTTAATGTAATTTGTACTTAATTTGTGTTTGCGCTTCTCACTGCGCCAACATTTAATGCGCCTACGGTTTAAGCTAAAGCCTTCCCGTTAAGCAGCTTCTTTTTGGTCCCTAACAGCTGCCATAGCTCTAGTAAGAGAAGCCATAACTGCGTTGATACCAAGTGTAATACCAGTAGCAGGTGAATTGATAGAACCAAGCATTTTCGCATAAAGTTCTTCTTTTGAAGGAAGATTTGCTAACGCTTTAGCTTCATCAGCAGATAACAATTTGCCATCCAACACTGCACCCAGGATTTCACCTTTTTTAGATGTTTTAATGAAATTAGATACAACTTTAGCAGGACTAACTTGATCACCAAAACCAAACGCAATAGCGATAGGTCCCTTCATCAAGTCAGCTAAAGCTTCGTATTCAGTACCCTTAACAGCAACTTTTGTCAAAGTATTTTTGGTTACCATGTAGTCGCCTTCTTCTTTTTGAAGTTCACGTCTTAATTTAGTGATTTCTTCTACAGTGTAGCCCTTATATTCTGTAACAACAGCCACTTGAGCCTTTTCAATTTTTGCCTTAATTGCATCTATTTTTTCTGATTTAAATGCTTTTGTTGCCATTTTTGCTCCTTTGATGTAACTCTTACGGGAAACAGTCCCGCGTTATCGACCTTTTGTGTGTCCGAAAATAAAAAATTTTGCAATTCTCCAATTCGGAACCGCAAAAAATTACACACGCATAAATTTATAATTTCGACTTGTGTAACCTCGATTAGCTGCCTATGCATTTAATGTGAAGAACCTTGGGGAACTTGGGCAAACTTATGCTCAGCCCCCTTTGTTCAACCACAACTAATTGTCTGCGGTCTACAGGCTAATAGTATCAAAGGCACAGAAAAAAATCAACCCTTTTCTTAAACTTTCTTTACCAACGACCAAATCGTCTCTTCAGAATTACCGATATCATACTTTCCTTTTATATAAACTTCATAGTGCTGAGTTTTCAATAAGGAATAACGGTTATTAAAATTCCCATAACACAATACATCGCTACCTGAGTTTAATGACAAAAGAGGCTTAACCAATCCAAAAACTTTTTTAGGTGGTGTCAGTGCCTTATATGCATCTATAGCCAGTCTGGTTTTCACGACTATTTTCTTTGATCGAAACTCTTTCTTTAATTGAGCAATAGTATCCTGTATAGTACTAATCGTGACATCCACAGTTTCAAACTTATTTGATGTTATAACCAAAATATTATCTTCTTTAGATATATTTACGCTTGGCAAAGTACGAACTACTGCAATAAATTTAGCCATAACCTCAGCTTCAACAGCTTCGGAATCTATCTCTTCCGCACCGTATATTTGCATAGAATCAGCAACAAGAGAAGTTGCTTTCATCCTAAACCCTATCATATAACTATTATATGATGCAATATTTCGTTGAAGCTCGTCTTTCAAACCTTGATTAAACGCTACTTCCTCTTTAGCTTTTTCTTCGACAATTTTTTTATCAAGCTCTTCCCCATACCTCTTGAAGGCCACTTTTAATTGGGCAAGTATAAAAACAATAATCAGATTCATTACAAGAAATACGACAATTTCACCATCAATATCTTCCCGAGAAGCTTTAATAGTATCAGCAAAAATAAGTTTTACCACACTTCTAGCCCAATCGGCAGCCGGTACCATAAAATCAAATGAAGTATTGTGTAACAATTGAAAAAAAGCATGTACAGAAAGTAACAACATCAACACTATAAGAATTATTTGCGATACCATCATTAAGTTTGACAAAAATGTACATAATATTCTTAAGTACCTTAAATTTTTTATTTTATTCATTAACTCTTATCCTTCCAGTTCAATATTATCTATCAACCTTACATTTTCAACTTTTAACGCGATAAAAACAATCGTATTATTGTCGACTTTACTTTTTTCTTCAAGAGTATATCTATCTCTAAATTCCAGATACTCTAAAGAGTGATTATCATTAAGAAACGCATACGCTGTTTCACCTAATGATTTAGCGTCATTTATTCCTTTATTATAACATGTTTTCACATTAAGTAAAATCTTACTCAAAACTAACGCTTCTGCTTTACCTGTATCAGACAAATATTTATTTCTTGAACTTAACGCCAAACCACTCTCTTCTCTAACAATAGGACAAGGAACAATCTCAACCGGTATATTCAAATCATTAACCATTTTTTTAAGAATTATTAATTGCTGCATATCCTTCTTACCAAAAAATGCAAAATCAGGCTGTACTATATTAAACAACTTATTAACAACTGTGCAAACACCATCGAAATGACCCACTCTGGACTTTCCGCACAACCTATCGGTATAAAAATAAGGGGGAATAACATAGGTTAAGAAATCACCAGATAGAATATGCCCTTCGCCGTACATTTCTTTCGGACTTGGCGCGAACACCACATCAACACCGGCTTCATTACACAGGATTTCATCTTCTTTAAGTGTCCTTGGATATTTGTCAAAATCCTCACCAGGACAAAACTGTATAGGATTTACAAACACAGACACGACTGTTTTATCACATTTTTTAACACTTTTCTCTATTAGACTTCTATGTCCTTGATGAAGAGCACCCATAGTCGGAACCAAACCGACAGTCAGGCCTTCCTTTTTCCAAAGCTTTATCTGTTCTCTCACTTCAGTTATTGTGTGTAATAACATATTAAACCCTCTTTCTTTATTTTTATTCTATCACAAAATAAATTTTGCATAACCGAATAAATTAGAAATAATAAGTATGTATATCACATAAAAAGTAATAAAATACTTTTTTAATTTGTAAATAAATTCTTTTTGTTATACCATTTATTCATAGTTATAATTGAAAGAGGGAAGTATTAAATGCAAGTATCAGTTAATTGGTTAAACGAATTTGTGGATTTATCAAATATTGAAGACGCACAACTGGCTCACGAGCTTACTATGAGTGGATTGGAAGTTGAATCTGTTGAAGAGGTTAAACCGAAATTTACAAATATAATTACAGTAAAAATAGAAAAAATCGATAACCATCCGAATTCTGACAGGCTGCATTTAGTAACCGTTAATACGGGTTCAGAAATGAAAACCGTTGTTTGCGGAGCACAAAATATTAAAGAAGGACAAGTTGTTCCCTACGCTTCTGTTGGTAGTCAGGTTCTGGACAGAAAAACAGGAGAAATGTTCACCCTTACTCCTGCAGTAATCCGCGGGGTGGAATCTCAAGGAATGCTCTGCTCTGCTGATGAGCTCGGAGTTTCCGAAAGAAATTATCAGGAAGAAGACGGAATCCTCATCTTAAACAGGCTTTTCCCTGATGTAAAATTGGGCGAAAAAGTTGAAGATGTTCTCGGATTTGAAAAAGACACTGTTATTGATGTTGCCCCGACTACAAACAGAGGTGATCAGATGTCTGTTATCGGGGTTGCCAGAGAATTAAGCTCATTATTTAATACTGCTTTAAAATTCTCTCCGCTTGAAGCAACACGCGACATGTCAACCGACAAATTTAAAGTTGAAATTATTGATAAAGATGTTTGTAAATATTATTCACTCGGAATTTTGAAAAACATCAAAATTAAGCCGTCGCCTGATTGGATGCAGAAAAGACTTCTTGCCTCAGGTATTCGCGCAATCAATAACGTTGTAGATATTACAAACTATGTTTTACTTGAATACGGTATTCCGCTCCACGCGTTCGATTTGAACAAATTAGACGGATACCTTTGCGTAAGACGTGCTAAAGACGGCGAAACTCTTGTAACGTTGGACGAAGTTGAACGCAAATTAACAACTGATACCGTAGTTATTGCGACAAAAGACAAAGCGGTTTGTTTAGGCGGTGTATTTGGCGGATTTAACTCTGAAATCGACGACAAAACAACCGCTATTGCTCTTGAAGCAGCATACTTCACACCAACTTCAAACAGAAAAAGCTCAAGAAGTGTAGGCTACAGAAGCGAAGCTTGCGCAAGATTTGAACGCGGAGTTGATATCGAAGCCGTTAAGCCTGCATTAATGCGTGCTATGCAATTGCTTGTTGAACTTGCTGATGCAGAAATAGAAGGTATTGTCGAAACAGGTGAAAATAAACTTGACCCGATTGAAATTACCCTTCGTTATGCTCAAGTTAAAAGAATTTTAGGTACAGAAATTGCGCCTGAAAGATGTGATTCTATTCTGATTAATCTCGGGTTCAAAAAACTGGGCGGAAACGTTGCTGCTGCAAAATTTCTGGTACCTTCTTTCCGCGCTTACGACGTAACCCGCGAAATAGATTTAATCGAAGAAATTGCACGCATTAACGGGTACGATAAAATTACAACAACACTTCCTGAGAAAATGCAGACTCCTGTAATTTCTTTGGAAGAAAAAGTTATCAAAAAGGTTCATAACCTTATGCTTTCAGCAGGTTTGAACGAAGTTGTAACAACATCTTTAATCGGCAAACCGCTTTTGGATAAGTACCTTATCTCCTACGATGACGAAAACGCCGTTAAAGTTTGCAACCCTGTAAG
>CAYUQM010000071.1:0-4605 GCA_964446855.1 uncultured Muribaculaceae bacterium
CTTCCATCAAGCTCAAGTGATCCATTTGGATCTTCAATCCACGTACCGTTCAAATTAGAGTCTGAACTGTTAGAAATAGTCCATGAACCATCTGCATTTTCTTGATAATCAAATTTTAATCCATCTTTGTCATAAGTTCCTGATTCTAAACTCTCTAATGCTGTAGACATAAACATTTTCCTCCTTTAAATTTCTACATAAAAATTCTATGATAATAATATTTATAAGTAAAGTCCCCCCACCCCATCCTATCCTATCCTATCCTATCTAAGAGTATGACCGAATTTTTAGCCATTGTAAAATTGTTTTTACAATTCTTTACACAATAAAACTTTCTAGTATTCGTAATCAAATTTGACTAAAATACACTTCTTATCAAAAGTTGACAATAATACAAAAGCATTCTGCCACAAGGGTTTTATACCATCCTTTTAGCAGACGAATTATAAAAAATATTATTCTAAACAAAATTAAACTTGCACGCCTGATATTTTATTTTAAAACTTTACCACAATCCCTCAAAAAGATTTTGTTTTGGATAGGTTTGAACAAGATTACCCAACATGTTTTTATTACGTGCGTTTTCAAGAATTGCAGAGGCATTGTTCTCATCTATTTCAGCGCCTTTTGCATTATAAAATTTACCATCCTTAAAAGTTAACAAAACATTCCCGTTTGAGTCATTAAACACGTTAGACTTGAACTGACCGGCATTATCTTTAAGGTATTTAATACATTGAGAACTTGATGTTGCAGAAGCATTCTCAACATTTTCAACAGCATCTGCAAAATTTGTTACAATACTGCTTCGCTTACCTTTTTCATAATTTTCGGTTGAAATATAACGGGTATTACCTATCACATTTGTTCTTTCTTCCGACAATTTAGTTTTTCCGTCAGATGCATAATTGGTCGTCAAGGTTGTTTTACCGTCATAATTTTCCGGAACTTCAGTAAATAACTGTTCTGTTCTGGTTAAGGTATTATCCTCATTTCTGGTCCATACTACAGCCAAAGAGGAGTTTTTGCCTGAAATGTTAGAATTATTGTAGTATGTAAATTGTTCACCCGGTTTTAAATTATCAACAGAAGCTTTGATCTCTTGATTAGTTAAATTTTTACCATCTGAATCCTGCGCTTTTATATTTACAATTTCTCTTGAGTTATCAAATGTTACGTCACACTCATTCCATAACTCATTAGTACTTGGCTTAGCCTGCGTCTCTCCGGTTGTTTCCTTAATTTCGCCACCGTTAGATTTAATTGTAGTTTGCACAGGTTGAAAAGGAGCTCTGGCACCTGAAACATTACCAAGATCACCATAATACATAATTATACCTCTCATTTTTATATCATAATTATATAAAGACAATTATTATTATTGTTAAACAATTGACAGTATATAAATTACACTTTACAATTTGTTACACTTATTAAGACCATTAAATCTTAATTTTTCATTAAGGAATTTAAAAAATAAACAAATTTATTATATAAATATATATGTAAATATTAAATAAGGAGAATTAATATGTTAAAACCATTAGGCGACAGAATTGTTGTTAAAGTTATTGAAGATACAGAACAAACTTCAGGCGGAATCTTTATTCCTGACAGTGCTAAAGAAAAACCTCAAAAAGGGGAAATTGTTGCTGTAGGGTTAGGCAAAATGAATGAAAAAGGGGAAAGAGAACCACTCGATGTTAAAGTGGGTGATACTGTTCTTTATGCTAAATATGCCGGAACAGATATTAAAATGGATGGTGTAGAATACAAAATTCTATCAATTAAAGATGCATTAGCAGTAATTGAATAAAACCCCTCCTCGAAATCAAAGATTTCGGTCCTCCCACAAGGGGAGGACATGCATTTTAAATGTCAATATATTAAAAAGGAGAAATAAAAATGGCAAAACGTATAGTTTTTGATGAAGAAGCAAGAAAATCGCTTCTTAAAGGGATTGATGCCGTTGCCGATGCAGTAAAAGTTACTCTCGGCCCTAAAGGCAGAAACGTTATTTTAGAAAAAAAATTCGGAGCACCACAAATCGTTAATGACGGTGTAACTATCGCAAAAGAAATTGAATTGGCTGACGGGTTGGAAAACGCAGGGGCCCAATTATTAAAAGAAGTTTCATCAAAGACAAATGATGTTGCAGGTGACGGTACAACTACCGCTTCTGTTTTGGCTCAAGCAATCGTTAGAGAAGGCTTGAAAAACCTTACAGCAGGAGCTAATCCGATGTCTATGAAACGCGGTATTGATAAAGCAGTTGAACTTTCTGTGAAAAAAGTTAAAGACATGTCAAAACCCGTAAATACAAAAGAAGAAATCGCACAAGTTGCAGCAATTTCTGCAGGTAACAACAAAGAAATCGGTGAACTTATTGCAGAAGCTATGGACAAAGTTGGTGCTGAAGGCGTAATTACTGTTGAAGAATCAAAATCTTTCGGCACAAACTTAAAAGTTGTTGAAGGTATGCAATTTGACAAAGGCTATTTGTCACCTTACTTTGTAACAGACGCTGAAAGAATGGAAGCTGTTCTTGAAGATGCTTACGTCCTTTGCGTTAACAAAAAAATCAACTTAATTTCTGACCTTGTTCCTGTTCTTGAACAGGTTGCTCGTGATGGAAGATCATTATTGCTAATCGCAGAAGACGTTGAAGGCGAAGCTCTTGCAACTCTCGTTGTTAACACTATGAGAAAAGTTTTAAGAGCAGTTGCGGTTAAAGCTCCCGGATTTGGCGACAGAAGAAAAGCTATGCTTGAAGATATCGCAATCCTTACAGGCGGCGAAATGTTTACCGAAGAACTCGGTATCAAATTAGAAAACGTTACTACTCAAATGATGGGTAAAGCAAAACGTGTTACAGTTACAAAAGATGAAACTACTATCGTTGTCGGCGATGAAACAAAAACTGCCGTACAAGAAAGAGTTCGTTTAATCAAACGTCAAATAGAAGCTTCTGATTCCGAATACGATAAAGAAAAACTGCAAGAACGTGTTGCAAAACTTTCAGGCGGAGTTGCCGTTATTGAAGTTGGTGCTGCATCAGAAGTTGAACTTAAAGAAAGAAAATTGAGAATTGAAGACGCTTTGAATGCAACAAGAGCTGCTAACGAAGAAGGTATCGTTCCTGGCGGTGGTGTTGCTCTTATCAGAGTTCAACAAGAACTTTTGAAACAACTTGAAACCTTAACTTTCTCATCTGATGACGAAAAAATCGGGTTCAAAATTTTAACATCCGCTCTTGATGTGCCTTTGAGAGCTATTGCTCGCAACGCTGGTGCTAAAGCTGATGTTGTTGTTGATACGGTTCTTTCTCACGAAGGTGCATACGGCTACGACGCTTTGGATGACCAATATGTTGATATGATTAAATCAGGTATTGTTGACCCTGCTAAGGTAACTCGTTCAGCATTGGTAAATGCTGCATCCGTAGGTTCAATGCTATTAACTACAGAAGCAGCTGTTGTTGATATTCCTGAAGAAAAACCTGCAGCTATGCCTCAAATGCCGGGCATGGGCGGTATGGGCGGCATGATGTAGGTCAAACCGACAAGACACATAACAAAAATCCCGAATTAGTAATTACTAATTCGGGATTTATTTTATTTCATCTTATCTATCAAGTTGCCGTTTGCGTCAACACCTAAGCCATATTTTTCAAGGTTTTGCAAATGGTATTTTATAAAATTCTGTTCAGGCTCGGTCAGTTCTATCCCTGACTTCTGTTTAGATAATAAATCATTGTATATAGCATTATTACCTGAAATTTTTTGACTTATCGTGATTAATTTCTGCTGAAATTGACGATGAGTTTTGGCATTTATACCGCGGAAAGAATATGAACCATCTGCGCCTCGCGTAATTTGATCTTTCTTATCCATTGCAATTAGACTTGCTTTGCCGAAAAATTTATTAGCTTCATGGTTCATCCCAAATCTAAAATTACTTCTTGCATCAAATCCAAGTTCATTTTTAGATTCAGTAATAATATATTTACCAGAAATCCCTTGGCGACTAATCATGGGCTGATCCTTAAGTGGATTTGGTTTAGAGGTTCCGGCTTTGACAATTGCGTCATATTGAGGGTTTTCACCCTCTTTTGGTCCTGTAACAGGAGCTTTTTCAGGAGTTTTCATTTGAACAATTTCTCTGCCGTCATCAGGATTAGCATTGCCTTTGACAATTGCATCATATTGAGGATTTTCACCTTCTTTTGGGCCTGTAACAGGAGCTTTTTCAGGAGTTTTCATTTGAACAATTTCTCTGCCGTCATCAGGATTAGCATTGCCTTTGACAATTGCGTCATATTGAGGATTTTCTCCTTCTTTTGGCCCTGTGATATATTCCTGCGGCAGTGTATTTAATTTTACTTCAACCAGAGTTCCATCTTCATCTTCAGGAGAAGCTTTTATCTTTGACATATCAATCTCAGGAGGCAATTCTTCCATAGGTTCAGTTGTATATTCCTCCCATTTGTTATCCAAAGCCTTGGAGTAATCATTTAAGTTATCCCATGCTTCATTAATTTTTCCGGCAGCCTCGTTCATTCTTTTCTCACTAGCGGCACGAGCTTCATTCATTCTTTTCTCACTA
>CAYUQM010000072.1:0-4541 GCA_964446855.1 uncultured Muribaculaceae bacterium
AAAGCATTTGACCTCTTTTCAGGTGGTGGTGGATTCCGTCAGGGAGCTGAAAACGCAGGAATGGATATAGTAGCTCATTGTGAGATAGACAAATGGGCTGAAAAGTTTTACAGCCAAGCTTTTAACACAGAAGGAGAACTATACTACAATGATGCAACAAAAATTAATACAGGAGAGTTGCCTGATTTCGACGTTTTGCTTGCAGGATTTCCTTGCCAAGCTTTCTCAATTGCAGGAAAAAGACAAGGATTTAACGACACTAGAGGCACAATGTTTTTTGAAGTCGCACGGATTCTCAGGGACAAAAGACCGAGATATTTTATACTCGAAAACGTTAAAGGCTTACTTAATCATGACGGTGGAAAAACTTTCCAAACAATACTTAAAATTCTCTCCGACATTGGGATTTACTCTATTGAATGGGGGGTACTTAATTCTAAACACTTCGGAGTACCACAAAACAGGGAGAGAGTATTCATTGTCGGATATCCTAGAGAGTACGGTATCGGAAAAATATTTCCTATCGGGCAAACAAATGGATTTCATTCTGAAGCCAGAACGAATCAAGAAGAAGTATACAACCTTGCTTCAACATTAAAAGCCAGAGATTATGCTAATTGGGGAGGTAATTTTTTACAAATAGGCACTCTTTGCACCCATAAAGATGGTAGAGGCTTCAAAAAAATATCTGATAATACATGTCCTTGTATTCTGGCACGAGCAAGAGAAGATGGTAGCGGACAACCTGTTATTTATCAACTTGCACGTGGGAATAATTCAGGCGGTTTAAAAGATGTATGCCCGACAATAACCAAAAATCAATGGGAATATAATAATCTATTGATTGACGATTACAATGGTAATATTTGCAAAGATAATATTGCACCAACCATAAGAGAAACATTTAGAAATTCAGCACCGAGAAACGGTTGTAAACTAATCCAAAATGCTTCAATAAGACGTTTAACTCCGCTTGAATGTTTTAGGCTGCAGGGTTTTGCCGATGAAATTTTTTATAAAGGAAGTGAAAATATTTCCGATGCACAACTATATAAAATCGCAGGCAACTCCGTAACTGTAAATGTTGTGTATGAAATAGCAAAAAAGATTGTAGAACTTGAAAGAGAGGAATCATAATGGATAGAGAATTATTAGGAAATGCTGTCATTGGCATTATTGTCTCATTACTTATAATTGGCTTTGCTGTAACTTGTGAATCTGAAGTTCAACACGAACAATGGCTAAAACAGGGTATCAAAAAATACCCCGATTGCGCTACCGCAAGAAATGCTGATGTGTGTATAAAACTTAAGACTTTGGCGGAGGAGGAATAATGACTGATTATAAAAAAATTTGTTTAAATTGTAAATGGTGGAGGATTTATATGCAAAACTTTTTATTCACAAAAGGAAAATGTGATTTGGGTTGTGGTGGAACACTTGTTGACCAGAATTTTGTATGCGGAAAGTTTGAACCTGCACAACCATTTGAAAGCGAGAAAGACTAATGATAAATTACATAGAAGACATGATGAAAACGGCAGGGGTAAATACAAAAACAGTTTGTGCAGAATTAAAAAAGGAAGGTTTCTATTGTGGAACTTGTCCAATTATCAATCCTACTAGTTGCGATAAGGTTATTTATCCCGACTTCACCGCAGAAAAACAACTGGAGATTATTAAGCTGTTAAATGATACAAGTGACTTTCACTGTGCGCATAATAATTTATCTTCTCTAACAGAAGAAGGAGCAATAGAAGTTTATAACGAAGACTTCTCCCAAGCCCTCGCGCAGCTAACAATCGAGCTTATGAATGCGGGCGAACTTGATAAAAGCAAAGTTAAGGAGATATTGGAAGGATGATATTTAAAAGAATTGAATTTAAAGTTGTAACTGTTCCAGATTCCGAAACCTTAGAATTGGAATTGTCAAAGTTAGACAAAAAATATTTTGCAATAGATGTGCAAGGATTAACTTATGACAAAGACACTTGCTGCTATGTGGCTATTTGTAAGTGTTGTGAATTGTGAATAAAAAATTGAAAGCGAGGAACAATGATAAAATATTATTGTGATATATGTGGAGAAGATATAACAAATCAAATAAATGGATGCTTAAAACTTCAACGAACTTTGTCTTTAAAAACGCCAATTTTAAATAAAAAACAATATAACTATACTTTATGTTCTAAATGTTTTCAAGAAATGTCTAATTTTTTGGATAAAGCAGTTAAGAATAAGGGAGTTTTGAATAATGACCGATAAAGAAGTAATAATAGACGGCGTAAATGTTGCGGGGTGTGGATTTTATACAGAAGGTTTATGTGATTGTTGCCATACTGATTATTTAAGAATGCCTAAAGAAATAATTAAAATTTATTGCAAAGAAAATCGAAAATGTTTCTACAAGCAACTTCAAAGAGAAAAGCAGGAAAACAAAGACCTAACTTTTAAATGTATCTTTGCTGAACAAGAAGCAAAAGAGCACAAAAATAGTGCAGAAGAGCGACTCGAGATAATCAATGCATTAAATGATGATTACAAACGCTTGCAGGCGGAGAATGAGGAGCTGAAAAACTCTATATTAAAGCAATGCCCTAATTGTGGTTCAGAGTTTTTAAATCCCAAAGGTTGCGAATTGTATGAAGAAAATCATCGCTACAAGCAAGCGTTAGAGACGATTGGTGAAGTTTGCAATAATGGATTATATGCAGGAATAAATTATGACATTCAAACCACAATCAACGAGGTACTAAAAGATGAGTAAAGTAATAATTGATGAAGAAACAAACGAGCCAATAACTGTAAATGTTACAGAAAAAGGCAAATCTTATTTTCTTGGCGGTTGTAGATATACAAAATATCACGATTGTACAAAATGTAAAAATGCGAGCTGGTATGATGATACATATTGCAACAATCAGAAAATGCACTTTATTGAAAAACAAGATGTAAAGACCGTAAGAGTATATTGTGAAAATTTTGAGGTACAAAATGACTAAACCAATAGAGCAAGAATTCTACGAAGCGTTTGATATACCTAAAAAAGACTTCAAAGGGTGCGATTACCCAGCGGATTGTCCTTATGATGCTATACCTTGCGACAATTGCCCGCATTATAAAGTTTATGAAACTGATTATCCACCAATCATAGACGGTAGAATAGTGGAGTTGATATGCGTATTAAATAAATTCAAAATTTTAGAATATGCTTGTGGTTCTCGACTTTACAAAACAGACCGTAATACATTAATAAAGGAAGTTATAAGTGATGTAGTTTTTTTATATAAAGTGATTGGGAATAATGACAGAAAAAAAGACTTTTACAATGAAGTCCGCAAAATTATGGGAGTAGAAGATGCAAGATAGATTTAAATATAGAATATGGTGTATCAACAAGAATGCCTGGGAAGATGATTTTTGTTATTTGCCTCCAGATGGAATATTGATGCGCAAACTTCAAATGGCAGATGGTTTTCAAGAAGCCCGTACTAATCATATTATAGGTTTCAGTACAGGCTTAAAAGACAAAAACAACAAATTGATTTATGAAGGAGATATACTTTTTATTAATAGAATACGAATAGCACAAGTCGTTTTTAGAACTGGAGCATTTTTTGTACAGTTTTCAAAAGACAAGTATCACGCAATGGGTGTAGGAGGATATGAAGCAAACGAGCTTGAAATCATAGGCAACATCTACGAGAACCCTGAACTACTAGAATAAGAGGCATAACTGTACTCGATACAGTCCTTGGAGCGGGCAACCGCTCCTAAAGCATTTTGACAAGCTGAAAGGCTTGTTTTTTGTTACATAAATGGAGGGGAATTATGGCAAATAAAGTAATGAAATATAGAAAGAAGCCTGTAGTAATTGAGGCTATAAAATGGATTGGGAATAATTTAAATGAAATCGTTTTGTTTACAGGACAACACAACCTAGAATGTGGCGGAAATAAATTAAAAATTAAGACTTTAGAAGGCAATATGATTGCTTCATTAGGCGATTATATTATTAAAGGCTTACAAGGCGAGTTTTACTCTTGCAAACCTGATATATTTAATAAAACTTACGAGATAATTCAAGAAAGGAACATTATGGAAAGACAATTAATTGAAGTACAATACCCGGTATTAGATCACACAGAATCCGTAGCGAATATTAGTATAGTTAAAACAAAAGTAAATCAAGGAATTACAATTCCCGGGGCGTTTTCTAACAAAAACAATTCTTTATTTATTGTTATTGAAAACGAAGCTAAAGCTGCTTCTGTGTTAACAGTAAAAGCAGGTGATGCTTATCCTAATTCAATGTTAGGTGATATTGTTATTGAACTTCCTGCAGGAACCTCTGCTATTCGGCTTCAAGACTTATCTCGCTTTGAGAAAGCAGATGGCTCATTAGACTTGGATTTTGAAAAGGATTTCAAAGGTTCTATTTTTGCTGTGGCACAATGGGGAGGTGTTCGCAATTAAATTTTAAGCCCTTTAGTAATACGGTGGCAAAATAAAAAATGTATTTACTTCTACAAAATCGCAGTG
>CAYUQM010000073.1:0-4313 GCA_964446855.1 uncultured Muribaculaceae bacterium
GTTTGTGACAATGAATTTAAACACCAGAAAAAACGACAAGGGGCAGTTTTATGTAGATCCCGTAAAGCAAAGATGGTTTCTGGATAAGAATTTCAGACAGGCGGTTGATTATGCTTTAGACAGAAAGAATATGGTATTTAATATCGCAAGCGGACTTGGGGCACCTTTGTATACTGCGGAAAGTCTTAATTCAATTTTTTTGAACAAGAATTTAAAACCTTACGATAAAAATCTTGAAAAATCTCGTGAACTGCTTGTAAAATCAGGGTTTTATACCGATAAAAAAGGTAAGCTTTACGACAAAGACGGCAACCCCGTTGAGTTTGATTTGTACACGAATGCAGGAAATACCGAACGTGAGGCAATCGGGGTTATGGTTAAACAGGATTTGGAAGATTTGGGGATGAAAATCAACTTCAAACCTATTGAGTTTAACACCCTTGTGAACAAGCTTGTAAACACTTATGACTGGGATATGGTTATAATGGGGCTTACAGGTTCTCCGCTTGAGCCGAACGGCGGTAAGAATGTCTGGATGAGTGATGGGACTCTGCATATGTTTAACCACCGCCCTGCAGGTTATAAAAAAGATGACAGGTTTGAGTGGGAAAAACAGCTTGATGAAGTGTTTACAAAGGGTGCGCTTGCTAACGGGTTTGAAGCGAGAAAGAAATATTACGACAAATATCAGGAGATAGCTTACGAGGAAAAACCGTTTATTTATATTTATTCGCCGATAGTTATCACTGCTATCCGTAACAAGTTTAAGAACCTTTATCCGTCAATGCTCGGCGGTTTGACACATAATATTGAGGAGATTTATATTGAAAGATAAGGTCCCCTCACCCGCATTTGTATGGCTCATAAATTCGCCAACAACTGCTCCCTCTCACCACTCCGCTATGCTGCGGGAAGCAGGGTCACACGACTCCTTCGTCATCGGTTCCCTTTGCTCCTCAAGGGGCGAGGGTAAGGAAAAATAGGAACAACAATGCAAATACTCAAATACATACTAAAACGAATATTACAATCCATACCGCTGCTTATTATAGTTTCGCTGATAAGCTTCTTTATAATACGTTTAAGTCCTGTAGACCCGCTTGCGGAACTTCGCTTAAATCCGTCTGTTTCTCAGGAAACTTTGATGAAAGAAACACAGCGTTTGGGGTTAGATAAGCCGATTATCGTTCAGTACGGGAAATGGGCAAAGTCATTTGTGAAAGGCGATTTGGGGATAACTTCTAACGGTGAAAAGGTAAGCACAAAGTTAAAGGAAAGAATTCCGAATACGCTTCTTCTGACAACTATTGTAATCTTTTTGACTTGGTTGGTCGGGGTTCCGTTGGGGGTTGTTGCGGCGTTGAACTGGAAATCTCCGCTGGATAGAGTTTTAACTGTTCTGACAAGTGTCGGAATGGCTATCCCTTCGTTTTTCTTTGCGGTATTGCTTTTGATTTTTGCGGTTAAAACAGGGTGGTTTCCAGTCGGTGGTCTGACAAGTTCAAATTTTTTGGAAATGAGCTTGGGCGGTCAGATTTTGGATGTTGCGCATCACCTTGTGCTTCCCGTGACAGTTTTGTTTACCCTCTCTCTTGCGGGGCTTCAAAGACAGATGAGAGCAAATTTGCTTGATGTTTTGGACAGTGATTATGTAAAATTTGCAAGGGCTAAAGGGCTTAGCGAGTTTGACGTAATATATAAGCACGCGCTGCGGAATGCGATTAATCCTATGATTACCCTTTTAGGGTTTGAGTTTGCCGGGCTTTTGAGCGGGGCGGCATTAACTGAATATGTTTTTCAATATCCGGGGCTTGGACGTTTGATTTTGGAAGCGGTTATGCGTTCGGATATTAACCTTGTTATGGCATCTCTTATGATGGGAGCAATTATGTTGATTTTAGGGAACTTAATTGCTGATATTCTTTTAATCATTACTGACCCTAGGATTAGGAGGGCTAATGTTTAAAGAAGTTATGCAAAAATTATGGGAGGATAAGTTTGCGAGAATTTCGTTAATCGTTCTCGGGATAATATATTTATCGCTCTTTTTTGCCGATTTTATTGCGCCTTATACAAAGGATTTTTCTGATAGGACAATGGCGTATGTTCCGCCTTCAAAGATATTCGTTATAGATGAAAATCATCACCTTTCAAAGCCTTATACTTATAATTATGTCCGCGAATTTGATAATAGTAATTTGAGAATTACGTATAAACTTGACCGCAGTCAAAAACATTATATTAAGTTTTTTGCGCAAGGCCAGCCTTATAAATTTCTTGGGCTGATTCCGATGAAACGCCATTTGATTACTACTGATCGAGACGGCAGATTATTCCTGCTTGGGGCGGATATTAACGGGCGGGATGTTTTTTCAAGAATTCTTTTTGGCGGAAGAATTTCGATGACTATCGGGTTTCTGGCACTGTTTGTTTTGTTCCCGATAGGGCTTTTGTACGGTGGAATTTCAGGTTATTTCGGCGGGATTGTCGACTCTTTAATGATGAGGTTTGCGGAAGCCGTTATGTCTATTCCGAGTTTCTATCTGTTAATAATTCTTGCCTCAATTTTGCCGAGCGGAATGACTAGCGTTCAAAGGTTTATGCTTATTGTTGTAATCCTTGCTCTTATCGGTTGGGCAGGGTTTGCAAGGGTTGTAAGAGGGATGGTTTTGTCTGTCAAAAATCAGGAGTTTGTACAGGCTGCAAAATCAATTGGGGCTTCGCGATTAAGAATTATTGTAAAACACATCCTGCCACAGACAACAAGCTTTGTAATAGTTGCAATGACCCTTTCGGTGCCGTCTTATATTTTGTCTGAATCTGGTTTAAGCTTCTTGGGACTTGGTATCCAGCAGCCTGACGCAAGCTGGGGAAATATGCTGAAAGAAGCGCAGGAGTATACGAATATTATTTATCGTCCTTGGCTTTTGACTCCGGGATTTTTAATTTTTATTGCCGTACTTGCCTTTAACGTAATAGGTGATACAATTAGAGATGTCTTAGACCCTAAGAGTCGTACTAATTAAATAAGGATGTAATTATGGAAAATCTTATACCGCAATTTGATTTGGATATATGCATAAGGCTTGTATCATCTGTTCTGCTTGGATTTGCAGTCGGATTAGAGCGTGAAATGACTAACAAATATGCAGGATTGAGAACTCATATACTTGTTAGTGTTGGAGCTTGTGTGTTCACCCTTATTTCAATTTTTGGGTTCCCTATGGTTGCGGTAACGGGCGCGGAGTTCGGAACCCGTGATACTGCTCGTGTTGCGGCTCAAGTTGTTACAGGTATCGGGTTCATCGGTGGGGGGACTGTTTTAAGACACGGAGCTACGGTTTTCGGACTTACAACGGCGGCTACCCTTTGGGCTGTTGCAAGTATAGGTATGGCTTGCGGTGCAGGGATGTATGGTGTTGCGTTGGTTACGACGATTTTGTCTATTGTTGTTCTTGTTACTGTTCGTTTCTTCGAAAAAAATGTTCTTATCTCAAGTACAAAAAATATGATGAGATTAAGGGTTGCTCTTACTTGTGCAAATGAAAAATCAAATGATATTTATGATTTTATTCTTGAAAAATACCCGAAATTAAGAGAAGTTTCAAAAAAACAAAGTAAAAATGATGAAAATATAACTAAAATCAACGCAGTAGTTGATATAAATTCCAATAACCCGATTCAGGAAACATATAAAGTCTTTAAGTCTGTTGAAGGCATTGATTCTATTTCTATTCAAGAATATAATGAAATACTCGGAAAATAATTTAAGTTATAAGATTCAGATTTGCTGCAATGCGTCCGCCGGTTGTGTATAGAGCGTCTTCCCCGAGCGGTAAATTTACGCCGAGCTGTCCGGGGATAAAAGAAAGTGACGGGTTCTTTGGTGCAGCTCCGCTAATCCCACGCTCAAGCGGATTGTAATATTGCGTGGTAAGTCCGCCAAGTTTATATAGTTTTCTTGATTCATTGGGTTTGGATACCTTTTCTTTGCCGTGAACTTTATTTGCATCAAAAGATTCCTTTGGCTCGGATATGCCAAGAGCCCCAAAGGTTGCTGTTGTTGAAGGTTGTATTTTTATTGGTTCAAATTTTACGTCCATTAATTTCCCTAATGCATTACTACCATTGTAACATATTTGAGGCATTTTTTCAAGCTTTCGGTAAAAAATGTTTTTATGTAAACTAAATTCATATTTTTCTTGAAAAAATCTATGTTCATGGGATAATTTTAGTATAGCTAAAGTAAAATAGCAGAAGAAGTACACAATATATAAAAAAGGAAAAACAAAATGGCAAGAAAAACTCCATTG
>CAYUQM010000074.1:0-3938 GCA_964446855.1 uncultured Muribaculaceae bacterium
TAAACTTTTATTTAGCGAAATTAGAATTATTTAGTTAGCCTTAGCCAATTCGGCGCAAGCCCGTATATTCTTAAGTTTATCCAGTCTGCGTTAAGTTTTCTGACAGTTGTTTTACGTACTTTTACTTTCATTTTTTACACTCCTCTCAATACGGTAAGTTATTACCACAATCAATACAAGCCAAGATTCCATTTAACTGATAAAGTTCGCAGAATTCATAACAAGACGTATCTGATGTTAATGAACGAGATTCAAGACTTTCAGTATCCTGCATTTCAATGTTCTCTTTACGTTCTTCACTCATTTTGTTCACCACCTTTATTTTTAGGATTATCTCCGCAAATTTCACATTCGCGAAAATCACATACACAACATACTTTGCAAAGGTTTTCTGCACTTGGACAATCTTCTATACAATTATGTTCGCAGCTGCTTTCAAACGCACACCAAAATTGACTTGACTTCATTTCTTATACCTCACTTTCCTTTATTACGTTCCCGTTCTATTCTGTCTCGTGCGTAGTTAGTATCTATACTAACGTATGTAACAGGATCAGGAACAGACAATTTGAGTATTGCTATTGCAGACCGTGAAAAATCCTCGAAAGCGTTCAGACGTTCCAAAGCCAAAGCAAGTTCAAGACAATCAACAGCGTCAGCGTCACGATATCGTAAACGCTGCTGGAGCTTGCGTACGTCATCCTGAAGCTTGTCACGGTTATTATTAATATAAGCCATAAAGATTTCTTTTTGCTTCATGTTATATCAGCCTTTCCGATAGTTTCATAAATTCTGTCGTAAGTATCTTGTGGAACGTTGGCAGCACGGAGACTTGAAAGTATAACGTCTATATCGTCCTTGTAAAGTTCTATCTTGTATGGTCGTTCTACATCTGAGCGAAGATCGTTCTGATGAACTTCCACAGCAGGAGGATCAATATCATCAAAGCTGATCTGCTCGGAAAGAAACTCTCCTGCCTCTATATATCCGACAATCTTTTCGGCAACATCGTACCAACGCATAACCTTATCATCGGGATAATAAAGGCTATGAAAAAATTTTATCCTTGAAAGGTTAAATCTGCAATAGCTGCCGTCATCAAAAATAACTCCGCCGCTTTCTATTTTGAGCATATGCCCTTTGATAAACGTTGCAAGCTTACCGATAACATTTTTTTCGGAAATATTATCCGTATAAAATTCATATATCTGCCTTTTAAATCCGAGTTTTCCACCAACAGCCGATATTATAGAATCCTTTAGCCACTGTTCGGCAGCTTCGTATAGCTCCTGCTTCTTGTCTCGTATTTGTTTTACAGTAGTTTTAGGAGTAGGCGCAATGGTCTTGATCTGCTCATCGGAAAGAGAAAGCAACTCAGTAAGCTGACTATAGCTAAAGTTTTTGTATTCATTAAGAATAAATAAATTACCGACAGCATGACCGCCATACTCAAATTTATGACTAACATCTTGTATGTAATCAGATTTAAAGAAACGTTCGTAAACCCTGATAAAATTACGGGTTGAGGATTTCTTAAAGCCAAGTTCAGCAAAGGCATAATCGCAGACGTTTTCAAATCCAGCTTCCTTGTAATAGCCGTATCTTTCGCACTCCCAGAGCCTGAACCCGATCTCGATGAAATTTGAAGCAATGTTATATACACATTGTTTTATCCTGCTGGTGACGGTTTCAAGCTGAGTACAAGAATATTTTTCAAACATTTTTCTTATTGCAGGATCACAGTCAAGAACGCCGACAGGCTTCATAAGAGCTTCAAAATTCTTTTTAGTATCCTCAGAAGCAGACTTACTTTTCTTTTTAGTTTTTGATAAAGACTCGTCCACTCCAATAACGATAGTATCTTCAAAAAATTCTGCACAACGTTTAGTCATCAACAATCAAACCTTTCTTTTTTAAATCATTATATTTTTTGAGTTTGTTGCGATTATAGTATTTAAGATCGTTATCATTAAGACTTGAAACCAAATCATAAAGATCATTTTCAAAGGGCGTATCCTTGGCACGTCTGTAATAAGCAACATTTGAAGCTATTCCCGAAAGAGCGCAGTTTTTACGACGTTCAGTATCAAGCGATACCTGATACTTGCGGAGAATATCAAAATTAAGATCGTTGCCGAGCTCATACGGCTTACTGTTCTGCAGGAGTTTCCACCAGCTTGCAACAGGACGTTTAAGCCGTTGGACTTCCGACCAGTCACCCTTATACTTTATAAACTTTATACAGCCGTTTTTCTCATAATCTCCGCCGCAGGTCAGCTTGTCAAGTATAGTCTGATAACATTCAAAGATATTGTATATACTTTGCTTTGCGCCGCTCTCGTCTGTTACAAGCGGCATATCAAGTCTGTCATAATACTTGCGTTTTGTCTGAAACTCAAAGTTACAAACTACAGTAAGATCGGGCACGAGCTCATCGGCAAGCTTCTTATAGCTTTTAGCAGGAGTATCGGGATTATCATGGAGCTGCAGGATTTCAAGCTTTATGGCGGGGTTCTCTCCGTAACAAAGATACCAGTCACATCGGGCTTTCTGAACAGCGTCATATTTTCCGTAGATAAAAGCTTTTTCAAGCAAGAATTTATCGTACTTGCTTATAAGACCGCAATCGTACCACATATTAATAAAAAACTGCTTATAGCCAAGCTCTATGACCTCTTTAGACTTGTTGTAGCACCTTACAAATACATTATTGCTTTTACGTCGACCGAGAGTAAAGTAATCGGAAAACACGTTATCATCAAAAAAGTATCCCTCTTTGTGCCAACGTCTGAACTCTGATATCTGCATATTGTTCAATTGCTGTTCAGGAAAGAAATTAAGTAAATCCTGTATGTAATTCGTATGATATGCGTAGTCAATACGGTTTTCCTGCACTCTCAATACTCCAATGCCGAAGCCGTCAAGGATTTTTGTAATGATATCAAAGGAGAGATCGAAGCACTCCCGCGCGCCTTTAGTCCAAAGGTAATTACTGCGAAGCTGAACGAACACAGGCGGAGTATCCTTATTTGGCGGACTTTCAGCTATAAAAACATCGAAAAAGTCTTGTTTTCCGAAATGCAGCGCATAGAACCCGAAGCCGAAGAATGGACGGACTTGTATCCCCTCTTCTACATCTTCAAAAACGTCCTGAGGATCCCCGCTGCTCTCTGCTACCTCCTTAACACTGCGCAGGAAACCGCAGAAACTTTGCTTCATGTCACTATTACGCCAATCATCAATGGCAGGATACAAAACATAATACAGTGTATCAATATGATTGATGAACTTATGCTGACTGTAATCAAACCATTCCAACGCTTTACCCTCGGTAAGCTCTGTAAAAATTCTATATCTTGATAAAATTCTGCTGTCCATTAAAGACCTCTTTTCTATAGGAATTCCGAAAATTCCTACAAAGACTTTTTATCCCCAATCCCCTATTTTTAAAGACTTCCCTACCCTATCAAAAATAATTTGGTGGGGCGTGTTACAGTCCTGCCCCTGCGCAAAAAATCCCCGCTTTTTACGGTAAAAATTTTTTGTAATTCATTTTGCCGTGCAGCTCGAGCTTGCCGGCAGAGCTTTTGAATTACATTTATTTTGTAATTCAAAAACTTCCTGCAGAAGCTGCGATCGCTCAGACGGTGCGGCAACAGTGAGTTACATTTTATTTGTAACTCACTTTATCTGCAGCAGCAGTTCAGATCATAGATCTATTGAATTACACGCAGGCAAGAGCTTACAAAACGTGATATAGATTCAAGTTGTTCAAGAAGCTTTTGCTTTTCATTGATCTGTTTTTCTACAATTGCAAGTCTTTTTTCTGCGGCAGTAACTTTTTTCTTTACCTCGGCTTCATGCTCCATGCAGTAAAGAACCATGTTGCAGAACTTTTCATTGAATCCGTTTCCCTCTTGCTTTTCTATATACGCTGC
>CAYUQM010000075.1:0-2965 GCA_964446855.1 uncultured Muribaculaceae bacterium
AATCTTGCATCCGACCGGGGTTTACCTAGCTGATACCTTCCGATATCACTGGTGAAGCTCTTAACTCACCGTTGCACCATCGCCTGTAACAATTAAGTCCATTGGCAGTCTTCATTTCTGTGGCACTATCCGCCGACTCACATCGCCCGGAGTTTCTCCGGCGGTCTGTTCTTGGATGCACGGACTTTCCTCACTTATAAATAAGTGCGATTATCCGACTACTTTATTCTGTTATATCTTTACTTACAGATACAGCTTTTAATGCCCAATCGTTTTCAATGGTAAGTTTGCCGTCTGAGTAAATTCTTACATAGAATGTGTCAGGTGAATTTCCTGTAGTGCTGTCTGTTCCGTTTCCAATACCGTTGACATCAATTTTCATTCTGTTGTATTTTGTTATATCTGTTGAAAATCCGTTTACTTTTTCGTATTGCCAAGTAATACCGTCAGGAGTTTGATATCTTGTTCCGTTCATTGCAGCACCTATCTTATCAAAGAATATTACTTGAAATTTTGTACCAGTATCGCCCGGAGTTTCCAGTGTACTAGTGTATTCAGAACCGCCCCATTTTGCGCAGTTTGTATATCCTCGTCCGTCATCAAATCCAATTCTTTTTTCACTGATAGATGATGTTTTATCAGGGTAGCAAGCTTCATCGTTTATCATATCACTTACGATAGTCTGCATTGCGTAAAATGCTCTTTTTGCCATAATTGTGTTTTGGTTTGGCATAGCGTTAAATATAATTGGTAACAAGATTGCACAAAGAACTGCAATAACACCAAGAGCGACAAGTAATTCAGTAAGCGTAAACGCATTATTTAATCTTTTCATCATAAAATCCTCAACTTAAAAATATATTCATATTATATCATATCATATTGTATTTTTCAATATAATGTGTTATACTGGTAGTATTGTTATAAGAGAGGCTTAGAACTGAATTGTAAAGTTTTGTTTACATAATAGCAAAATAATATATTCAGACGAGTTAATAACACATCACACATTTTATAATGTGTAGAAGCATGTAAACACGGATATTTGGGATTTAGTATCCCTAAATAGAAGTAAAAGGGTAGAAACTATGGTCGATAACAGATCTGCAGGTTTCTTTGGTATAGGCGGAGCTTTTAATTTTAAAAGCGGAGATATATCAGGAACTGCAGCAAAATTAGCAGATGATAAAATGGGGTCTGATAGTGAATATTTCGCTCAGCAGGCTCATGAGGAAGAAGCGCCTGTTCAAACTAATCAGTATATGGATCAAAGTGCCGTTTTACGTGCAACCCTTAATTCTCTTGCAATGATGAATGTTGCCAATGTTTTGAATGCTAAAAAGCGTAAACCTTCATTGGAAAGTGAAAACAAAATTACGGAAGATTTAAAAGAAATTTTGAGAGCTAAAAAACTTCAAAATCAACGTCATGGTGAGTATGACGAAGATGAAATTTTTGAAGACGAGTAAATTTTTTATTATTTATTCTTTTCGCCACGTTCTCTAACAGAGATTCTTATTGGTGTACCAAAAAATCCGAAAGCTTCACGCAACTTATTTTCCAAGTAGCGTTTATAACTGTCTTTTAAAAGTTCTTCACTGTTTACAAAAAGTACAAATGTTGGAGGCTGTGTTTTTGCCTGTGTAATATAATATATTTTCAGACGTTTTCCTTTGAAACTTGTTGGCGGATTAAGAGCATAAGCCTCATTTATGACTTTGTTCAACAGTCCTGTGGAAACTCGTTTTGTACATTGTTCGTACACTTCTACCGCTTTTTCAAAAATTTGACCTAAACGTTGTTTTGTTACTGCACTTATGAATATTTTTGGTGCAAAGCTCAAAAACGGAATATCAATTGCTAATTGTTTTTCAAATTTATTTATGGTGTTTGCTTGTTTTGCTTCTATCAAATCCCATTTGTTGATTGCAACGATTAAACCTTTTCCTGCTTCTGTAATAATAGATGAAATTTTTTTATCTTGGTCTGAAATCCCTTCTTTAGCATCTATTACTAAAAGTGCGACATCACATTCTCTAATTGAACGTATTGCTCTGTCTACTGCAAATTTTTCAACACCGTAGTCAACTTTTGATTTTTTTCTTATACCTGCTGTGTCAACTATGACAAATTCGGTGTTATTGTATGTTATGTAACTGTCAATACTGTCTCTTGTTGTTCCGGAAACGTCAGAAACGATTACTCTTTGAGTATTTAATAAGGAATTTACTATAGAAGATTTTCCGGCATTTGGACGTCCGACTATCGCAATTCTGATTTTATTGTCTTCTTCTGATTCTTCTAATATTTCAAAGTCTTTGGTAACGATGTCTAATAAATCTCCAACTCCGCCAGAACCGTGAAGTGCGGAAATTCCAATAGGGTCTCCTAAAGAAAGTGCATAGAAATCACTTGTCATCATAAGAGAATCAGGGTTATCACATTTGTTTACCGCAAGAAATACAGGTTTTCCCGATTGTCTTAGAATATTTGCGATATCATAATCTACAGGATTTATTCCGTCTTTTCCGTCAACAAGAAAAACTATTTTTTCTGCTTCTTCACAGGCAAGTCTTGCCTGATCAAAGATTGAAACCATTATATCATCGCTATCATCAGGGATTATACCACCGGTGTCAATTACCGTAAATTGTTTATTCTGCCATTCGACATCAAAATAAATTCTATCACGTGTTACCCCCGGCAAATCATCAACAATTGAATGTCTTGCGCCAATAAGACGGTTGACAAAAGTTGATTTGCCTACATTTGGTCTTCCTACTATTGCTACAATCGGTTTTCTTTTCATAGCATTATATTATCATGGATAAATTTTTTTGCATATGTATTTTAAAATTACATTATATTTTCAAGACCGTAAATAAAGTCTTTGTTTTGTACGGTATGTTGTACAGCTAATAAAACTCCGTCCATATAACATTTTCTGTCCATTGAATCGTGGCGA
>CAYUQM010000076.1:0-2922 GCA_964446855.1 uncultured Muribaculaceae bacterium
ATAATATTATAGGAAAAAGTGTTAATAAGACCGAAAAACCTACCCACCTTACGAATCTATTAGCCATAAGTCCTCCTTTCTAGTCTCTACCTCATTATTTAAATTTATACAAGAATTATCAAACCTTTTCAATTTCAGTTCTTATTCTCTTGTTATACCATTCCGGCGGTGCTGATACGTCATTAGAAACAAACGCCTCATCAAACAGCTTATACAGTACATCATAAGTAACCCCCTTTTCGAGAACAGCCTTAAGCTCCTGCGTATGCAGCGGAATAATCTTCATACCATCAACATATTCCGTATCGTTGCGATAAAACAGACCGCTTCTTCTGTTCCTGAAATCTGAAACAACGGATGGGTGCAGATTATTTGACACAAATGTACAATATGAGTTAGGATTTTCATCTATCATATAATTCAAAAGATGACGTGTTACTGGCTCCATCTCACCATGCCGTTGGGTCATCCCCTCCATAAGCGTACATTCTATAAGTAGATCGTGTTGCGGATAACTATCTGATTTGTCATATTTGTATACAATATCAGACATACCACCGCCTGCGTGTGTTCTCGGCAACAGATTTACATCAAGGGACAAATTCATATAATCAAGAATTTTTCCTTTATATCCGCTGATCCTATACCACGCCACAGCAGTAATATACTCAAATATAGTCGGAACATCAGCCTCGCTGCCTACTTTTGCTATAATCTCGCTGTCACACTCTCTTGTTTCAAACTTATCAAGCAAATCTATAATAACAGTATTTGAGAATTTGCCGTCAATAAGTTCTCTGAAACGACTATACCTATCGTTCTCAATATAATCGTATACCTCATCAATATATTTAAAAGATGTGCCGTTCTCTTTGTTAAATACACGTAAAACACTCCTGTTGTCGAATATCAAACTTGAATTTATATCCGATAATGCACAATCTCTCTGTAACAAAGAACATTCGCTGTATATATTATCAAATACTGCCTTTGCTCCTGTTTTAAAGAAATTCTGAAATATAGGAGTAAAACAAACCTTACCGTCAGAAAACAGTATTGAGTCGGTAATGTTCAGATAACGTCTATTCAAATCTTTATAATCCAATAAATTTGCTTTGACTTTATTTAAGTGAAGATACTCAAAAAATACGTCATTGAACTCTAGTTCATCATGTATTAAATTAAACTTGTTAATTGCCAAATCGTCACGACTTCTTACCCTGCGGCTTGTAAACAATAGTTTACGCCATAAAGAACCACATTTTCCCTTAATTACAGTTGACCTTGTAGCTTGAAACAAATCGACTATCGCCGTGTCGTCTTTGTCAATATACACTCTTTTTAGCTGTCTATATAAATTCACATAACATATATCTCGATGTATTCCATCCCTATTCATTCCAACAGCCATAATATCTTCGTCCGTTTGATTTGATAACAAAAAATATTTTCTTGCTTCGGGATAGCTATACTTTGTGAGAACCATATCATATATAATCTCATCTATCGTAATTTTACCCTGCCGATAAGATAATATATGATTTACAACTGTATTGGTAATATCCTCACTCACACAAAGAGGTAACATATATGTAAACTCATCATCAGTCAGATAATCATTGCAGCGTCTAAGCACCTCTCCAGTTGCAAGATAAGGACGAACAAAGCTGTTCTGTATTCTATACGTTGTTTTTAAAAGTTGCTTAAAGTAAATATAGCTGTCTCTCGGTATGTGAAAGTCGTTATCTGAAGAAAAATCACCGTTTTCGGAAATCGCAAGTAGTTTCCTACCCACTTCCGTAAGCTTATGATTATCATCAATCAAACCAATATCAACAAGACCAGATGTTTTTTGCCTTGCAGTTTTTGCTTTCTTTTCGTAATCATCTATAATATCTCCTGTAACAAAACCTTTTGAATAAATAAAATCGTAATATTTAACCTGAATACTTTTATTCCGTATCCAGTTTAACTGTGCATTTTCGGGAATACTCCAAAATTCATTAAGCAAATAAAGCTGTTCTTCAACTTTTCTGTGAAAATTTGCCATACGAAAACTTGTCGTTCCCAAACTCCAAGAATACGATTGAAAAGAAAAATGTGCGGACATAGCCTGTCCCTCCTAATAATTCGTAATAAGCACCTCATCAGAACCTGTTTTTCTGTCTTTTTTGTGATAATTTGAATTAGAATAATTAAAATTTAAGTGTATAATGTTGTATCGTGACTTATTTTTTTCAAGCCATTCAATAAGCAGTTTGTTTTCTTTTCCCTCGCTGCTCAACACATTTGACAACGCAAATTTTATCTCGCTATCTGTAGCCTTGTCCAAAAAAACATATAATGCTTTTTCCTTTTCGGCATTCCAACCGTCCTGCTCATTATATGTGGCACATGTAATAAGATACGGCGGGTCAGCATAGATAAAATCCCTTGACCCAAAAGATGAAATATCTAATTTTTCAAAATCAATGCAGGAAAATTCATAATTCCCCTCTTTAAGCCTGTCCACAAATAGTGAAAGCTTATTCTGCATTTTCTCGTTGTAATCCCTTTTGCCGACAGGAAGATTAAATTTTCCCTCCCTGTTGAAACGTATCTGATTATTAAAGGAATAAACTACTAAAATATACAGCATAACATAATAGCGGTATTCAAAGTTTGTATGATTGTTAAAATCATCTCTGAGCTTAAAAAAACCCTCTTTATTATATGTTCCAAGTCCGCTTGAACTCTCACAGCCATAAAAGCTGTAACCATTTATATCAGAACGAGATAATGAGTATTTTGAAATAATTTCATCAATCATTTCAAATAAAATATCCTTATCAAGATTTTTTAAGGCATTATAAAGATATATAAGATTTTGATTAGTATCATCAAAAATAGTTTTTGCAGCATGAACGTTTATTCCAACATTGC
>CAYUQM010000077.1:0-2870 GCA_964446855.1 uncultured Muribaculaceae bacterium
AATATAGTACCGATTTACGGTGGATGTAGCTCAGCTGGTTAGAGCGCCGGTCTGTGGAACCGGAGGTCGGGGGTTCAAATCCCCTCATCCACCCCATACTGAACAAGATAGCCCTTCGGACAACAATCCGAAGGGTTTTTTGTAGAAAATTTCAAGGTTTTTCCCTTTCAAGCGAAGGTTCGAAAGTACCAAGTTAATAATTGCCCTTTTTTCTTCTACTTTAGAACTTTTTGCAAACAACTCCGGTAACCTATTCACTAATTTCAGCAACCGTTCGACGTTATAAGCGGCTTCTTGCGTCTGCTGGGCTTTGTTCTGGGCCAATACTTTCAGTTTTTCTTCTTCGTCCTTTAATTCTTTTAATTTTCCGTTTAAATATTCAACCGTAATATTTCCAGCCGCTTGCATAGCAAACAGAGAATCCCGTTGCGTATTAATCTGGGAAAGGCGTTGTTTAGTCGAAGCCTCTCTTTTCTGTTGAAGTACCACATCAGCCTGTGTGCTGGTTTTTAAATCTTCTAAAACGGCTTCCAGCACTTCAGGAGCAATCGTTATTTTTTGTAAAGCGGCCTGTACTTGCTCTAAAGCCGCCCGTTCCGTTATTTGTTCCGCTGTACAGGTAAAACCTTCTTTCTTTGCCCTAAAATGAGAACACATCAAATAGGTATGCTCCTTAGGCCCATTTTTCGTCTGTTTTACTTTGGTATACGGACTAATCAATGTTCCACAATCGGCGCATGTGATATTCCCACGGAAAACGAACTCTTTACAACCATAATTATGATGTTTCTTTTTATATCCCGACCGAACATCTTGGCACATATCAAACAGGTCTTTGGAAATCAAAGACCCATGAACATGTGGATATTCTTTTCCTTTTACTTGCATAACTCCATAATAGAAAGGATTTTGAATAGCCTTACATAATGCATTAAGCGAATAATAGGTACCACGTTCGCTCCTAAGGCCCTCATCTCTAAACATATCAGCAATATCTCTTAAAGAATAATTTCTAGTGGAGTACAATTCAAACATTTTACGTATAAAGGGAGCCTTTTCTGGGTCTTCTACTATCGTTTTCTTCCCATTAATAGTTACATTTTTATAGCCAACAGGAGCTTTGCTAGGATATTCTCCCTCTCTAATCTTCTGTGCCAAACCGCGTTTGGTATTTTCCACCAGCTGTAAAATATAAGAACGGGCTCCCACCACATTAAAGTCCCAAAGCATAAGCTCAGACGCGGCGGAGTCTTTATTTACTACAAGGCTATTAGAAACAAAATGCAGCTCGATTTTCCCCTCTTTAATTAGAGGGGAAAGTTCTACCGTCTCATTAAAACGTCTTTGCAACCTATCCACTGTATGAGCAATAATGGCAATTGGTTCTTTTTGCGCTTTGACGAAGGCAATCATTTCATAAAATTCTTTACGTTTGCCTTTAGTGGAAGATTCAATAATCTTGAACTCTTTGAGTACGCTGAGCCCGTTACGCTTGGCATATTCACGTCCTAGCACAAACTGAGCTTCCAACGATTTGCCATCTCCTTGTTCTTCAGTAGATACACGGGATAATAATACCGCTTTTTTAGCCAATATACTCATTTTTGGCCTCCCTTTTTCACTTTTACTTTACGAGAGGCAATAAAGGCCTTAAAATCCTTTTCATCCACGCGGTATTCTTTACCGAATTTATACGCTGGCAACTTTCCCGCCCTCAAATAGCGGTAAATCGTCGTCGGCACCACTTTTAAGATGCTCGCCATTTCATCTACTGTTAAAAATTTAGCATTATCCATATTTAACTTTATTATACTTTTCTTTACTTTTTTAGTCAATTTTTCTGGTGTTAAAGGAGTAAATTTCTTCAGCTCCTTGCCAATATATGCGATGTAATTGGGTTTATACCGAGGAATATCCAAAGCCTGAGCCTCCTTGATGATACGCTTAGCTTTTTCTTTACCATACTGTTTCTCTAAAGTGTGACGTACAGACACCACACTTTCACTTGCTAACATCATCACAACAGGAATAAGCAAGTTTCGTTTTTTATCTGTTACATCGGAATTACGACGCCCAATCTCTTCATACAAATCCGTGGGAGATCGGCGGAACACGGGTAACTGACATACTTTTTGTTCCAATTTTTTCCATTCTCCGACTAAGATGTCTTTAATAGTCTGGGTATTAAAACAGCCTCCAACACTCAATTTTTGAATCCGCAGCTTTTGCAACGCCTCCTCGTTCTCCGTACACGGATACCAAAACTTCTGAATTGCCTTTGGAGTGTTCATTCTGAGTTCCATACGCAACACATTAAACAGTTTATCTTCCAAATACTGTTTATATACAGGAATTTCAGGATATTTATCGCAACATACGGCCCGTTTGGGACAATCTTGCAAACGCTCCATATCAGCCACCTTATCATAGAAAGCCAACTCATAACTATCATAATGGAAGTGTAAAATCGATCCGCCATTACGATAATCCGTTTTTTGAATATCCATATCCGCACGCTGAAGAGTACGATACAAATCATCTAAAACCATTTTCACTGATACCAGAATCAGCATATTATGGGCAATATGTAATTTATTCACAGGAGCCGATAAAATACTCTCTTCCGTGGTTTCCACACCCATCACCCGCAAAGTTTCTGCCATCACAGAAGCGAATTTTTCTCTTACATTGGCAGGAAGTGAAAAGAAATTTTCCCCTTTCAACAGTTTAGAAACGGAACATTCTACTTTCAGATACACCCTCCGCTTGCCTGTTTGGGTATGCTCATATAAACTTACCTTCGGATAATATTTGTCCTTACTGTTATTAAACACACTTCTTGGGAAAATACGAGTATCCCACAACTCATC
>CAYUQM010000078.1:0-2786 GCA_964446855.1 uncultured Muribaculaceae bacterium
CGATAGGATGAGGTGTTCTGATACCTGCAACAACGTCTTCACCTTGAGCGTTTGTAAGATATTCGCCGTAGAATTTGTTTTCACCTGTAGATGGGTTTCTTGTGAAAGATACACCTGTTGCACAATCGTCACCCATGTTACCGAATACCATTGTTTGAACGTTTACTGCAGTACCATAGTTGTGGTCAATTTTGTAGTGGTTTCTGTATGCAACCGCACGAGGTATATTCCAAGATCTGAATACAGCTTCAATAGCTTCTTGAAGCTGAATATAAGGATCTTGAGGAAAATCTTTTCCTGTTTCGCTTTTGATTAATGCTTTATAAGGCTCAATCAAAGATTTCCAATCTTCAGCAGTCAAATCTGTATCAGATTTATAACCTTTTTCTTCCTTAATCTTATCAAGATAATCTTCGAATTTTTGTCTGTCTATATCCCAAGCTACAGAACCAAACATCGTCAAGAAACGACGATAAGAATCGTAGCAGAATCTTGGATTAGATGTTAATTTAATCATGCCTTCAACAGTAGTATCATTTAACCCAAGGTTAAGGATAGTTTCCATCATACCCGGCATTGATAATCTTGCTCCTGAACGAACTGATACAAGAAGAGGATTTTCAGCATCACCAAATTTTTTACCAGCAGCATCTTCCACTTCTTTAAGATAATATTTTACTTCATCCATCAAGCCTGTAGGCATGGTGTTTCCGTGTTTAATATAATCCATACAAGTTTCAGTCGTAATTGTAAGTCCCGGAGGTACCGGAAGCCCTAAATTAGTCATTTCTGCAAGATTTGCGCCCTTCCCGCCAAGAAGGTTTTTCATACTAGCATTACCTTCATGGAAGAGCCATACACGTTTTTCTGTCATAGTGTCACTCCTTTTTTATACTCACTAAACCATAGAAAACTCTATACCAGCATTGTATCACATGACAACTCAAATGTAAATGGAATTTTACATGATATATATTATCTAATGTAGCCGAAAATTAATCCAAAGATTGCGGAAATCCCCAAATAGATAAGCGGATCTCGCTTCTGCTTAAGACTTAAAAGTAAAAGCCCTGCGAACAAAACAAAAAGCCAAATATTTGAAACATTTTCTCTAAAAATCTGCACACCAACTGCAGCCAACAAACCGCAACCGGCAGGTTTTAACGCATAAATTGCAGAATTAACATGCTTATTTTCTTTAAACTTACTCAAAAGTTTAGAAACAATTATTACGATTATATAAGACGGTAAAACAACGGCTGTTGTCGAAACTAATGCCCCAAACAATCCCGTTGTCACAAAACCGGAATAAGTGGCAACATTAACCCCCAAAGGTCCCGGAGTAATAGATGATACTGCAATCATGTCCGTTAATTGCTTTGCAGTAAACCAGTGATACGTATCAGATATATAAAACAGGAAAGGTAAAGTTGCATAACCACCACCTACGGAAAACAAACCCGTTTTAAAAAATTCGTAAAAAAGGTTAAGATAAATCATGGCTCCCCCTTTTTATACGATATATAATTCCTGCTAAAACACTCAAGAGGATAATAATAACCGGAGACACCTTCAATACGGCAAGAACAAGAGCACTTACGAAAATTATTCCGGAAAATTTATCTACGACACTTCTTGACCACATCTCTTTTACTGCAAGAAACAATAATACAACAACCCCAACCCCAACTCCCGCAAAAATGCTATGAATAAAATGTTGCCGAACAAGTTCTTCTAACATACTTGCAATTAATATAATTGCAAGAAATGAGGGGGATATTATTCCTGCAAGAGCAGCAATTGCGCCTTTTTGTCCTGATAGCTTATATCCCGTAAAAATCGAAACATTCGCGGCAATTACACTGGGTAAACTCTGAGAAAGGGCATAATATTCGCATAAGTCATCGTTATTAATCCAACACTTTTTCTCTACAATTTCGGACTGCAGCAGCGGGAGAATAACATACCCTCCGCCAAGAAGCATTGTACCTATTTTAAAGAATATTTTATAAATACTCCAAACACTTTTTTGCATAAAATAATTATATTATAAATATTAATTTTGTAATCTAAATAAAATACCTCCAAATTGGAGGTATTTTTGTTTATTCATTTAAAGTTGCTTTTAACCTTGCCATAGCTCTTGCAATTGCTGCTTCCGCCCGTTTAGCATCTATCTCGGCATCCCGTTCCGCAAGCATCGCTTTTGCTCGAGCCAGAGCTTCTTTTGCTCTTGCTACGTCGATATCATTTCCGTCTTCAGCAGTAGAGGTGAGCAAGATACCTTCGTTATCCCTAAACTGGAAAACTCCGCCCATTGTAGTAAAACATTTAGACACTCCGTCTTTCACAATTTTAGTAACTCCGATATCAAGAGCTGTCATTACAGGAACGTGGTTTGGCAAAATTCCAAACTCGCCATCCACACCACGAGAATAGATTTCATCTACTTCGTCATCAAATACAACTTTTTCATGTGTTATTATTTTTAAGTGCATAACGCTCCTTTAACAATTAGCCTTCCAAAGTTTTAGCTTTTTCTACTGCTTCCTCGATAGTTCCTACCATATAGAAAGCTTGTTCCGGTAAGTTATCGTGTTTACCTTCAATAATTTCTTTAAAACCTCTGATTGTGTCAGAAAGTTTTACATATTTACCGGCAATACCGGAGAACTGTTCTGCAACAAAGAATGGTTGAGACAAGAATCTTTGAATTTTTCTTGCTCTATTAACAGTTTCTTTATCCTCTTCCGAAAGTTCATCCATACCCAGAATTGCAATAATAT
>CAYUQM010000079.1:0-2734 GCA_964446855.1 uncultured Muribaculaceae bacterium
AAAAAAGCCCTTTAAAAAAATCCTTTATTGTGCTATACTGTTTAGGCAGTATTTTAACACGGAGGTATAAATGCACATTTACGTTAACGGAAGAAACATTGAAATCACTGAAGCGATTAAAGCTTACGTAAAAGAAAAGATGGGAAAAGTTGCAGCTCATTATGATCAAATTCAAGGTATTGAAGTTGTTTTATCTGTAATTAAAAATCCATCAGCATCAGGTAAGCATGTTGCTGAAGTTTCTTGCAAAATGAGCACAGGTGTTGTTCGTTGCGAAGAAGCTGCTGATTCTATGTACGAGAGTATAGATTTGCTGGCTGATAAGCTTATGAGACAAGTTCAAAAATTTAAAGAAAAATCTTTGGGTTCTGATAAAGCTTCTATCAGGCTTGAAAATCTTGTTGAAGAAACAGCAGAAGCAGAAGAGTAAGAATGATTAACGGTAAAAAAGTCATCGTAATTATGCCTGCATACAATGCGGCTAAAACTTTGGAACAAACATATAACGAGATTTATAAGGATTTTGTAGATGAAGTTATTCTTGTAGATGATAACTCTCAGGATGAAACTCGTGAAATTGCCGGAAAACTCGGTATTAAGACAATTGTTCATAAAGAAAATAAAGGTTACGGTGGCAACCAAAAATCATGTTATAAAGCAGCTTTAAAATCCGGAGCAGACATCGTTGTGATGCTGCATCCGGATTATCAATATACCCCAAAACTTATCCCTGCAATAGTTTCTATGATGGCATTTGAGCAATATGATGCGGTATTTGCCTCAAGAATGCTCGGAAATTCTGCACTCAAAGGCGGAATGCCTTTATATAAATTCATAGCAAACAAGATTTTAACAACATTTGAGAATATAATGACAAACCAGAAATTATCCGAATACCACACCGGATTTCGAGGATTTACGGCAGAGGTGCTGAGAAAGCTGCCGCTTGCGGATTGTGATGACGATTTTATTTTCGATAACGAAATTATCGCACTGCTCTTCTACAACAACTATAATATCGGGGAAATTTCATGCCCGACAAAATATTTCAAAGAAGCATCCTCAATTAATTTTGTCCGCTCTTGCAAATACGGACTTGGCGTTCTTGCTGTAAGCTTAAAATACAGGCTTGCAAAACTCGGGTTAAAATCAAAAATCTTCAAACCTAACGCCAAAAAACTCGATTTAGATAGTGACGTCGAATACTATTTCCAATAAAAACCCTCTATCAGAATGATAAAAAATATTTATCTTCACGATAGAATGTGCTTATGTATGATTATGAATCGGAAATAGAAGACAAGGAATTAAAAAAAGTCGGGTTGGAATTAATGTTCATGACTCCTGAAAAATGCAGTAGTGACAAAGGTATTACCGCTGTTGAACTTGCAAAGCTTGTCGGATTATCGTTAGAGACAGTAAAGAAAAAACTTGTCATATTAAAAAACGCCGAAATTGTTCGTGTTATTGGTATTAATCCGAAATATTGGAAATTTGACGAATACAACTTCCAACGAATGGATGAAAATGATGATGTGTATAGGCTTTTATGTAATTTTGAGGATGTGGATTTTGATAGGTTTTTTCAGTATTAAAAAATCTTTACATCCACGCAAAAAAATTTATGTGCAGACTTAGTATTTATACGTAATAATACTTAAAAAAAGCATTGAGTTTTTAATCCGACAGGTTTATAATATCAATGCATTAAATTTCTCGGATAAAGAATAGAAAGGATAATGAAAAATGACATTAGAAATGGCTTTCCCGCAACTGGAAAGAGCAATTAACCCAACACATGATATCAGACTTTTTGCTGGTCGTTCGAATCCAAAGCTTGCACAAGAGATTGCTGACAGTCTGGGTACGACAGTTGGTCCGATGGTTGTTAAAAATTTTGCAGATGGCGAAATTTATGTTCAGGTTAAGGAAAGTGTTCGTGGTGATGATGTTTTTATTATCCAACCGCTCTGCAATCCTGTTAACGAAAATTTAATGGAATTGTTGATTATAATTGATGCTTTCAAGCGCGCAAGTGCAAAAACTATTACTGCAGTAATTCCTTATTACGGATATGCAAGACAGGACAGAAAAACATCCGGTAGAGAAGCAATTACTGCGAAGCTTGTTGCAGATTTACTTACAACAGCAGGTGCAAACAGAGTTCTTGCAATGGATTTGCATACAGGACAAATTCAAGGGTTCTTCAATATTCTTGTTGACCACATTTTTGCAACCCCTATTCTTGTAAACTACATCAAGAGTTTAAATATAAATCCTGATGATATGGTTGCAGTAAGCCCTGATACAGGTGGCGTACAAAGAACAAGACATTTCGCTAAACAAATCGGATGTTCTCTTGCTATTATAGACAAACGTCGTGACAAACATAATGAAGCTATTGCGAGCCACGTTATCGGTGATGTTAAAGATAAAGTTTGCGTAATGTTCGACGATATTATTGATACTGCAGGAACAATTTGCGAAGCTTCAAAACTTTTGAAACGCGAAGGCGCAAAAGAAGTTTATGTATGTGCAGCTCACCCGGTATTTTCCGGTCCTGCGGTTGAAAGACTTGCAAATGCACCGATTAAGGAATGTATTGTAACAAATACAATTCCGCTTGATATGGAAAAAATGCCTTCTAACATTAAACAACTTTCAGTTGCTCCGTTGTTGGGGCAGGCAATTTCAAGAATTCATGATGATGAATCTGTAAGTTCATTGTTTGGAT
>CAYUQM010000080.1:0-2684 GCA_964446855.1 uncultured Muribaculaceae bacterium
GATTCTGTATCAGAAAAATATGCATAAGAAACATTATCCGGCAAGTATTACAAAGATACTCACGGCAATGCTTACCGCTGAGAATTGTGCAAATAATGAAGTAGTAACTTTTTCTCAGGCAGCGGCTTATGGAATCGAGCGGGGAAGTTCAACCGTTTTTACGGAGCCTGGGGAGAAATTAACCATTGAGCAATGCCTTTATGCGATAATGCTGGAGTCTGCCAATGAGGTATGCCTTGGTGTGGCAGAGCATATTTCTGGTTCTGTAAATAAATTTGTGGCTTTGATGAACCAACGGGTGAAGGCATTAGGATTGAAGGATACACATTTTAATAATCCTAATGGGCTGCCTGATCCAAAGCATTATACTTCGGCACATGATATGGCAGTAATCGCAAGGGAAGCGATTAAGAATACTACATTCCGCAAGGTGACTTCGACAAAAAGGTATGTCATGGCGAAGACCAATAAACATAAGATGATACGTTACTGGAATAATCATCATCAGATGATTAATGGGTATGACTGGCCAAAGTACGAATATAAATACTGTATAGGCGGCAAGACCGGTTATACGAATATTGCAAGAAACACACTGGTTACCTATGCAGAGAAGGATGGTATGGAGCTGCTGTGTGTTGTGATGAAAGCAAATGGTCCGAAGCAGGGAGAACCTAATGAATATACGGACACTACTTCCCTTCTTAATTTTGGGTTTGAGAACTATAAAAAATATGCTGTGGATGAAGAACATAGTGATATTAACAAGGATTTGTTTAATAATTATGACAGCTATTTTGATGCAGAGGATTCACCGATTCATCTTTCTAATGAATCTTCAGTGGTGCTTCCAAAAGGAGTGAAGCTTTCGGCAGCAAAGCAGACAGTTACTTACGACAAAAAAGTTGATTTGCAGATGGGAGATAATACGATTGGCCATGTAACGTACACGTATGGAGGAAAGACGGTAGGTTCTACGGATATTCTGTATACGAAGACGGAAAAGGACGAGGACAGTCATCTTGATGCGGCTTCCAGGGCAATCGTGGAAAATGAGATTAAGCAGCTAAAGGATTCGGAGCAGAAGGACAGGAAAAAGGCAAATATCTGGAGAAAGGTAAAAAGTACAGTGGCAGAATTTTTTGGGATAAAAGCGGTTCAAATTGCGCTGCTGGTCATTGCAGCAGTGGCAGTGATTTTGTTATTGATATACCTGTTCCGTCATATACAGCTTCCAAAACTTGGGCAGAGATGGAAAAGGAGACGGTCAACTGGCGGATACCGGAGTAAGCGCGGACGGCGTCAGCATGCGCGCCGTATGCGTAGTGAGCGAGGGACTAAGTCACAGAGACGCAGGACACGCCGTAATGTCAGCAGACACTATGAGTCAAGGCCGGTGAATACGAAGAAGAAGCAGAAGAACAGGGGAGTTCGTTTCCATAAGAACCATAAGAAGACGAAGGAAAGTTTTGGTAAGAATTTCTTTGATTTTTAAGGAGAATCGTTAAAATTGCGTTATTTCAACTTATGCCTTGCAGAAATTCCTGCAATCGGCTGTCGTATGATCTGGTGGAATGCTTTGTTGGGGTGGGGATTAGGCTGTATTATCACATGGGTACATTTCTGCAAAGGAAAATGGCAGCAAAAAATGTATAACACAATGGTAAGAATCACAAAATAGCTTAAACTTCAAATTATGTAAACAGGACATTTATTCTTTGTCCTGTTTTGAATTGGAAATGGGGTAGCCATTTCCCTGGGCATCTGTGGTGATTTCATTAAGGTGCTCATTTTTGGACTTATGCTCTTTTTTATAAGTGGTGCTGCTTTCCCATACGCCTTTTGGGGTTGTGTGGACTGGCTTATCTTTTTCCGTTGCTTTCATTTTGTTTTGACCTCCTGCTGTTATGATAATGTTAGTATTTCCTAAAGAGAGAAAAATATGATAATATGATAAATATTTCAGGTGAAATTTTTTGCTTTAAGACAAAATGCCTTACAATGCAGTGAGGTGATGGGCAGCAAACAGGTAGTAGTTGTTACCCAATATTTAAGTTTGAAAGGAAATGATATTGTGATTTTAAGCGTCAGCCGTAGAACAGACATTCCGAATTATTATTCCGAATGGTTTTTAAATAGAATAAAGGAAGGGTATCTATATGTCCGTAATCCGATGAATGCCCATCAGGTTAGTAAAATTATTTTATCTCCGGAAGTTGTGGATTGCATTGTATTTTGGACGAAAAACCCGGAACCATTGTTTTCGAGACTGGATGAACTGGATGCTTATCAATATTATTTTCAATTTACGCTTACTGGCTTTGGTAAGGATATAGAATATAATGTTCCGCATAAGAAAAATTGTATGATTCCGACATTTCAAAAATTGTCGCGTAAAATTGGTAAGGAAAAGGTGATATGGAGATATGATCCAATTATTTTTACTGATAAATATACACTGGAATACCATTTAAAAGCGTTTGGGCAAATTGCGAAGGAATTGCATGGATACACATCTAAATGCGTTATTAGTTTTGTTGATTTATATACCAAAATTCAAAAAAATATGAAGGCATTAAATGCTTATTTTCTGGCAGAAGATGAATTAGCCGCGTTTGCAAGAGATATAGCTTCAATCGCTGGCGCTCATGATATTAAAGTTGCGACATGTGCGGAGACAATTG
>CAYUQM010000081.1:0-2645 GCA_964446855.1 uncultured Muribaculaceae bacterium
AAAGGACTCTTTTTTAGTTTTAAATTTTTTGTTCAACTATAATGCTTTTTGAACTTTACCTGCTTTTAAACAAGAAGTACAAACTCTGATTCTTTTAGTTTGACCGTTTACAACAGCTTTTACTGATTGCAAGTTAGGTTCTTGAGTATGAACAATTTGTTTATGCGAAAATGTTAATTTCGCTGCTTTAATCGGTGCTTTACCGCAGATTTCACAATGTTTTGCCATGATTTTATTTCCTTTTCTAGCTAGTTTGCGTAATTACATCATATCGAAAAAAAGATAAAAATCAAGTGACATGTTAAATTTATTTAAGCATCTCCGCCCAAGCCTCGGATAATTTCTCTAAAATTTCCTTCGTTTCCCCTTCGTTTAAGAGGATTTTTTGAACTGCTGAATTGATTAAGTTATTGATATCCTTTTGGTTTCTGGAGGATTTCAGAACAGGTTCGACTTTGTTTAACTGTTTTGCACTAATAACACGCGCCTTTGCCATCAGGTCTCCATCTGAATAGTTTGTGTAAAATTCATTTTTTAATGTTTCCTGATTTACGGCGATAACATTTGTAAGCTTTGCCAGTTCAAGCTGGTTTTTGTTGTTGGTTAAGTAGAGTGCAAATTTTATCGCTTCATCTTTGTGTTTTGCTCTCAGCGGGATTACAAAATTCATTAAAGAAAAATCGTTTTGCCCGAATTTTCCTGTCATTTGCGGCGCAACGTCAGTATGTTCATAGGTTACGGGAGCGTTTTCTTTAATCATATTAAGGAAATTTGCGCCGGCTTGAAACAGTACAATGCTTTCGGACATATATTTTTCAAGCGCTTCCCTGTGCGTTTGGGTTATAGATTCTTTCGGGATAAGATTTTTTTCGTAAAGAGTTTTGAAATAATCAAAAACTTCAACCGATTCCTCTGAAGCAATGTTTTCAGGTGAATTAATTCCATATTTGTTTAAAATTTTCAGCATAGTGTCGTTTTCGGTAATGTTTGGAAGAAAAACATAAGCTCCTGTTTTGGATTTAATTACTTGTGCGACCTTGCCTGCTTCGTCGTATGTTAAAGGAAGGCTAATTCCCGCTTTTTCCACAAGTTTTTTGTTGTAAATTGTGACAGCTGATGTCGCGTACCACGGAAGCGAATATAATTTTCCGTTGTATTTTAATGAGTTAACTATTGCCTGATTGTATTGCGCAGCATTAGTTTCAGGAATTTCGTATAAGGCGCCTTTTTGCGCAAGGGTTGCGGAAAAATCAGGGTTAAGGTTAATCAAGTCGGGCGGGTTATCGCTCAGTACCGAAGCCAGTGTTCTTTTTTCACCCTCCGAAAACGGTACATCAATCCATTTAATCTTAATATCAGGGTTTTCATTTTCAAAATCAGAAATTACCCTATTCATATAATCAGAAAAATCACTCATCTGAAGCGTCCAGAAAATAACTTCACTATTATCTTGCGGCTTATTAAACGCTTTGAACCCGACCAGTACAACAAGTCCGATAATTATTAACCCGATAATGATTTTTAGATTTTTCATATTAACCCCTGATTTACGTCACTGCGAGGACGAACGTAGTGAGGACGCGGCAGTCCATTTTTACTGGATTGCTTCGTCGTTATACTCCCTCGCAATGACGTGTGGTTTTTTCTGCAATCCATGCTATTATTATACTATGAATAACTTATTTACGGAACTGGAAAATCAAAATAAGCAAATCCCGCTTGCGGAAACCTTGCGCCCGAAAACTCTTGATGAATTTTTGGGGCAGAGTAATGTTGTTGCACCAAACAGTCCGCTTTTGAATTTACTTCAAACAAACAGGCTGTTTTCGATGATTTTCTGGGGAACTCCTGGCTGCGGGAAGACTACTCTTGCAAGACTTATTGCGACAAAAACCAATGCTAATTTTATCGAGATTTCCGCCGTAACTTCAGGGGTTAAGGATATTAAAGAGGCTGTTGAGCAGGCAAAAATGGCACTCAGAAGCGGTACTAAAACAATTTTGTTTATAGATGAAATTCACCGCTACTCAAAAACCCAGCAGGACGCACTTTTGCCGCATTTAGAAAACGGAACCTTATTTCTTATCGGTTCCACTACCGAAAACCCTTCATTTCAGGTTGTTCCCGCTTTGCTTTCACGCGTTCAGGTTGTTCGTTTAAACTCAATTGATGATGAGAGTATGTTTAAGATTATCAAGCGCGGGTTTGCATACCTTGTCAAAAATAATTTGCCGATGGATATTGAAAGCGGTGTGTTTGATTTTATTATTAACCTTGCAAGAGGGGACGCAAGATTTGCGCTGAATGTTGCGGAGAACGCTTATTTTGCAAGTGACCTGAAAGATAACAGACGCAATCTTACTGTCAGAATTATAGAAGAAATCTGCCAGAAACGTAACACAAGATATTCTCAGCAAGAGCATTACGACTGTGCGTCAGCGTTTCAGAAAAGCTTAAGAGGGAGTGACCCTGATGCGGCGATTTATTACCTTGCAAAAATGATTGCAGCAGGGGAAGACCCGCGGTTTATTGCAAGAAGGTTGATTGTCTGCGCCGCGGAAGACGTCGGTAATGCTGACCCAATGGCGCTTCATGTTGCAGTTAGCGCATATAAAGCTGTAGAACTTGTCGGACTGCCTGAGGGT
>CAYUQM010000082.1:0-2265 GCA_964446855.1 uncultured Muribaculaceae bacterium
AAAGCCTTTTTAAGTTTCTCCACTACATCGTATGCGGTGAAAGGCAATAAAAGGGAATGAGATTCGTATTGCCTTGCAGGATGAAGCAAAGAACAACGAAGGAGAGAAAAAGACAGAGTAAAATTGATTGTGAGGTGAGTAGATGGGTTTTATCGCAAAGCGGTTTTCTTTCAATAGAATCCCCTGTGAACAATTTGGACTTCGGATTTTTGATATTGATGGGAATGCCAACGAAGCTACTCCCTTTGCCAGTACAGGTGAATTGCAAACTGATGTAATTCCGTCCAAGGGGCGGACTTTTTTATATGGCAGATCATTTGAAAGTCCGCTGGAGTTCAATTTAGTCTTTGGTGTTGATCCATCAGAGATATTAAGTATGAATGAACATTTGGATCGCTATGAGATGAATGCGATTGCAAACTGGTTGGCTGGGCATAACACACATCATTGGTTAGAGATTGAGCAGCCAGATTTGGAAATGATTCGCTATCATTGTGTAATTAGCGAGTTACGTCCAATTCAATTATCTTGGTTGCCGTGGGCGTTTACAGCGAAAGTAACTTGTGATTCGCCGTATGGGTATATGTTTCCTAAAAGTTTTCATTATTCATGTAGTGGGACTTCAAATATTCAACTGATTAGTCGTGCTACTATTAATCAGCTTTATTATCCTAAAATGAAGATTCAGTTAAATGGCAGCAATACAATTTCAATTATTAATCAATCATGTGGCAATTCGGAGTTGAAATTCTCTGGATTGCCACAAAGTTATTTCTTGACAATTTCGATTGATAACGACTTGAGCATAATTGAATCTTCAGATGATGCCTATTCTAATCTGTATCAATATTGCAATTTCAACTGGTTTCCATTGAAAAGAGGCATGAACAAAATACGTGTAACAGGTAATTGCATTTTGGATTTCATTTGCGAATTTCCTGTGGATTGTGGAGGGTAATTTATGAGGCGTGATATTTACACAATGCCAGAAGTAATGTTTGTTTCAGGCCAGTCAAATACTTTTCATTGGCATTTATTTACAGTGACTAAAGCACCATTTAACGCAGATGGTTGTACTGGCAACTTTGCTGTCGTTGATTATTCTGATCAGACTGGCGATCCGTTGATTTCAAAGCCACTTACATTTCTTATTGGTGATGATGAAGTGAAAAATGTTGCTGCGGTTGATTTAGAATCACGTGACACTTTGGGATTACACGGAAAATACATTTATCAAATCACTATCAAAGATGTTGACGGTGAAGTGGAAGTTCCTAATCAGGGATTTTTGCAAATTGTACATAACATCAATGAAAGTTTTTTGAAATAAATAAAACAAAATCTATTGAGAAAGTGAGGTTGAGAGTAAGATATGACTTCTACATATTTTCTGAACTGTATTATGGGCAATGTTTTTCAGACGCAGAAAAGTCCTGCATTGCCAAATAAGGTGTATCTTGGTCTTAGTTCTTCTGCTCCCGATGTGGATGGTTCTGGCGCAACTGAACCTCTTTCATCTGCTAATTACGCTCGTGTGGAATTGGATTGTTTAGACGTTCCTTCTAATGGTGTAATTACAAATAAGAGCGAGATTTCTTTCCCTGAGAGTTCTGCAAGTTGGGGTACGGTGACGCATTTTGTTTTGTATGATGCTCCTACCAATGGTAACTTGCTTATGTTTAATGCGTTGTCACAGGCTCGTAGTGTTGAGACAGCAACAATCGTTATGGTCAAGACAGGTAGTTTGAAACTGACTCTGGCAAACCCAGCAGCACCATCAGTTCCAACCCCGTAAATTATTCAAAGAAAGTAGGTGAGATGATTGCAAACATTTGATATTTATTTAAAAAAGCGGCTCACCGAAATTGATGTTATTATCACGCAATTAGTTCAAAGAGATTCATTTTCTATTTATGATTGGCTTTATATATTCGCAACAATGGATGACGTTGAAGTAAGAAAAAGTCTACAAATTGATTCTTCAATGACATTGGATACAACAATGGACAATCTTTTGGAAATTGTTTATGAAAAGATTCGTAATGAATTGCATTTAGATGTTGATATGGATTTATTAGACCAAGTAATTGCAAGTGGTGAAACGGCAATGGTTTCGTTTGCGAGTGAACTTGATGTTACAGAAAAATCATTCACTGGTGGCGATTCTTCTCTGGAAATTGCTGTTGATCCACTCGATTATTATATCGCACTCTCAGGCGGCAATGTTGAGTTTGATATGAAATTATTGGTCAACGAACTTGATAC
>CAYUQM010000083.1:0-2212 GCA_964446855.1 uncultured Muribaculaceae bacterium
CCTAAATAATAAACACTAAAAGAGACCATTAGGATGCAGAAAACGACCCACTCAGTAATGAGTGGTTTTTTTTGTTTTATTACATAAAACATGTTATCGACCGTAAGGGAGATAACAATTAAGTTGCCTTGCGTGTGCGCTAGCACGATAGCAAGGCTGAAAGATTTTACGAGCGTAGCGAGTAAAACGAGTAGCCATTCAATCAAATCGGCGCCGCAGGCGACGAAGAAAACAATTGCGTGTTTTTCTCTTTTGAGTTACTTTTCTCTTTTTTCTTCGCAACAAAAAAGAGAAAAGTAACAAAAACGAATTTCCTATAAAAGTTTATGATTAAACATTAGCTGGATTGCCACGTCCTGTATCGCTGCGCTCGCGTAAAACGTGCCTCCGTGCCAGCCGAACCAGTCCTGCGGACAGCTAACCATTTCGGCTGGCAGCTCCGCACTTCGCTCACTTGCTCCTCGCAATGACATTTCGATAGATGCACATAACATGTTTTATGTAATTGGTGTATTTAATACAACTAATTCTGAAAGATTTCGTCTTCGAGTAAGATGTCGTGACCTACGTTATCCATTAAATCAAGATATGCGTCGTAATAACGCTGCATTTCTGTTATATATTCATTCAAAAGTTCCTTATGCGCGTTTTCAACCTGCATGACATTTAAGAGGGTTACTTTTCCCTGTTGATATTTGTTTGTGTATTCTTTCAGAATTTGTTCTGATTCCGTGAGAATTGATTTATAGTAGCTAAGGTTGTCTTTTGCATATTTAAAGGAATTGTAGTTATCTTTTAACGCAATTTTAAGTTTGCTTTCATAGGACATTTTGTTTAACCTGTTTTTTTCAATTTTAATTTTTGCTTGTTTAACTTCCGGATTGTACCAGTATAACAGCGGGATGTCCGTATATACCCCTACAAATGCTCCCGGGAGTGCTTCTCCGCCGGTTTGGTGTGCTGTTTGGTAGGCGTATCCGCCTGCTACCGTAAAATCAGGAATTCTCTGGCGGCGCTGTTGAGTAAGTTCTTTCTGAGCACGTACAATATTATTATCTGCTATTTTTATGGAATAGCTGTATTTCATCGCAACATCTTCTATTTTCTGGTATTCAGGTAGGTTTATTTTTAAAATAAGAATGTCGTTTTCAAATAGTGATGATTCCATTGTGTCAAACATTATGGTGTCTGTTCTCAAATTCATAAGGTTGTTTAATTGAAATTGCGCTGTCAGAAGGTCTGATTTTGCTTTATTCAAAAATATTTTTTGTTTTTTATATTTAATATTTGCTTGGAGGGAGTCAATATCGTTGTCGGAATTTTTTGCTTTGTTCATCGTAATGTTTGCCATATTGGCAAAAAGTTTTTCGCGTTCCTGATAGATATTTACTACTGTTTTCATGTACAAGACGTTAAAATAGGCGCGCATAATCGCGATTTTTAAGTCGTGCTCGGCCTCTTTAACTTGGTTTTGGGCGGTTTCAAGCTCTGCTTTTGCAACATTTTTTCGGGCACTTCTTTTGGCAACTTCTACCGGAAGCGCAAGCCCGAATTGGCTGGAGTTGCCTTTTGTAACCTTACCCATCAAGAAATTTGATTGAAATTGCGGGTTTTTTAAAGCGTTGGAACGTTTAATTTCTTGCTTAAGCTCTTCAATAACTTTTCTTTTTGCGGTTAATTCAAGGTTATGTCCGATTGCAATAGTTACAGCCTGATCAACAGTAACATGTTGAACTTCAGCAAAAGTCGGCGCGGTAAATGTTATTAAACAGATTATTGTAAAAATGGTCTTCTTCATATTGTATGTTAATTATATATTAAAAATAAAATTTGGTTGTTTTTGTTTTCTGTGGGTGGTATAAAGTTATATGTAGAATAGTTAGAGGGGTCCACCTCATAAGTGCTCCGTTCGGATGTTGCCGTTGGAGCGGAAAGGACAAAAATGGAAAAAAACAACGAAACTTTACACGTGCTAAGGCACTCAACATCACACATCATGGCGCAGGCTGTTCAGAAGCTGTTTCCGTCAGCAAAGTTGGCTATCGGACCTTCTACGGACACCGGCTTTTACTATGATTTTGATTTGACGGACGGGCATGCTTTTACGGAAGAAGATCTTGCTAAAATTGAAGAAGAAATGAAAAATATTATCAAACAAAATTTAACGTTTGAAAGATATGAAGTAAAAGATGTCGATGCAAAAATTGCTGAA
>CAYUQM010000084.1:0-2200 GCA_964446855.1 uncultured Muribaculaceae bacterium
CACTTAATGTCAAATGATTCTGCTCCACATTAACCTCACAGGCAACAGTGTCACCAAAAATATAGTTTCCAACAAAAAACACTCTGGCAATATAAACCGAAACCACTACTGCAATGACAGCCAGAACACTGCAGACAATAACCCGTCGCATCCTTCTCCTTGCCTTTTTCAGAAAATCAATCTCCTTTTTATCCGCAGCATCTGCCGAAACAGCGGAAGGCTCTCTCATCGTCTCCAAAACATGCCTGCACTGGTCACACTCGGCAAGATGCCCATCTACCAGATGATTTGTCACCTCACCTGTCAGACCATCAATATAGGACGGCAGTAAATCCTGAATGAGTTCACATGGTAATTTATTCATTATTTTCTAATTCCTTTCTTAATTTTTGTTTGCCGCGATAAAACGTAACCCGCGCCCAATTTTCCGACCGCCCCATGATTTCGCCAATCTCCCGGAAAGACAAGTTTCCAAAAATCCTCAAATACAGAATTTCACGTAAAGGCTCCGGACATGAATGCAGTCTCTTTAACAGCTCAATCCGGTTTGCAGAATCAATTACCATATCCTCCGCTGAACCGATTGCCTGATCATAATCCTCCAGATTCTCTAACGGAGGATGCTTTCTCTGATATGATAAAAGCTGATTTTTTGCTATTGCACATAACCATGTAGACAACTGGCAGCTTCCGTCAAAACGCTCAATACTTTTTAGTGCCTGATAGAACGTCTCCTGTGTCAGCTCTTCCGCCAAATCACTCTGATGTGTCAATGACAACAGATATCTGTATATTTTCTGCGCATACTCCTGATAGATTTCATCCATCGGCTGCATTTTTTCGCCTCCTTTCATCCATCCTATATTGTTAATGCTGATTTTTGCTGTTTCGTTACACGTATTTCGTTATTTTTTTGCAGAATAAGAATTTCATTCATGATTTCCTGATAACACGCAAAAACGCCGCCTGACGAAACATTATCGTCTAAGCGGCGCTTTTTTCAGCAGAAATACGTTTATCCCATCTGCTGGAATACCGTAATCTCTCTCTTTGACGTAAAGATACGATTAATCATAAGAGAAAATCGGCCTGTCATCACTATCCCATTTAACCATCATTAAATGCGCATGACGGTTTGGATTATACAATGGATCTCCTTCAATCTTTGACTCCGTCCTTGCATGATATACCATAATATCATTACCATTCTCGTCCTTGGTAAAGGAGTTATGTCCAGGACCGTAAATCCCCTTTTCCTCACATGTCTGCAATACCGGATAACGCTCCTTCTTCCATGAGAGAGGATCTAGCAAATCGCTTCCACTCTTTGCAGAAAGCATCCCCACGCAATACACTGCGCCTGTCTCACTCGCTGAGTATGTCATGTAGAGGTTGTCTCCCCTCTTAATCACACCCGGACCTTCATTTACCCAGAAACCAATACGCTCCCAGTCGTAATCCGGTGTAGTAAGTAATACCTGAACAGTCTTCAGCTTATACGGAGATTCAAGTTCTCCAATATAAAGGTTAGAAATCTGTTTGCCTACGCCAACCTTTTCTGCCCACACATAATAATATTTTCCGCAGTCTTCAAATACCGTAGCATCCAGAGAAAATCCCTCAAAAGAAAAGTCATCATCATCGGCTCTCTGCATCTTGCCTTTCTCTTCCCATGCATCCGCTAAAGGATCTGCCCCCTGGCACTCCAGCACATAAGGACGAATTTTCCAGATATCCTCTTTCTCACCACCTGCAAAATAAATATACCATTTGCCTTGTAGATAGTGCAGCTCCGGTGCCCAGATATGCTCACTCATCGGACCGCTTTCATGCTTTGTCCAGATGGTCACTTCCTCCGCATCCTTAAGGCCTGCAATATCCTTGGATCTGCGGAGTACAATCCTGTCATATTCCGGAACAGATGCTGTAAAATAATACCATCCATCATATAAGCAGACATATGGATCCGCACGCTGTAAAATCCAAGGTTCGTTAAATTTCAATTCTCCTGCCATAGTGTCGTTTTCCCTCTCACTTTCCATAATCATGCCAATGTAACTTCCAGAAATTTACTGTCCGTAATATGCATTCTCTCCATGCTTTCTAAAGAAATGTTTATCCCTGATACGGTCCGGTGCCGGCTTAACCTTTGGATTGATTACCTCTGTGCGGAATGCCATCTTAGCCACTTCTTCCAGCA
>CAYUQM010000085.1:0-2013 GCA_964446855.1 uncultured Muribaculaceae bacterium
CAGCACGGGTTGTAATATCATTTGGTCTGATATAGTCTTGGTTTCTTTCATTTTTTAAAGCACCGTTGTCGATTGCTTTAGCGACACACTCACGAGCCCAGCAAGGAACTTGAGAGCTGTCTTTATATCTTGATAAGATTTCGTCAGCCTTAGTTTCGTTCATCGGGCAGCTTAAACCTTTAGACATAATTGTTAAAGCTTCTGTTCTTGTGATTGAGTCGTCCGGCTTAAATAAGTTATTGCCTTTACCTGCAATCATGTTTTCAGCTGCACCTATTGAGATATAATCGTGCGCCCAGTGGCTTTTAGGTACATCTTTGAAAGTTAAAGAATCAGCTTTTGAAGTTGTGTCTAAGTTATAGCCTTTAACAACCATGGTTGCCATTTCAGCTCTTGAAACTTTTTTATTTGGTTTAAACAAGCCATCCGGATAGCCTTCTAAGATACATTGCTCTGTTAAACGGTTAATATCAGAGCTTGCCCAGTAGCTATCGAATACGTCAGGATACTGTTGAGATGAAATATCAGCAGCAGCACCTGTTAAGCCGCCTATGCAGCTGCAAGGTTCTTTTGAAACAGTAATTACGTCCATAGTTTCAGTTGAATATACGTTAGGCGCAGCATCGCATTCATATTTCGGCATTAAATCCGCATCCATAATCGGTGCAGCTCCCCCTGTTGCACAACCACACTCAACAGGAACGCCTTTGTATGCAGGAATTAACAATGAATCAGATACAGAAGCGTTGTTATTTGACTCCCCCACTTGTGCCTGGTTTGCATTTGAAAAAACTTGGTTGGGGTAAGCATAAGTCTGTTGGTTTAAAGGCTTGCTTTCTATACAAGGAGCAGCGCCGCCTGTAGGACATCCGCAGTCATTTTTCGGAGTCTCGCAAGAGTTGCAGCTTTTTTTGTGGCTGAATAAGCCTTTTTTGTTACATCCGCAATTTGATTTTTTACATTTTGAACAAGTTGCGTTATCCGGTGTCACGATAACATCTTCGCTATTAGAACATGTACTGTCTACAGGACATGCCGCAAAGCTCATCGGTACAGTAAGTGCAAGAGAAACTATACTTACTGTAGCACCTAGTAATAATTTTCTTTTAATTGTCATTTTTCCTCCTTTATGTTTGGAATTTTAAATGTTCACTTTAAAAAGACGCACAATTTTATTTTAAAATTATGCGTCTTAACGCGTTCGTATTCATTACCATAAAAGGTTACTCAAAAAGACTAAATTTAAACAAAATAAAAACGGGAATAAAAACGAAAAAATCGCTATAGCACAACGCCATAGCGATTTTAAAGATAAGTTTTAGTTATTATATTTCAGATAGTAAGTAATCCGCCATCCAACGGCAATCTTGATTTTCTAAAGCAAATGCTTTGAGGGGAGCTTTTGCTTCGTCGCCGATTCTAATCAGGCTCATTGCAACAATGCCCCTTTGTAAACCTTTTAAAGTTCCTAATTTTTCAATTAATGAATTAACAGCGCGTCCACCAAGCGCCACAATAGAATTTTCAACATCATTTTTAGTTGACATATCAACATCTGAAAGTAAGTAATCAAGTTTTTCTGATATTGTTGTATTCTTGCTAAGAACTGCTTGCATTTTCTTCCTCATTTAACATCATCTCTAATTGTCTATAATTATAAACAAGAAAAAATCAGATTTTCATTTTTTTAATACAATCTTAATATCGATGTAAAGATTTTTAATTTCATTTTAAACAAGACTAATTGCGCATTAATTATAATGCTGATATTATTTAGCTAAATAGGATTTTTGTTATGAGTATAAAAAATTGGATTAAAACAATAATTGAAGATATAAAAACAATTAAAGAAAAAGACGTTGCCGCAAGAAGCATTTTAGAAGTCATCTTTTTATATCAGGGTTTCCATGTATTATTAGCCCACAGAATCGCTCATAAACTTTTATATTGGAAAGTTCCTTTTATTCCGAGATTAATCTCTCAAGTTGCAAGATTTTTTACAGGAATCGAAAT
>CAYUQM010000086.1:0-2000 GCA_964446855.1 uncultured Muribaculaceae bacterium
GATTGGAACATTTTTTGCCGGAAGAAAACAGTTTGGCAAAGAAGATTCTGAGGGGCTTAGGACTGTGTGCTGCGGGAAACAGTCGGTAATTGCCTCACTGGATGACAGCATTCTGGATGCCTTTGTGACCATTACGAAGGTAGGGGGATATATAATTTTATTTTCCATTTTTGCCAGATTTGTGTCGGATATGCTGCCCATATCTGTTATAATCAAATACATAGGAATTGGTATTTTGGAAATAACAACTGGTGGGGCTGTTATTTCAGAACTGACTATAGAGAAATGGATACAAAACAGTGTGCTTACCGGACTGTGTGCTTTTGGCGGGCTGTCCAGTGCGGCCCAGACAGCCAGTGTGCTTGAGGGGACGGATTTGTCAGTTGCAGCCTATATCTGGGCGAAGCTCAGGCAGGCACTGATTGCGGGGCTGCTTGCTGTTTTGTGGTTTTGGATACTTCAGCATGTTTGAATATTTCTTTTTGCCGTATGACAGATATACTGTGGAGAGGAATGTCCAAATCTGCGCTAAATAGAATGGAGGCTGGCTATGGGAGGATTTGCAACACATGCCATTTTTGGAAAAGAAGTACTGGATGAAATTTCTGATGAACTGTTGTTATCTGTCATCAGGAAACATCAGGGAGTTTTTGGGATTGGATGCCAGGGACCGGATTTGTTTTTATACAATATTCCGATGCTGCTTAGCGCCGAGGAAAAGAATTTGGGGTTTCGGATGCATAGGGAGGGCAGCAGCAGGTATTTTGCATGGCTGATGCAGACGATTTGGGAATTAAGTGATTCTACGGCTGTAGAAGTTGGCTTGAGTTATTTGTATGGGGCACTTGCGCATTATACGCTTGACAGCCTGCTTCATCCCTATGTCTATGCGAGAATTGGCTTTGACGCGTCTGTGCCTTATTCAGATAAGGCGACCAGCGGGATTCATCATCGCATGGAATCAGCGATTGATGCCAAAATGCTTGTGATGAAGGAGGAAATACTTCCTTCTTCTTATCAGGCTGGCGAGAGCCTGCAGATTGACAGGAATGAGAAGAAAATTCTGGCAGAGATTTTGTCAAAGGCTGTCAGCAGGAGTTACCGCATAGGGCTGCGGGAAGAAAACGTGATTGCTTCGATTCATATGATGAAAATCATTGCCGCGGGATTTTTTGTTGCTTCGGAAAAGCAAAAGAAGCTGTTGCAAAAATTGGAAGGCTCGTTTATGGAAGATTATGGGCTTAGCAACTTTATGGTGACAGATGATTATATCAGGAAGAGAAAGGTGATGAATACCGAGAACTGTACCTGGCACAATCCATGGGACAGGACAATTGCTTCAACAGATTCTGTCTGGGAAATCTACGATGAGGCGGTAGTGCAGTATCAGGTGTATTGTGATATTTTGGAGGGTGTGCTTCCGTTTTATAAGAGAAAATGGCTGATACAGGCATCGCCGGGGACGTTGTACCGCCGTCTGAGAAGATCGGACTGGCAGAGGGATACAAAATGGGTGTACAAAGACAAATCTTCTGATATAATGAAACAGGAAGAAATGGGAAATGATAATGTCATTGGAATTTCTGCCCTGAGCAGGGATGAGGAGAAAATATCTGTACACAAAAAGATATACGAGGCAGCAAAGGAGCTTGGAAATCTTTCTTATGAAAGCGGTCTGCCGTTATAATTTTGTTTGTCACAGAGTAAACACCCGCTCTACAGTTGCCAAATGCAAAGGAACTTTTAGTTTCTTGTTTGGCCCGTTGCTTTGCGGGAATATAGTAAAAGTGAATTTTGCAGAAATGAGGTAAAGTATGGAAACAAAGAGTGTATGGGAAAAGTATGGAAAAAAGGATTTGGACAAGTTAGAAAAGATTTGCCAGAAGTATATCAAATTTTTATCTGACTGTAAGACGGAACGTGAGTGTACTGCGGAGATTGTCCGTCAGGCGAAGGAAGCCGGTTACCGTGATTTGGAAGAAATCATCAGGAATGGCGGG
>CAYUQM010000087.1:0-1942 GCA_964446855.1 uncultured Muribaculaceae bacterium
AATCAGCAAGCACATAGAGTAAATGACGGTAAGTAACTCCTAAAAATTCAGATACCTCTGTATGCTTTTCTCTATAGAGGTGGTTACATGAAGTCAACAAGATAAAATTTGCCAAACGTATCTCTAACGGATAAGATTGATTTTTCGTGTAATTATAAGTGTTTCCTATGGCCTTTTGGCTTAGGAACAGACAAAGGTAACGCAAAAATTTTGTATCATTTAGTATCCGGTCTTTACATTCCATGATATGAATCGCATAACAGATGCATGGCGTGATCGCAGTCACGCCGTTCGCTGCTTCCTGCGCACCGAGCAATTCCATTTCTCCGATAAAACACGGGGCATTCAGAAAATTGATAAGTGAAATGCGCCCGTTTTTTTGAGAAAGAAATAATTTTGCCCGACCATCTATTAAGTAATACAGAAATGCAGGACTTTCACCCTCACATAGAATACTTTCTGTCGTGTCAAATTTTACGATTGATGTGTAGGGACATATGTCAAAACTGAAATAGTCCGATAAAGGAAACTGATCATAATATTTCTCTAACGCTTCTCTTTCGTTTATCACTATCATGATTGCATTCCTTTCAAATAGTGTGAGATTTCTCATATCAAGTTATCATAGATTTTTATATAATACAAGAAAAGGAGGTTGTAAGAGTGAAACAAGAAGAATATTGGAGCAGTGTATCAGAGAAAAAGGAATTTACCACCCCGTTTCAAGCAGAAGAATTTTCAAAATATGTTAAAAAGGATAGCTGTATTCTCGACGTGGGCTGTGGATACGGGAGGACACTTGATGAACTGTATCAAAACGGCTACCGCAATCTGATCGGTATTGATTTTTCAAGCGGCATGATAGAAAGAGGGAAAAAGCAGTTTCCGCATCTTGATCTAAGGGTAAAGGAAGATGCGAAAATAGCTTTGCCGGACGCAAGCGTGGACGCAGTCATTCTTTTTGCGGTCTTGACCTGTATCCGAACAGATCAAGAACAGGAACAATTAGTATCAGAGATCAAAAGGGTATTGAAGCCTCAGGGAATTTTGTATGTAAATGATTTTTTGCTGAATACAGACGAGCGCAATCTTTCACGTTATGAAAAATTCAAAGAAAGCTACGGTATCTATGGCGTCTTTGAACTGCCGGAGGGCGCAGTCCTCAGACACCATGATGAAATATGGATCAAGCAGCTTCTAAAAGATTTTTCAGAACGAGAATATGAACATTTGCTGTTTACCACAATGAACGGGCATAAATCGAATGGTTTCTATTTTATAGGGTCATCTCACTAAGAACCAGTCGGCCATTCTGATGCCTCTCAAGACTTCTTTGCCGTAAAATCCTACAAATATTTTTTATCCTCCTCGTACTGCCTCGACTTCTCGTAATACTTCGCCTGAGCCTCCCAGAGTTCCCGGTATTTTCCTTCTGTACCGATCAGCTCCTCATGATCTCCCCTCTGAATGATGTTTCCGTCCTCAAACACCAGAATCTCCTCGCAGAACCTACAGCTGGACAGCCTGTGGCTGATGTAGATCGCCGTGCGGTCTCCCACGATCTCATCAAATTTCCGATAGATCTCCGCCTCCGCGATCGGGTCCAGACTCGCCGTAGGCTCATCCAGAATAATGAACGGCGCGTCCTTATACAGCGCACGGGCAATAGCGATCTTCTGCCGCTCGCCTCCCGAAATCTCAATACCCTCCTCGTCAAAATCCTTAAAAAGCCACGTATTCAGGCCGTCCGGAAGCTCTCCCAGCCGTTCTCCGAATCCGGCGTCCTCAAGGCATTTCGCGGCTCTGGCTTCATCCACGTCACAGGAACCCGCCACATTCTGTCCCAACTGATGAGCCAACAGGCAGAAATCCTGAAAGACCACCGAGAAAATGGCCATGTATTCCTCATAGCGGTATTTTTTGATGTTGACGCCATTTAAAA
>CAYUQM010000088.1:0-1909 GCA_964446855.1 uncultured Muribaculaceae bacterium
GCGCAAAAAGCTCCCGCAGGGCTTCCAAAAGGCGGACTTCCTTTTGAAGCACGGTTTTGTTGACGCGATAGTTCCGCGCCGTGAGCAGCGCGAGGTTATCTCGCGCCTGATAAGACTTCATTCGGGAGGCGAAGGCAATGGCTAACAAAACCGCGATTGAAATGGTCAAGCTTGCCCGTGCGAATAACAGACCCACCGGCAAGGATTATATAGAAAACATATTCGAGGATTTTTTTGAGCTGCACGGCGACCGCCGCTTTGCGGACGACCCAGCCATAGTGGGCGGAATAGCGACGCTCGGCGGCAAGCCCGTGACCGTTATCGCCATTGAAAAGGGACACAATGCCCGCGAACGTATGGCGAGAAATTTCGGCGCGCCGAACCCGGAGGGTTATCGCAAGGCGCAGCGCCTTATGGCTCAGGCGGAAAAGTTTAACCGCCCTGTGGTCTGCTTTGTGGATACCTCGGGCGCTTACTGCGGAATCGACGCGGAGGAGCGCGGTCAGGCTCAGGCTATAGCCGAGAGCATATCCACCATGATGACGCTCAGAGTACCCGCGGTTTCCATTTTAATAGGCGAGGGCGGCAGCGGCGGCGCGATAGCGCTCGCGGCGGCAAACGAGGTATGGATGCTTGAAAATTCCATTTATTCCGTAATTTCGCCGGAGGGCTGCGCGAGCATACTTTGGAAGGATTCCTCCCGCGCGGCGGACGCGGCGGAAAGTCTGCGCCTTACTGCGGCGGACGCGCTCGGCTTCGGCGTTACGGAGCGGATAATTTCGGAAAAGGACATTGGCAGAGAGAGCTTTTATCAGGGCATAAAAAGCGAGCTTGAAAATAAGCTCGGCGAGCTTTCATTGCTCAGCCCCGAGCAGCTTTGCGCGGGTCGCTACGATAGGTTTAGAAAAATCGGATCTTTTGAGGGCATATAGCATAAAATCTAACACAAAAAGGTTGTGAAGCGTTGAGAAGAGTAGTCATAACCGGCATGGGCGCGATAAGCCCAGTGGGCAACAATGTTCACGATATGTGGGCAAGCCTTAAAGCCGGAAAATGCGGAATAGACAAAATAAGCAAGTTCGACACGGAAAATTACAAGGTCAAAATAGCCGCCGAGGTCAAGGACTTTGACCCGCGGCAGTATATGGAAAAGCCGGATGTTCTCCGCTCCGACCTTTACACGCAGTTCGCCGTTGCGGCGGCGGCTCAGGCGGTTGAGGAGAGCGGCGTTATAGGTACGGTCGCTCCCGAGCGCATAGGAGTTTATATAGGCACCGGAATCGGCGGAATCGGCACCTTTATGGTTGAGCACACAAAGCTTTTGGAAAAGGGACCGAAAAAAATTTCGCCGTACTTTATCCCTATGATGATAGCGAATATCGCCTCCGGCACCGTCGCCATACGCTATGGCTGCAAGGGTCCCGCGCTGCCAATGGTAACGGCGTGCGCTTCAGGCAGCAACGCCATAGGCGAGGCGCTGCGCGTTGTGCGCCACGGCTACGCGGATGTTATGATAGCGGGCGGCGCTGAGGCAACGGTAAACGAAATAGCCCTTGCCGGCTTTACGAATATGCAGGCGCTTTCGTTAAGCGAGGACCCCATGGCGGCGTCGCTGCCGTTTGACGCGCGCCGCGCGGGCTTTGTAATGGGCGAGGGAGCGGGCGCTGTAGTTATTGAAGAATACGAGCACGCTGTAAAGCGCGGCGCGAAGATATACGCGGAGCTTTGTGGCTACGGCTCCACCTGTGACGCTTACCACATGACTGCTCCGCACCCTGAGGGAGAGGGCGGCGCGAACGCTATTGCCGACGCGCTTCGCGAAGCTGAGTGCGACACCGATAAGATTTATATTAACGCACACGGTACGGGAACGCCGATGAATGACAAGGTTGAAACAACTGCATTCAAG
>CAYUQM010000089.1:0-1890 GCA_964446855.1 uncultured Muribaculaceae bacterium
ATAAATCTTGTCTTAATCATTAAATAAAATTTTTCTTACAACAGATAATATAATTAACAATAGTAAACTTAAAACGATTAATGCATAAATAATAAATTTGTTTTTATTTTTATTACGCTCTTCATCTTGTTTTGAAAGCTTAGTAGTAATAGTTGGCGTTGTTTTGATTGAATTAGCTATTGTTGTCGTACTACTATTGTTTGCCTCCATATTGTTTGTCGTTTTATTATTAGTTGTAGTTATTTTATTAGTTGTATTTTTAGTTCCACTGTCTTGTGGTTTATTAGTTATTACATTAACTGTTGTTGTTGTAGTTGTTGTCGTTGTTTTTTTGGTAGTATTGTTAGTTATAGTCTTTGTCGTACTCGTTACTTTTTTATGTGTTGTAGTCTTCTTTGTAGTTGTCGTTTTCTTAGTTGTAACTGTTATCGGTTTAGTTATTGGAATTATTGGTTTATTTTGTTCATTATTTGTTCCAATCCAATCAACTTTCAATTTTACCTCTCCATTATTTCCAGCAGCATCAACAAATTTAATCGTAAATTCTCCGTTAGCCGTAAATGTATAGGTGAAAGCTTTTTTTGTTAATAATTGATTTCCTTCTTCATCAACATTTTCGGTTTGATAATTAGTAACTTTAACAGCTTCACTTGGAGTTATCGTTGCTAATACTTCTCCGTTTGTTGCATTACTTGGTGTATATTTTACCGTTGCTGTTGGTGATTTTCTATCTATCCAATTAACAACAGCTTTAGCACTTCCCTTTAATCCAGTTATCTTATCCTCAAATTCAAATGTAAATTCTCCATTAGTCGTAAAAGTATATGTATCACTTCCATTATTATTGGTTATTATTATATCTGCACTTGGATTTACTAGTCTTGCAACAACATTTTCATTTGTCGCTTCTGTTGTACTATAACCAATTCCGGCTGTTGGATGAGGATTTTTTGTTAAATCTTGATAGAAATTGAAGGCTCTTGCGGAAAACCAATTTCCATTTGTTCTATCAGCAACTATTTTGACATATTGTACTTCTTGTGAGTTCGTTATTTCAAAAGCTTTAGTATTTTTTATGGCATCAGCTATGCTATCAGCTGAATTAGTATATTTTAAACCTGTTTGTTGACTTAATACAAACCAATTTTCACCATCATTACTTCCATAAATAGTTCCATCATAGATTTTTCCATTTCCTCCACCCGATGGTACAAATTCTACGGCAGATAGATATACTGGTTTATCTAACTTAATTGTTATAAATCGATTCGTATCTGTTCCATTCCATGCTGAATGATATCTCGTATTATAATTGGCATCTATTGCATTTGTTGCATGTCCTTGATTTGATGTTGCTTCTGTTGATACAGCAACTATTGATAAATGTGACACTGGTATATATTTTCTTGTATTTGGTTGATTATCTTCACTAAATTGATATGTTACTACATCACTTGCTAATTTAGTTCCTGTTGCTTCCATCCTTAACTCTAATGTCTTATTTCCAGTTAAATCTGGACTGGACGTCCTATATGATGTCCATGCATCTTGGCTTGAATATCGCCATTCAGCCCCTAGTCCTACTCCTACTACTCGGTTTTCTAAGTCATTAGCAAAATAGTTACTTGGGACACTTCCCTTGGTGATATCAATTTTATATAAATTGTTTTCACTATAATCTGTGCCTACTATATGAATATAGATGTCATTTTCTTCGGTTATTGCTTTAATTTCAGCATTTGTTAATAACCATTTATGCTCATCAGTTGCATCAAAGTATACTTCTTTCCAATTTTTCTTTCCATCAATACTATAATCCCATCTTACTCCTGATCCATTGAATCTTTCAGCTAAAATTATCTTATTTGCATTTTCTCCATCAAATGAGAA
>CAYUQM010000090.1:0-1838 GCA_964446855.1 uncultured Muribaculaceae bacterium
ATGTTCAGCAAAGTAAGGAGATAAAAAGGCCTGCACACTTCCTGTCACTTGCCTACCAATCAGCAAAAACATGGTTGCCAAAGCATACTGCCCGATCGCCCCGCGATCCTCCACGCACTGATCCAAAAAAAACATATCCGTATATTGTCCTATTGTGCCAACCAGCGAGGAAAGAATGCTGACCTTAACCAAAAAGTAAAATCCATGCGGAATCATCTGCTTTTGTACGGAAAATACGCTCCGTCCCATACCGTACAGGAGCAGAAGTAAAGAAACAATCATGCCCCCTACGATACTGGTCAAATAACCGCGCATTCCGTCGAAATACGTCGCAAAAAAAACGCAGACGAATGAAAAAATCTTCAACATACTTTGCAGTCCCGCCATTTTCTTAAAGTGTTTGCAAGCCTGCAAATAAGTGAGCAAAATCGTATATACAGCTTGAAACGGAATCACCGCCGCATATAAAGGCAGATATTTTTGTATCAACACATCTTGTGATAAAATTCCGGCGCGACCAACACCCGCCAAGAAAAGCGCAATACATAAACCCGCAAATACGCAAACGAAAATCGAGCGCCGCAAGATATATGCGCGTACCGCGTGATCGCTCACGGCAGCGCAAAAGCGCATGACTGCCGTAGAATGGCCTAATACGGCAAATGTGACGGCTACAATAATATACGCTTGCATGATTTTTACGGAACCAAGTTCATGCGGCGATAAAATCTTTGATACCAGCAAAATAGAGCCAAATCCCAAAAACTGCATAAAACAATTCGCGGAGAAAATATGTACGAGCCCCTTTTGCACTGATAATTTAAGGAGAGCTTGAAGTACCTGCCACTTTTTTGAAAACATAACAATACCCCAACGCATTCGTCTCAAATTGTCCATGAAAACAAGACAAGCGAGCCAATCGATCCAGCGGTTTAAACACAAGGTTAATTCCAAGATAAAAAAGCCATCCCAATAATTTATGCAACCGCAATTTGAAGAGAACCTTGCGCACAATGGAAATCAAAGCAAAACCCACTAAGCAAAAATCCCCCCCAAATGTACAAAAAGAAAGCAATTCCAATCCATGTTTTTTTCCTAGATACTGCAATGCGTAGGGTGTAAAGCGGAAAAAATCATGCGGCGGAAAATGACGATTCGCTGATTGATTTTCGACCGCGAAATAATACCCGCCCGGCTTTAGCACGCGCGCAATTTCTTTGATCCCATGCGACGGCTCTTCTAAATCATCCAATACCCAAACGGTCATAGCGCCATCCATCGAACAATCGGGAAAGGGAATATCCAAAATGGATCCTTCTACATCAGGATTCGATATCTCAGAATAGTAATCCATCCCCCGATAATCCCAGCGCGAAAACAATTTTTTATAGGGCTTCTTGCCGCATCCAATATCTAGAAGCCGCGCCCCTTGTTTTGGGGCGTAAGAATCGAGTTTTGCTAAAAAATCAACTACATCCGTTAAAAGAAACCGATACCCCGTCGGAAACGAAAAATCTTTATCAAAATACATCAAACTTCCTCCTCATACTCTCCCGGCGGAATTTGATCATAAATCCACCAGCCCTGTTTATAAACGCCATGAAGAACTTCCCCATTCTTTTTTCGCAATGTGCGCGAGTGACTGCGCATAGAAATCGTAGGATTTTCCCACGAACCGGAAATCGAAACCGCATATTTCCGTTCCCCTGTGGATTGTATCCTTGTCTCATCATAATTCATCATATATGCGGCAAAATCACCGCAGGTCGTATGCCATATATCTGCGCCGCGCAAATATGAATAGATCCGCAGCAGAGAAAACATATCGTCATATAAAG
>CAYUQM010000091.1:0-1795 GCA_964446855.1 uncultured Muribaculaceae bacterium
TACATTGTCAACCACGCTTGCCGTACGTCCTTGTACGACTGCGCGTGATTTCCTCGTCTTAACACAAAATTTTTTGCTTTAAAACCGCTTCGCGCCATAACACGCGTATTTTTGTATGATTTGTGCGCGGAACGATTGCGGCGTACTGAATGTACGACAAATGAGTTACGCACGCAAAGCGGCGAAAAGCCGCGTATTACGGGTGGTTGGGATTTGCAATTACTTGGTTAACACAAATATTCCCTTAAAAAATTTAAGGGAATATCGTAATTAATTATTTGCCGTATCGGGGAAATTTACGTCCTGAATATGAACGTCTATTTTAGCAACCTTGTAGCTCGTCATAGATTCGACGTTGTGCTTTATCGATTGCTGAATTTTAAAGGCAAGCGCGGAAACGTTGCAGGTACTGTCTACCTTTACGCTTATATCCGCAACTATCCCCTGTTTTTCGAAGCTGAGTTTAACGCCCTTGTTCTTGTTGTTTAAAAGCGTTACCCCCTCAACCTCGTTTATCGCAATAGCGACTATCCCGCTGACTATACCGGAATTATAAGTAATTTTTCCCTTCTGCGTAGCCGTAGGGTCGTGCCTGATGTGTGCCATAAATTTTCTCCTTATCGTTAGTATAACACCTTTTTACGGATTTTGCAATTATTTATATCAAACTTGCGAATAAACGGGCAAAATTATTATGCTTCCGGGGGCTACGCCTACCTCGTCTTTAAGCATGGTGTATATAGCCATTGCCGTGTTGTAGTCAAGCTCGTTGGAATTTACGAAGACATTCACGTTGTCGCTGTCCATACCGATGGAAACTACCGCATCGGAAAATCCGCGTGATTTGATAAGCGTTTCAAGCATAAGCTCGTTTTCCATCATGCCTACTATTTTAAGCTTTAAGTCAACGGCTTCCTTGTACTTGTCGCTGTCCTCTTCGTAAAGAGCGATAACGCTGTCAAGCTGGATAAGCTCTTCACTGCGGGTTGTAGTTCTTTCCGAGCGGAACGTCGTAAAGTAGTTGGACGTGGTAACCGCCGCGTTGGAATTGCCCGAAGCAATTACATTGGTAGCAAGCAATACGTTGAGTACTGCCGTAAGCGCAAGTAAAAATACGAGTGAAGACATGATAATAATTTTTTTCTTCTTAGACATATATATATCTCCTTAATTATTCATTGAATAAATTGCTATTAAATTTTTTTGCACGTTCAACGCTGTGGAAACGGCGTTTAATATGTTGCTTTTCGTCATAAGGTTGTTAGCGCCTTCGCACACGATTACAACCCCGACTATACCGTTTTCTCCTTCGTTAATCATTACGTCTGCCGCGCCAACCCCCTCTATCGAAGAGAGAATACCGCATAGCTTAATTTCCGCATTGCTCTTCTGGACGGACGTCGCTACCGTGGATTTATCTTTTTCCTGCGACTTGTTGATAAAATATATCGTGCCTACGAGAATGATTATGAGAACGACTACTATAATTATTTTTTTGTTGTCGTTCACGAAATTAAGTACTTTTCGCATATACTGTTATATTTATATATTCGAACCCGTCCAAATATGCGTAAATTTCTTCAATTAATTTGGTGTTATTTTCGCCTAACTCTACCTGCACGGCGGAAACCTTGAATTCACCCTCTTTATACTCCACCTCAACCCCGCAATCCGCTTCGACTTCAAACTCTTTTTTAAGTAATTTTTCAAGCTCCGCGCTCTGGTGTTCGGAATAAACCCCGCACACGTATTCGTAATCGAAATAGTCGCCCGATACCGCCTCGTCCCCTATCTT
>CAYUQM010000092.1:0-1703 GCA_964446855.1 uncultured Muribaculaceae bacterium
AAGGTGCCGCCGAAAATAATCTGAAAAAAATTAACGTTGATTTTGCACTTGGCGTAATGACCTGTGTAACCGGTGTATCGGGTTCCGCAAAAAGTTCCCTGGTCAATGAGATTCTGTATAAAAATCTTGCCAGAAACCTGAACCGGGCACGCTGTATACCGGGAAAGCATGAGTGCATTACAGGTATCGAACAGCTTGACAAAGTTATTGCCATCGACCAGTCGCCAATTGGAAGAACTCCCCGTTCCAATCCTGCGACCTACACCGGTGTATTCGATTTAATCCGCGACCTTTTTGCAGCCACACCGGATGCCAAGGCAAAAGGTTATAAAAAAGGACGATTCAGCTTTAACGCAAAAGGCGGGCGATGTGAAGCATGCGGTGGCGATGGTATCAACAAAATCGAGATGAACTTCCTGCCGGATATTTATATCCCTTGTGAGGTCTGCCATGGCAAACGTTACAACCGGGAGACACTGGATGTCAAATATAAAGGAAAGACAATTGCTGATGTATTAGATATGACCGTAGAAGAGGCCGTTCATTTCTTTGAACCGCTTCCGAAAATCCGCCGCAAAATAGAAACCCTGCATGATGTCGGCCTGTCCTATATCAAATTAGGGCAGCCTTCCACCACCTTATCAGGAGGCGAGGCGCAGCGTATTAAACTGGCTACCGAACTTAGCAGACGCAGTACTGGCAAGACAATCTATATTCTGGACGAGCCAACTACCGGACTTCATTTTGCCGATGTCCACAAGCTCATTGATATTCTGCACCGCCTGACTGAAGGCGGCAATACCGTTGTTGTCATTGAGCATAATCTTGATGTAATCAAGACAGCGGATTATATTATTGACATTGGGCCTGAGGGCGGTGACCGTGGCGGAAAAATCGTTACCACAGGCACCCCGGAAGAGGTCGCAAAATGCAAAAAGTCCTATACCGCAGCCTATATCAAAAAAATGCTGGAGCCGCAATAAAGCTAAGGTGAACAAAGTTCACCTTGCAGAAATGAGGAAAACATGAATGAAAAAAAACACTCCTTCTTTGCCATGCTGGCAAGAATGAAATATATTGAGCGTTGGGCACTGATGCGTAATTCTGTCCGGGAAAATATCAGCGAACATTCTCTCGAGGTTGCCATCATCGCCCACGCACTGGCGATTCTTGGCAACATACGTCTGCAAAAGGACTACCAGCCGGAACACGTTGCCATGCTTGGCATTTACCACGACTGTACGGAAATCATTACCGGGGACATGCCAACCCCCATCAAATACGAGAATAATGAAATCCAGTCTGCATATAAGCAGATTGAGCGCGCTGCCGCTTTTCGCCTTCTGAATATGCTGCCTGACGATTTACGTGAAGAATACGAGGTATATTTTCTCTCTTCCCCGGACGATAAAGACGCACATCTTCTCGTCAAGGCAGCAGATAAGATTTCCGCATTGATTAAGTGCATTGAAGAAGCCAAGGCAGGCAATCAGGAATTTCACAGTGCAGAACATACCATAAGGGAGGCAATTAAGGTTTTGCACTGTTCTGAAGCCGATTTATTTATGGAAGAATTCTTTCCAATGTATCAGATGACTTTAGATGAATTAAATTAGACTCTTCTATAAGTTAAAAAAGCGCAAAACCTGCGTTTTGCGCTACAAGAATTTGCATAGCAAATTCTTGGTTGGTAACCACCATGA
>CAYUQM010000093.1:0-1673 GCA_964446855.1 uncultured Muribaculaceae bacterium
GCCGGGTGCGCTGGCGCTAGCGGCGGCGATTTTGTCTATTATTGTTAAAGAGGGCATGTATCAGTATACGAGAATATATGCGAAGAAAATTGATTCCGGTGCACTCATGGCAGATGCGTGGCACCACCGCTCCGATGCGCTGTCCTCTGTGGGTGCATTGATCGGTATTGCGGGCGCAAGAATGGGATTTCCAATCTTAGACCCGGTTGCCAGTTTAGTGATCTGTCTTTTCATAGAAAAAGCGGCTTACGAGATATTCATGGATGCAGTTGATAAGATGGTGGATAAGGCATGTGATGATGAGGTGGAGAAGGCATTGAGAGAATGCGCCCTCACACAGGAAGGCGTGTTGGGCGTGGATCTGTTACATACGCGCGTGTTTGGCAATAAGATCTATGTTGATATCGAGATCAGAGTGGATGGAGAGAAGAAGCTGCGGGAGTCGCATGCTGTGGCGGAGTGCGTTCACGATGCTATCGAGCAGACATTTCCGAAGGTCAAGCATATCATGGTGCATGTGAATCCGGCATAATGATGTTCACGCTTGGATTCCTTACTTGTCAATCCAAATATTTACAGATATAATAAATCACAAGAGTATAGAAGTGTTTCCGGGAGAGAGCGCTATAGCCGTTGCTGTATTGTTCACAGACCGGGTGCTTCGGAACGGCGGTAGAGGAATATGATAAGAGACAGAAGAGAGAAGAACATGAGTGAAGTGATGAGCAGAGTAAAGAAAAGAATAAACGGAAGAGGAAAAGCGGCGATGATCCTGGCAGCAGTCGCTTTTGTCGTGCTGACAGCAGGTACGGTATTATTCGGCAAAGGGAATACGCTGTATGCCGAGGCGTCGGGTCGTCCTGTGGCGATCAGCTCCTGTACGATCTCAGGATCGGATGTGGTGTGCCAGCTCAGTGCGGGAAGCGTTCCGTCCAGTGACGACGGCAAGTATTACGTCTATGCGGACGAGGTTTATCAGGATGGAGCCACCGGAAAGGTCGTTGCAACAGTCGATGCGGGAGCTTCTGTTACGGCAGTATTTCCGCTGAACTACAATACCGGAGACTCGAACTTGAGCCGCAAATTTCTGATTGCGGTGAAGCGGGGCGGACAGATGGTTCAGGTCAGCGACGAGCACTATATCACTAATCCGGAGGCAATCGCAGCACACACATCGCCGCGCAGAGATACGGGAATCAAAGGAATACTGCCCGATCTCACTAAGGCATCCAACGGTGAATTACAGGAGCTTGGCATCCAGCAGGTCGTGTACAATATGTATGTCGATGATGTCTGTGTGGATGCGACTGTTCCGGGGGCGATCCCTTTTGACTATAACGGGCGGACATGGTATTTCAACAACGGTATGGTGACCAAGTTCGACTCCATGATCAAGAGCTTTAACAGTTACGGCATGCAGGTCACGATGGTGCTGTTGAACGGCGGCAGGAGTCCATACACGCAGGATCTCGTTCATCCCTCGGCGCGGGGCGGTGACTGTCCGGGCTATGCGTTGAACGTGGCGGATGCGGCGGGCACCGATCACCTGAAAGCTGTCGGTGCGTTCCTTGCACAGCGCTATTCGGGACAGACGGGCTTTGGACAGGTTGACAACTGGATCCTGGGTAATGAGGTGAACGCGCGCACATCATGGTGGTACAGCAGTTCTACCT
>CAYUQM010000094.1:0-904 GCA_964446855.1 uncultured Muribaculaceae bacterium
GAGGACGGTTATGAGATTTTAACGTATTGACGAAACATTGGCGGGCTGTTTGAAGTCTATAAATTTTATGGCAATGATCATAAGCGATATTTCGTTTGTATGCTTTCGAGTCAGAATACATCGTGCTTTACGGTGCATTCTGACTTTTTCTTGGCAAAAATTTGTGCAACATTCCGATATTGTAAATGAAATCGGATTCTGATATTTTATCTATACAATCTTTGGATTCATCATGAAGTATACTTTATCCCGCGTATCGTACGGCGCGGTTCTATGGCAGATCGCCATCGGTTTCCAAATGTTGAGAGAAGAGATATACAGTCTTTTATGCTTCGTATGAGCAAAGCGAAGCCTGCTCTGCCACCGCATAAGACGTATAGAAATGATGTTCAAAATACGGGACAAGAAAGGAAAAAAGAAATGAGAGAATTTATGACAAAATTGTCAGATTATTTGAACGAGAGGAGGAACGATCCCGAGCGGCAGGAGGATAATCTCGCCATCGTGATTGTCGGCGCGGTCGCCGTTGTAGTGATTGTAATCCTGCTGTTATTGCTGTGGGGACATCTCGGCAAAGAACGCAGGCAAGCGCAGGAACAGACCGTGTCAGAGACGGAGGATACGGCGTTGACCGCCACTACTTACGAGGAGGAAGCGCCTCAGTATATGTCGCAGAATGATGGGTTGGAAGCGCTCAGACAAGAGTATCTGGAACGTCTGGAAACGCTGGACGAGAAAGTGGCGGAACTGCTCACGGCTATGACACAGACAGAAGAGAATATGACCACGATCGTAGAACAATACCGGACAGAGGATGCGGCGCTGAAAGAGCAGATCACAACACTGCGCACAGAGATCAGTACCATCGTACAAAGCCTCAAGGAAACAAAGACGAAGCTGTACG
>CAYUQM010000094.1:914-1560 GCA_964446855.1 uncultured Muribaculaceae bacterium
GACAGCAGATCATAGAGATCCGCGGGGAAATGGAGCAGGTGCACACGGACATCTCGAAACTGTATAGCAAGATTGCCGCACTTGAGCAGGAGGATGAGAAGCTATGGAAAAGTATCCATTCGTTGGAAAAAACGCTGAAGACAGTTTTGGAGCAGAACATGACTGAGGTAAACAACCAGTTTGACTCGCTGTTGGAGCAATTGGATCGATTAACAGACCAATTAAAACGTGTAGAAAACCAAATTGGCAAGATGGCTGTACAGACCCTGCGGTATCGGTATAATGCCAAAGAGAATACGCTCTATCTGGAACCGTACGAGGAGTGAGGGATGAGTGGAGAGGATTCATGCAGAAAGATCCTCTCCACACCTATCTGTTATATAACTTACTAAACCGTTCAATCAGGCTTGACATTCTGGCAACAGACACCACTGGCACAATACTGAATATTGTAATATGTATTACAGAACACTGACCGACAGGGTGAGATTTTTAAAGAACAAGAGGGAAGATATCAAAATCATGAGTCAGGCTATGTAAGATATAAGAAATCAAACATTAAGAACAGGAAAATATCTGATTATAATATCGTCAAAAAATAGTTGACAAATTATTTTATATCCACTATGATAAATTTATCAGAGAA
>CAYUQM010000095.1:0-1545 GCA_964446855.1 uncultured Muribaculaceae bacterium
CCGCATAACCCCGGGTCCTCTAACACCTACATTTATTATCTCATCTGCCTCTGTTACTCCATGAAATGCTCCCGCCATAAAAGGATTGTCGTCCGGTGCATTACAGAACACTACTAATTTAGCACAGCCGATACTGTCCTTATCCTTAGTATTTCGGGCAGTCTCCAAAATTATTTCCCCCATCATCCTGACTGCATCCATATTAAGGCCTGTCTTAGTAGAACCAAGGTTTACCGAGCTGCAGACAAAATCCGTCTCTGCAAGCGCCTGCGGGATAGAACGGAGCAAAAGCTCATCACTCTTTGTCATTCCCTTGGAAACTAATGCACTGTATCCGCCGATAAAATTTACTCCTGTAGCTTTTGCCGCCCGGTCAAGGGCATGGGCAATCTTAACATAATCCTCCGGTGTCCTGCAGGCAGAACCACCCACAAGTGCTATCGGAGTAACTGAAATTCTTTTATTTACAATTGGAATACCATATTCCTTTTCTATGTCATTGCCGGTAGAAACCAAATCTTTTGCTGTGGTGGTAATCCGCTCATAAACCTTATCACAAAGCCTGTCTACATCAGTATCGATACAGCCAAGCAGGCTGATTCCCAATGTAATCGTGCGGACATCCAGATTTTCCTTCTCAATCATCTCATTGGTTTCCAGAACTTCATATATATTAATCATGGCGTATCATTTCCCTTCTATTAAATTCTATGCATCTTATCAAAAATGTCTTCTCTCTGTGCCTTCACGATACAGCCCATTTCTTCGCCAAGCTTTTCCAGCTCATCTACCATCACACCAAACTCTCTTTTGCTGTCAGCCACATCTACAATCATCATCATATTGAAAAATCCATCTACAATCGTCTGGGAAATGTCCAGAATATTAATCTGGTTGTCTGCCAGATAAGTACATGTTTTGGCAATAATGCCTACACTATCTTTTCCTACTACGGTAATTACTGTCTTCTTCATCTTTATGCCCCATCTTTCTCTATTTTCTTTCTAAAGGACAACCACTGGTGACGGTTTGTCCCTTTCTGCAACCATCAGTTCAAAGGGAAGCGTATTTAGTCCCATCTCTTCCCAAATCTGGCATTTCACAGCCTCATATGCTAATTGCGGATAATTATTTTCCTTGGACAAATGTGCCAGAAATGCATAACGCAGCTTCCTGCCATACAGCCTGCACAAAAGCCTGCCTGCCGCCTCATTGGATAAATGCCCTCTGTCACTCAAAATACGGCACTTTAACCGATAGGGATATTTACCTGCCTCGAGCATACTAATATCATGATTTGCCTCCAAAAGCAAAATATCACTTCCTGCCAGATGGCTGATAATGTAATCATCAAACATCCCCAAATCTGTTGCCATCCCCAGCTTACACCCGGCACTCTCCACACTGTAGCACACAGGCTCCGCCGCGTCGTGAGACATAGAGAAAGGCACAATCCTTAATTTCCCTATCTGTACCGCTTCATCTGCATACAATTGATAGAGTTTATCCCTGCCAATCTCTTTCTTCTTATCTTTCAGACAAATG
>CAYUQM010000096.1:0-1524 GCA_964446855.1 uncultured Muribaculaceae bacterium
CTTGGAATTCCATGGCGGTAGATTTATCACCTGCAGATACGACGAAACAGGTGAACCGCGCTCAGACAACATTCTCTAAAGAGTACCGGGAGATATCCGAAAAGTACTTAAAATTATTGGATTATGGGCCGAGCGATCCTTTTGCATACGGATATAACGATGCATGTACCGCTTTTGCCAGAGGGGAATCTGCAATGTATCCCATCGGAAGTTATGCGGCTCCGCAGATTTTATCCGTAAATCCGGATTTGAATCTGGACTCTTTCGTTATGCCGGCATGTGACGATCATGATGGCAATACGTTGAACTCAGGAATTGATCTTCAGTTTTGTGTGACGGCTGAATGTAAGAATAAAGAGGCTGCATACGAAGTTCTGGATTTCCTGTATGCGGAGGAGAATCTTCAGAAATATATTGATGCGCAGACTGCGATACCCTGTAAAGAAGGAAATTTCCAGTTACCTTCTATTCTGGACGGCATGACCGATTATATTCTCGAGGGCAATATGAAGGACTATCAGGATCACTACTATCCTTCCGAGATGGCGGTAGATGCACAGATACAGACATTCCTGTTGAATAAAGATGTAGATGCATTCTTAAGTAAGTTTGATACGGACTGGCAGAGGTATAACAGAGATATTATTCGTCTGGTGCAGGATTATGAAAAAGAACATGGAACCACGAATTAATAGGAAAGGAGAGTATAGGTTATGAAAAATGATAGAGAGAGAACATTTTTGTTGATTACTATTCCGATTCTTGCGTTATTCGTATGCTTCAATACCATTCCGTTAATTCGCGGCGTGATATACAGTTTCACGAATTTTAAAGGATTCGGAAGTTATGACTGGATTGGTTTTCGGAATTATATAGACTTGTTTACGGACGCCCGTGTCGGCAAATCATATCTGTTTACATTTAAGCTGGCAATTGTATCAACTGTTGTGGTAAATGTGCTCAGTCTGATTCTTGCACTGGGCCTGAACGGCAGGATAAGAGCTAAGAGCTTTTTCCGCGGAGCGTATTTTTTGCCGAACATATTAGGAGCGCTGGTTGTGGGTTACATTTTCAATTACTTTTTCACATATATTATTCCCGCAGTTGCAGACATGATCGGGATTGAGGCTTTGAAGTCCAGTATTTTATCAAATCCAAGTGCTGCCTGGATCGGTGTTATGGTTGTATGTGCATGGCAGGCGATCGCAATGAACACGATCATTTATATTTCAGGATTACAGACCGTTCCGGAAGACGTGTATGAGGCAGGAGGACTGGACGGCGCAACTGGATGGAAACAGTTTAAGTATTTGACATTTCCCTTGATCATTCCGTTTTTTTCTATCAACATGGTGCTTTGCGTTAAGAACTTTCTGATGGTATTCGACCAGATCATGGCATTGACTAAGGGTGGTCCCGCACAGAGTACGGAATCTATTTCCTACCTGATCTACAATAACGGTATGTCAGGCGGACAGTTTGGATTCCAGAGTGCTAATGCCGTAATATTCTTTTTGGTAATTG